>NZ_JBJGYO010000067.1:0-522 GCF_054050035.1 Geodermatophilus sp. SYSU D00815 | reverse complement strand
GCGTACACCCCCGCGCCCTGCGAGCCCTTCACGAACGTCCCGGCCGCCAACGACCCGTCCTCGGGCAACGCCGCCAGCACCGCCGCCGGCACCTCCGGCACCGACCCCGGCAGCATCGAGGCATCGGTCACCAGCACCCGGCCGCGCTCGGTCAGCAGGAACACCCGCCCCGACCCCGGCTCGGCCCACAACGGCCCGGCCACCGACCCGATCGTCAACCGCGCCAGCGACGCCGCGTCCAGCTCCCGCACCGGCCACGACGCCAGCGCCGTCGCCGCCCGCACCGGCTCGTCCACCGTGGTGAACCCGCCCCCGGCGGCCACCGTCACCGCCCCGGTCGACCGGTTGCGCAACACCACCCCGTCCCGGGTGATCGGCACCCCGTAGGGCAGGTAGCCCAGCCCCGACTCCAGCAGCCGCACCCCCGCCGTCGGCCACCCCGCCGCGGCCAACGCCGCGTCGTCGACCACCTCCCGCTTGACCCCACCGGAGACCACGAACGCCTTGCCCGACGTCGTCCGG
>NZ_JBJGYO010000066.1:0-523 GCF_054050035.1 Geodermatophilus sp. SYSU D00815 | reverse complement strand
ACCGACCGCTGCTGGTCGGCGCCCGCAGCGTGCACGTGGGGATCAAGCCCAACGACGACCCGGCCAAGGAGATCACCGACCGCAACGCCACCGGCCGGCTGCTCGAATGGCTCGTCTTCGACGCGCTGGGGTGCACCCCGGCCGCGGACCCCCTGCTGGTCCCCTCGCCCACCCCCGACAGCCCGCAGGAGCGCCGGGTGACCCCGGCCCGTCGCGGTGCGCTCTCGGCCCTGGAGGCGCTGGGGGTGACCGCCGACGAGATCGCCGCCCGCTTCGGCCGGCCCGTGCAGCACGTGGCCACGACGCGGCTGACCGCGCTGGTGCGGGCGGTGATCACGGCCCGGCACGTCGGCGGCACCGAAGACGTCACCAGGGCGCGCGGCGGCGTCGCCTAGCTGTAGTGACCACGGACGTTGTTGACGGCGTAGGAGGCTGAGCGAACAAGGAGACCTCCGAGCGAAGGTGTGGGTGCTGACGCCTCACCGACCGCCCGGAGGTCTCGTTGTCCCACGCTAATGCCCGT
>NZ_JBJGYO010000065.1:0-752 GCF_054050035.1 Geodermatophilus sp. SYSU D00815 | reverse complement strand
ACGCGCAAGCCGACCGGTCGGGTGCCGTGGCCGTGCATCCTGCTGGAGGGCGAGGAGAAGGCGGGCAAGAGCTGGGCGCTGGCGGAGTTCTCCGCCAGCGACCGGATCGGCGCGCTGTACTGGATCGACCTGAACGAGGGCGCCGGCGACGAGTACGGCGCCATCCCCGGCGCCCGCTACCAGCTGGTCGAGCACGACGGCTCCTACGCCGCGGTGCTGGCCGCGGTGCAGGCGGTCAAGGCCGAGGCCCGCCGGGCCACCGACGCCGGCGAGGCGCCGGTGGTGCTGGCCATCGACACCGGCTCGGCGATCTGGGACGGGCTCAAGGACTGGGCCAGCGAGCGGGCGGCGCGCTCGGCGCGCAACCGCGAGCTGCTCAAGCGCGATCCGCACGCCGAGATCACCATCACCCAGAACCTGTGGAACGACGCCGGCGCGCGCTGGCGCAAGCTGCAGACCGAGCTGCTCACCTTCCCCGGGATCGTGGTGGTCACCGCCCGCGGCAAGGAGGTCACCGAGGTCGACGCCCAGGGCCGGCCGATCGAGGGCCGCAAGACCTGGTCGGTGCAGACCCACCGGGAGTTCCCCTACGCGGCCAGCGTGTGGCTGCGGCTGCGCCGCGGCCACCGACCGCTGCTGGTCGGCGCCCGCAGCGTGCACGTGGGGATCAAGCCCAACGACGACCCGGCCAAGGAGATCACCGACCGCAACGCCACCGGCCGGCTGCTCGAATGGCTCGTCTTCGACGCGCT
>NZ_JBJGYO010000064.1:0-759 GCF_054050035.1 Geodermatophilus sp. SYSU D00815 | reverse complement strand
CCGATGCCTCGATGCTGCCGGGGTCGGTGCCGGAGGTGCCGGCGGCGGTGCTGGCGGCGTTGCCCGAGGACGGGTCGTTGGCGGCCGGGACGTTCGTGAAGGGCTCGCAGGGCGCGGGGGTGTACGCGCTGGCCGGGGGTGCGCGGCGGGCGGTGTCGTCGTGGGCGGACCTGGTGGCGCTGGCCGGGGGGGCGCCGTCGATCGTGACGGTGGATCAGCGGTTGGTGGATCTGCTGCCGGTGGGGCCGGCGATGCTGGGGCCGGGGTCGCTGGTGGTGGCGCCGCGCAGCGCGGCGGTGTACTTCGTCAACGGGCGCAGCGAGCTGGTGCCGGTGCTGTCGTTCGCCACGACCGGGGAGCTGGGGGCGTTGCGGCTGGTGCGGGTGGCCGATGCCGACCTCGATGCCTACGCCGTCCGCTCGGCGCCGATCGGCACGGCGGTGGACTGCGGCGGGGTGCGTTTCCTGGGGTTGGGCGGGAAGTTGTACGAGGTGCCGGCGGCGGTGGCGGCGGAGTACCGGTTGGCGTTCACGCCGCTGGAGGCGGCGGCGTGCGCGAACCTGCCGCGGGCGGCGGTGCCGCTGGACCGGTTCCTGCGCGATGCCGGGGGCGGGATCTACCACGTCGAGGGCGGGGTGAAGCGGCTGATCCGGTCCTGGAACGACTACCTGGCGCTGGGCGGCACCGCGAGCAACACGATCGCGGCCTCGGCCTACGCGCTGTCGCTGATCCCCACCGGCCCACCCCGCTGACCCACCC
>NZ_JBJGYO010000063.1:0-1028 GCF_054050035.1 Geodermatophilus sp. SYSU D00815 | reverse complement strand
CTAGGGCGTGTCTGACGGATCTTGGCGGTCCGGATCGGCAGGCTCCGGGCGATGCGACAGCATCGAGCGGTGGTCTCCGATGAGGCGTGGGCGTGGATGGAGCCGTTGCTGCCGTCCTCGGCCGGTCGGCGTGGCGGGCGGTGGCGCGATCACCGGCAGGTGATCGAGGCGATCGCCTGGAAGTACCGCACCGGCTCACCGTGGCGGGAGGTGCCCGAGCAGTTCGGGCCGTGGCAGACCGCCTATGAGCGGTTGACCCGGTGGAGCTCCGATGGCACGTGGGCCAAGTTGCTGGCTCGGGCTCAGGCCGACGCCGACGCCGCGGGTGAGCTCGACTGGCTGGTGGCGGCCGATTCCACGCTGGTGCGGGTGCATCAGCACGGCGCCAGCGCCCGACGGGTCGGTGGGAACGCTTCGACCGTGCGCGGCGACGCCGACGACGACCAGGAGGATGGCCGGCGCCCCGGACGATCAACCGACCGCCACTGATTGCCGCGAGGAACCGGCGGTGGCCGAGCCGACCGATCACGCGATCGGCCGTTCCCGCGGCGGGCTGACGACCAAGGTGCACGCGCTCACCGACGGCCGCGGACGGGCGCTGGTGGTGCTGCTGACCGCCGGCAACGTCAACGACACCAGCATGTTCGCCCCGCTCCTGGCGGCATTGAGCGTCGCTCGGGTCGGACCGGGGCGGCCGCGGACCTGCCCGGACTACTTGGTCGCCGACAAGGGCTACAGCTCTCGGGCCAACCGGGCGCTGCTGCGCCGTCGCGGCATCTCCCACACCATCGCTCAGCCGGCCGACCAGGCCGCCAACCGGCGCCGCAAGGGCTCGGCCGGCGGCCGCCCGGTCGGCTTCGACAAGGCCCGCTACGCACGCCGCAACGTCGTCGAACGCGGCTTCTGCCAGGCCAAACAGTGGCGCGGCCTGGCCACCCGCTACGACAAGCACGCCCGCAACTACGCCGGCGCGCTCCACCTCGCCGCGCTACTCACGTGGATTCCATGATCCGCCAGACACTCCCTAG
>NZ_JBJGYO010000062.1:0-1079 GCF_054050035.1 Geodermatophilus sp. SYSU D00815 | reverse complement strand
TGTAGTGACCACGGACGTTGTTGACGGCGTAGGAGGCTGAGCGAACAAGGAGACCTCCGAGCGAAGGTGTGGGTGCTGACGCCTCACCGACCGCCCGGAGGTCTCGTTGTCCCACGCTAATGCCCGTCTGACCGTGCACGGCCGTCTTCTGCTGGTCACCCGAGTGCTGCGCCAGCGGCGGCCGGTGGCCCACGTCGCCGCGGAACTGGGCATCTCCCGCGCCACCGGATACAAGTGGCTGGCCCGCTACCGCGCCGAGGGCCTCGCTGGCCTGCGGGATCGATCCTCGCGGCCGCGGCACTCACCGGGGCGGACGACGCCGGAGGTGGAGGCCGCGATCCTGGCGCTGCGCCGCGACCGGCGGCTGGGGCCGGCGCGGATCGCCGGCATCCTCGGGCTGCATCCATCGACCGTGCACCGGGTCCTGGTGCGGCATCGGATGCCACGGCTGGCCTGGCTGGACCGGCCCAGCGGTGAGCCGATCCGCCGCTACGAGCGCGCCCGGCCCGGCGAGCTGGTGCATGTCGACGTGAAGAAGCTCGGCCGACTGCGAGACGGTGGCGGCTGGCGAGCGCACGGCCGAGACAGTCGCCAACGCGCCCTGGCTCGCAGCGCACCGCGGGTCGGCTACGAGTTCGTGCACTGCGCGATCGATGACCACACCCGCCTGGCCTACGCCGAGATCCATCCCGACGAGCGCGCCGAGACCTGCGCCGGCTTCCTGCGACGAGCCGCGGCCTGGTTCGCCGACCACGGCATCGGCCGCATCGAGCGCGTGATGACCGACAACGCGATGGCCTATCGCCGCAGTTCGGCCTGGCGTCAGGCGCTGGCCGACATCGGCGCCGAGTCCCGCTTCACCCGCCGCTACCGCCCGCAGACCAACGGCAAGGCCGAACGCTTCAACCGCACGCTGCTCGAGGAATGGGCCTACGCCCAACTGTTCGGCTCCGGCTCAGAACGCGCCGCAGCCTTGCCCGGCTGGCTGCACGCCTACAACCATCACCGCAGCCACACCGCGATCGGCGGCCGGACCCCGATCAGCCGCATCACTGTCAACGACCTCGTGGGACAGAACA
>NZ_JBJGYO010000061.1:0-1501 GCF_054050035.1 Geodermatophilus sp. SYSU D00815 | reverse complement strand
CACCGGACTGCGCCGAGGTCTCCTCCGCCGAGGCCGAGATCTGCGCCGAGGACGCCGAGAGCTCCTCCGACGACGCCGCCACCGCGTCCGCCGACGAGGCCACCGAGCCCAGCACCGTGCGCAGGTTCTGCTGGGCGGCGCCCAGGGCCGACGCCATCCGGCCGAGCTCGTCGCGGCCGGTCACCTCCGGGGCGACCGTCAGGTCGCCGCGGGCCAGGGCCTCCACGGAGGTCTGCACCGAGCGCACCGTGGCCACGATCCGGCGGACGACGACGACGGTGAGCGCCCCGGCCACCGCGATGCCGACGCCCAGCGACAGCCACAGCGTCAGGACCGCCGAGGAGGCGATCCCCTGCGCGTCGTCGGTGTCGGCCTGGCCGGCCGCGACGCGGCGGTCCTGCATCGCGGCGTACTCGTCCATGAGGGCGTCCGAGCTGTCCTGCAGGGGGCCGGTGATGAGCGCGGCGGCGGTGGCGAGGTCGCCCGCGTCCGCCGCCGGGACCAGCTGCCCGTCGGCGACCGCGTAGTAGTCGTCCACGTGCCCGCGGAAGACCTCGAAGGCCTCCTTGTTCACGGTCACCTGCGCGTAGGCGTCCAGCTGCTCCTCGATGGTGGTGCGGCGCTCGGCCAGGTCCGCCAGGAGGGCGGCCCGCTGCTCGGCGTTCGCCAGCGGGTAGGTGTTGTACCGGGACCGGTCGCCCTGCCAGGAGCGCTGGATGTTCGCCAGGTCGGCGAGCGTGACCACGTTCTCGTTGATGCGGCCGGAGGCGGCCTCCAGCGAGTGGATCCGGGTGACGGCGAGGACCGTCATGGCGACCGCCACGACCGCGAGCAGGGCGACGGCCGCGCCGATCTTCATGCCGACGGGGCGGTCGGCGAACCAGCCGCCCGCGGGAGCGCGGGTGGGTGCGGCGACCGGGTCGTCGGTCAGGTGGTCGGGCATGGCGTCTCCTCGTGCGGCCGCCGCGGCGGCGGGGGGGCGGGTGGTTCGGGCTCGCGGCGGCGCCGGCGCTGGTTCCCTGGGCGAGGCCGGGTGACCCGTGCGGCTGCACGGCCCGGCAAACGGAACGCTAAGGGGCGGAACAGGACCGACCGGAGCATTTTCCCGGCGCGTCGGGCATTTCTTCTCGAACTGTGCACCGGCCCCAGGAGTCGCATTCCTGTAATTGCCGCCATGTCGACATGTCGGAGTCGGTGAGCGGTGTCCGGAAATGGCTCCGGGGCCGCGCCGACGTGCTCGGCGCGGCCCCGGAGGGAATGGCGTCAGTACCGGAAGGTGCCGACCGTGGTGCGCAGTTCCGCGGCCATGCGGGAGAGCTCGTCGACGGCGGTGCGGGTCTGGGTCAGGGCCTGCGTGGTGGAGTCGGCGGCGGTGGAGACGCCGGTGATGTTGCCGGCGATCTGACCCGTCCCGTCGGCGGCCTCCTGCACCGAGCGGCTCATCTCGTTGGTCGTGGCGGTCTGCTCCTCCACCGCGGACGCGATGGTGGTCTGCCGGTCG
>NZ_JBJGYO010000060.1:0-2044 GCF_054050035.1 Geodermatophilus sp. SYSU D00815 | reverse complement strand
CGACTCCAGCAGCCGCACCCCCGCCGTCGGCCACCCCGCCGCGGCCAACGCCGCGTCGTCGACCACCTCCCGCTTGACCCCACCGGAGACCACGAACGCCTTGCCCGACGTCGTCCGGTACACCGAGCTCATCACCGGCCCGGTCACGAACGCGTCGATCAACGGCTGCTCCCAGCGCACCAACGACGCGCACGACGCCCCGAAATCGGCCACCTGCGCACACGAGGTCAGCTGCAGCTTGATCCCGGCATCGATGAAGAACACCCCACCACCCGGCGACAGCACGACACGGCCCTGCCGGGGCCCCTCGGTGAACTGGGCCAGGTAGGACGACGCCACGTAGCCGACCGGCCCCAGGGGACCGAGCGCCTCGAGCGTCGCCAGGTCGGCGATCGGGTACTTCATGGTCCCCGAGACCACGTAGACGGTCGAGTTCTCCGGGGTGCGCAGCAGGGTGCGCCCGGCCGTGCCCACCAGCGAGCTGACGTTGGTGCGGATGTCGCCGAGCCGCGCGTACCCGTACTGGCCCGGGCACGCCGTGGCGCCGACGTCGCGGTGGCCGAAGATCGTGGGCAGCGTGACGCGCACCCCGGCGGCGTAGCGGGCGGTCCCCCCACCACCGGAGGTGAGGACGGTCGTGCCCCGGGGATCGACGCGGTAGAGGCCGAACTTCCAGGCGATGATCTCCGAGACGGAGTTGATCGTGGCCTGGGGCACCGGCGCGACGTCGTAGTTGCCGAGCATCGAGACGCCGAAGGTGAAGGTGTTGAACCCGCCGGCGTGCGCGCCGACGACGGTGGAGGTGAGACCACCGAAGCGGCCCTCGAAGATGCGGCCGAACTTGTCGACGATCACGTTGTAGCCGATGTCGCCCCAGCCACGCGTCTGCGTGTGGTAGGCGTACATCGAGCGCATGATCGCCGGCACCTGCTCGGCGGTGTAGTTGTTGCTGTCGGCGGTGTGGTGCACCGTCGCGGCCTTGATCGTCGACGGGTACTCGGGGTCCCAGAACCGGATCGACTCGTCGGCCCCCCACTCCGCGCGGGTGTACACCCGCGGCATGCCGTCGGCGGCGTGCGCGCTGTCGGACGGCGTGGCCGTGGCGTCGAGGGCGTCCGCGGGGCTGCTGCCCGGGTCGAGCAGCGCGACGCGGACGTCCCGCGGCGCGGCGCCGTCCGCGCCCTGCACGATCACCTCGATGCCGCGGGCGGGGCCGGTCCAGTAGGGGGCCGTGCCGTCCCGGACGTCGTGGTCGGCGGTGACGGCCGAGACCCGCTGGGTGACGTCGTCGCGCTCGAGCGTGGTCCACCCGCCCCAGCGCCCGTCGGTGCCCTTCACCCGGATCTGGGCGCGGACGTCGACGACGTCGGGGTCCTGCTCCCAGGTGACGCCCACGCTGGAGAACTCGTCGGTGTCGGGGCGGCTGAGGGAGAGCGCCGGCACGCCGGGCAGCTCCTGGCCCGACACCGGGACGTCGTCGGTACCCGCACCCCCGGCACCGGCAGCGTCGGTACCGGCCGTGCCGGTGGCTGCCGATGAGGTGGGTGCGGCCGCGCCCGACGACGGCGGCTCGGACGGCGCCGGGTCCTCGCCGGTGCTGACCACCGCCTCGGGGGCCGGGGAGTCGACGGAGCCCAGCTCGACCTCGTCGATCGAGGTGGGGATCGGCTCCGCCTCCGGCCCCGCGACCACCGTGATCACGATCAGGGTCGCGGTGAGGACGAGGAAGGCGACGAGGCCCGCTAGCACGCGGCGCACGAGAGGTCCTCCGGGGAAGCTCGGCGGAGGTCCACGACTCAACGCAGACCGGTACACCTCATGGGACCAGCACTCTCCGCGAGCCGGGAGTGACATCTTGTGACGAAACCGTGGCCGTCGTTTCGGCGGGCCGCGTGGAGGACCGGCTCGGGTCCTCCCGCGGCGGGGTGGGTCAGCGGGGTGGGCCGGTGGGGATCAGCGACAGCGCGTAGGCCGAGGCCGCGATCGTGTTGCTCGCGGTGCCGCCCAGCGCCAGGTAGTCGTTCCAGGACCGGATCAGCCGCTT
>NZ_JBJGYO010000059.1:0-2358 GCF_054050035.1 Geodermatophilus sp. SYSU D00815 | reverse complement strand
GGGCCGCCGGGACGGCGGCCCGCGACCGGGGCTCATCGTCGGATTACCAGCCCTCGATCCCGAGCTGCTGGGCCTGCTTCTTCGCGTCCTCGTCGTAGAGGGCGGCGCCGTCCTCGGCCGAGCGGATCCCCGAGCCGACCTCCACGCAGATCTGCTCCAGCGCCGGACCCTTGATCGGCGACACGAACTCCAGCGCCGGCGTCGTCGCGCCCTCCTGGTCGACGTAGGTCTGGATGTCCTTGACCACCTGCGGGACGTCGTCGGGCAGCTCGCAGCCGTCGACGGCCATGGGGCCCTGGGGCGGGGTGGCCTCGATCGTGGCCTGGCAGCCGGCCGGGCTGGCGATGAAGGCCTGGAACTGCCGTGCCGCTTCCAGCTGCTCCCCCTCGGTGGTGGCCGGGATGTAGACCGCGCCCGGCGCCCACACGGTCAGGCCGTTGCTCGCCTCGTCCGTCCCCGGGATCGGGAACAGACCGACGTCGTTGAGCGCCTCGGGGTTGTTCGCCTCGAGGGTGGCCAGCGCGAAGGTGAGGATCGGGTAGTGGACGCCTTCACCGGCGGCCAGCATCGCCATGCCGTCGGGCATCGTCGCCGACGCGAAGTCCTCGTTCAGGTAGCCGGCCTCGTTGATCTCCTGCAGGTGCTGGAAACCGGCCAGCGCCGCAGGGGTGTCGGCGAACTTCGCCTCGCCGGCGGTGTACTGCTCGGCGAAGTCGGGTTCCTCCTGGACGACGTTGTGGAAGTCGCCCAGCACGAACAGCTGCGAGGTCCAGGTCGAATCGGCGCCGTAGGTCTGGATCACCGGCACCTTCCCGGCGGCCTGGATGGCGGCGTTGTTCTCCATGAACTGGTCCCACGTGCGCGGGATCTGGAGCCCCAGCTCCTGGTACGTGGGGATGTGGTACATGATCGCGCCGCCCATGAACTGGCCGAACGGTGCGCCGTAGACCTGGTCGTTCGCGGTCACGGCGGTGGTGAAGGACTCCTGGAGGTCGTCGACCCACTCGGCGTCCCCCGCCGGCACGAGGGTCTGCTCCGGGTTGAGCGCCTGGAAGAGCGAGCCGGAGTTGTACATGAACAGGTCGGTCATGTCCCCGGTGGACAGCCGGGTCTTGACGATGTTGTCGCCCTCACCGCCCTGAGGGCGGGTCTCCACCTCGACGGTGATGTCGGGGTTCTCCTCCATGAACGCCTCGGCCAGCGCCTCGGCGGTGGCCACGCTGGTCTCGGAGTTGTCGGCCAGGAACGACAGGGTGATCGACCCGTCGTCCGAGCCGCTGTCGCCGCCGCAGGCGGACATGACCAGCGAGGTCACCGCCGCTCCGACGACGAGGGCCGCCGAGCGGCGCCTGGTCCGGTTCATCCATCTCTCCTTCGGGACGGCGCCGCGGGCTCCGCGGCGGCGGTCGGGGTGGCTGCGCACCGTTCGGCGGCGCAGGGCGAGCGGTGGATCCGAGGATTGAATGAAACGTTACAAGCAACGACGTAAGGTTATGTGAGCCAGGCCACCACCCACAAGGGGCGGTTACGAACTTGTGTCCTGGAGCTCCCGCCCGCGCCGTGAGCCGCCGTGAGTCCCGCAGCTGGCGCCGCTCAGGCGGGGAGGCGCTCCGGCGTCGGCGACCCGGCCTCCGGGCGGGCGACCACCCAGGCGGTGCGCCCGTGCAGCGGCGGGGTCTTCGTGCCGTCGGTGAACCACACGACGACTCCCCCGTGCGCCTTGCAGTGCGAGCGGACGACGCGGACACGGCTGCCCTGCCGGGTCCTGGTCGGCCGGACCAGGGGCAGCCCGAAGTCGGTACCGACGACGTCGGTGGTGAGGACCGGCTCCCCGGCGGGGAGGTGGGTGGTGGAGACGGTGACCGTGGGCTCCGGGGCCGGCGCCACGGGTCGGGGCGGCGGTGCCACGCCGCGGTGCACCGCGGCGCTCCGGCTCTTCCCGCACTCGCAGCGCCACGCGGCCTCGCCGGCGGCCCGGCGGAACGGGTGGGCGGACGTGGGCGCGGTGGTCATCGCGAGCTCCTGGTCGTGCGGTCGGGTGGGAAGGCCCCGTGCGTCCCGAGCGGATCACCGCTCGAACACGCGTTCGATCATCCCCCGCGGTACCGACACCCGCCACCCCCTTCCCCGGCGGTGGACTCCGGGGTGTCGGAGCGGATAGCCTGTCGAAGGACCTTCGTACACGTGTTCGATCGCAGGGGTGCACCGCGATGGCCGTTCCGGGCCTGGAAACGCGCAAGCCGACCGGTCGGGTGCCGTGGCCGTGCATCCTGCTGGAGGGCGAGGAGAAGGCGGGCAAGAGCTGGGCGCTGGCGGAGTTCTCCGCCAGCGACCGGATCGGCGCGCTGTACTGGATCG
>NZ_JBJGYO010000058.1:0-3154 GCF_054050035.1 Geodermatophilus sp. SYSU D00815 | reverse complement strand
CCCCCCCCCCCCCCCCCCCCCCCCCCCCCCCCCCCCCCCCCCCCCCCCGCCCCCCCCCCCCGCCCCGCGCCCCCCCCGCCCCCCCCCCCCCCCCCCCCCCCCCCCCCCCCCCCCCCACGGCAGAAGTCGACGGGGACGGGGTGCGGCGGCGCCCGGGGCGGGTAGGGCGTTCCGGTGTCACGCGCAACGGACCGGCGGATGCCGTCGAGGGCCGCCGGCCTGCTCTACGGGCTCGGGCTGGGCGGCTTCGTCGACGGGATCGTGCTGCACCAGGTGCTGCAGTGGCACCACATGGTCAGCGACGTCCCCGGGCAGGCGCCGACGACGCTGGAGGGCCTGGAGCACAACACCCTCGCCGACGGCTTCTTCCACGCCGCCACCTGGCTGCTCGTCGTCGCCGCCTCGCTGGCCACGCTGCACGCCTGGCGCCAGGGCCGGCTCGCGCCGAGCTGGAGCTTCCACATCGGCCTGGTGCTCACCGGCTGGGGCGCCTTCAACCTCGTCGAGGGGCTGGTCGACCACCAGATCCTGGGCGTGCACCACGTCCGCGACGACCTCGGCGGCCCGCTGTCGTGGGATCTCGGCTTCCTCGCCTTCGGCGTCGTGCTGGTCGTCGGCGGGTGGGCGCTGCACCGCCGCGGCGTCCGCGCGATGGCCGCCGCGGGGGCTTGATCGGCCCCCGCAGCGGAGGCAGGCTGTGACCCACAACACAGCCCCGTCGCGCCAATGGAGGCCGCCGTGGAAGCCAGGGTCGGTGACCGGATCGTCGTCCATTCCACCCACCAGGGGGAGCCGGAACGCACCGGAGAGGTGCTCGAGGTGCGGGGGGAGGCGGGCGGGCCCCCGTACCTGGTGAAGTGGTCGCCCGACGGGCACACGGGGCTGTTCTACCCGTCCGGCACCGCGGCCGTGGTCCGCGAGACCGCGCGCGGCTGAGCGGGGCGGGCACATGGCGAAGGACACCGGGACGGCGCCGGCGCCGCGTCCCGCACGGCAGGTGCGCAACGTGGCCCTGGTCGGCCACGCGGGCGCGGGGAAGACGACGCTGGCCGAGGCGCTGCTGGTCGCCACCGGCGCGCTGCCCCGGGCCGGCCGGGTCGAGGAGGGCACGACCTGCCTCGACAACGAGGAGGTCGAGGTCCGCCAGCAGCGCTCGGTGTCCCTCGGCGTGGCCGCCGTGGAGCACGCCGGTCACAAGCTGAACATCCTGGACACGCCGGGCTCGCCCGACTTCGTCGGCGAGCTCCGGGCGGGGCTGCGCGCCGCCGACGCGGCCCTGTTCGTGGTGTCCGCCGTCAACGGCGTCGACGCCGCGACGGTCCAGCTCTGGGCGGAGTGCGCCGCCGTCGGCATGCCGCGCGCGGTGGTCATCACCCAGCTGGACCGGCCGCGGGCCGACGTCGACGAGGCCGTCCGCATGTGCCAGCTCATGCTGGGGGAGGGGGTCTACCCGCTGCACCTGGTCGAGCGCGGCGCGGACGGCGCGCCGACCGGGCTGGTCTCGCTGCTCGAGCCGCACCACGAGACGAACGGCGGGGAGGTCCCGGACGCCGACCGGCTCCGCGGCGAGCTGATCGAGGGGATCATCGGCGAGTCCGAGGACGAGACCCTCATGGACCGCTACCTGGGCGGCGAGGAGCTCGTCGTCGCCGACCTGATCGCCGACCTGGAGACAGCGGTCGCCCGCGGGCACTTCCACCCGGTCCTGGCCGTGGCGCCGCTCACCGGCGTCGGGGTGGCCGAGCTGCTGGACCTGCTCGTGTCGGCCTTCCCGTGCCCGATGGAGCACGGCTGCCCGCCGGTCACCCGCCCCGACGGCGGCCCCGCGCCGGCGCTGTCCTGCGACCCCGACGGCCCGCTGGTGGCCGAGGTCGTGAAGACGACGACCGACCCCTACGTGGGCCGGGTCTCGCTGGTGCGGGTCTTCTCCGGCACGCTGCGCCCCGACGTGCCGGTGCACGTCTCCGGTCACGGCATGGCCGACCGCGGCCACCCCGACCACGACGTCGACGAGCGGATCGGGGCGCTGTCCACGCCGCTGGGCGCCACCCTGCGCACCGTCGCCGCCTGCCCGGCCGGCGACATCTGCGCCGTCGCCCGGCTCACCTCCGCCGAGACCGGAGACACCCTCTCCTCGCCCGACGACCCGCGGCTGGTGCCGCCGTGGGACCTGCCGGTGCCGCAGGTGCCGGTGGCCGTCGAGGCCGCCTCGCGCGCCGACGAGGACCGGCTGGCCACCGCCCTGGCCCGGCTGGTCGCCGAGGACCCGACGGTGCGGCTGGAACGCCGCGCCGACACCGGCCAGCTGCTGCTGTGGTGCGTCGGCGAGGCGCACGCCGAGGTGCTGCTCGACCGGCTGCGCAGCCGGCACGGCGTCGCCGTCAACACGGTGCCGGTGCGGGTGCCGATGGTGGAGACGCTCGCCGGGTCGGCGAAGGTGACCGGGCGGCACGTCAAGCAGTCCGGCGGCCACGGGCAGTACGCCATCGTCGTCGTGGAGGTCGAGCCCGGCCCGTCCGGCTCGGGCATCGTCTTCGAGCAGAAGATCGTCGGGGGCACGGTGCCCAGCCAGTTCCACGGCAGCGTGGAGAAGGGCATCCGCGCGCAGGCCGAGCGCGGGGTCGCCGGCGAGCGGCCGATCGTCGACGTCCACGTCACCCTCGTCGACGGCAAGGCGCACTCGGTCGACTCCTCCGACGCCGCCTTCCAGGCGGCCGGGGCGCTGGCGCTGCGGGAGGCGGTCGCCGCGGCCGGCACCAAGGTGCTCGAGCCGTGGTGCGAGGTGGAGGTGGCCGTGCCGGGCGAGTACGTCGGCGCGGTCATGAGCGACCTCTCCGCCCGCCGTGCCCGGGTCACCGGCAGCGACGCCGACCCGGACGGCGACCGGACCGTGGTGCGGGCCGAGGTGCCCGAGGTGGAGCTGCTCACCTACGGCAGCGCGCTGCGCTCGGTCACCCACGGCACCGGCAGCTTCAGCCGGCGGCCGCTGGGCTACGAGCCGGCGCCGGCGTCGGTGGTGGCGGTCCCGGCCTAGGGCGTGTCTGACGGATCTTGGCGGTCCGGATCGGCAGGCTCCGGGCGATGCGACAGCATCGAGCGGTGGTCTCCGATGAGGCGTGGGCGTGGATGGAGCCGTTGCTGCCGTCCTCGGCCG
>NZ_JBJGYO010000057.1:0-3827 GCF_054050035.1 Geodermatophilus sp. SYSU D00815 | reverse complement strand
ACCGACCGCTGCTGGTCGGCGCCCGCAGCGTGCACGTGGGGATCAAGCCCAACGACGACCCGGCCAAGGAGATCACCGACCGCAACGCCACCGGCCGGCTGCTCGAATGGCTCGTCTTCGACGCGCTCAAGTGCGACCCGGGCACCGCCCACGTGCGCGACCTGGTCTCCTTCCACGGCGGTGAGCTGCTCGACCACGAGCGCGAGGACGAGGCCCGCACCCGCAGGACCGACGGCCGCGGCAGCCGCACCGGCGAGCCGGACGTCGCCGACCTGGTGGCGCGGATCCAGGACGCCGGCGACGACGACGAGCTGCGCGAGGTGTGGGTCGTGGCGAACCGCAGCGCGCTGCTGCAGGTCGACGTCGAGACGCCCGGCGGGAACTACACCCTCGCCGAGCTGATCCAGGCGCGGCACGAGGAGTTCCTCGAGGCGTCGGTGCAGGCCCACCCCGCCGGGCGGCGGGCCAGCCGGGCCGGCACGCCGGCGAGCGCCGCGGTGGTGGACGCCGCCCGGACCGCGGCCGCCCGCCCGGCCGCGGGGCGCGAGGCCAAGGCGCCGCAACCGCTGCTGGTGTCCTCGCCGAACCCCGACGACCCCAAGGACTGCCGGGTCAACGCGGCTCGGCGGGGCGTGCTCGCCAGCCTGGAGAGCCTGGGCGTGAGCGGGGACGACATCGCCGACCGGTTCGGCCGCCCCGCCGAGCAGGTGGCCACCAAGCGGCTGAGCGCGCTGGTGCGCGACGTCATCTCCTCCCAGCGGGCCGACGGGCAGCAGGAGATCGCGTGACGGGACCGCGCCGGGCCGGGGGGGGCCCCCCCCCCCCCCCCCGGGGCCACCCCCCCCCCCCCCCCCCCCCCCCCCCCCCCCCCCCCCCCCCCCCCCCCCCCCCCCCCCCCCCGCCCCCCCCCCCCCCCCCCCCGACGCCCGCGGCCGGCGGCCGGGCGCCTGAGGGCGCCCGCGCGCCACGCCGCCCCGAACCACCACCCCGGAACGAGGAGAGCCATGACCGCCGTCCTGCCCGCCCGCCCCACCGCCGCCGAACGGCGTGCCGCCCCCAGCCTGGCCGCCGCGGTGCGCGACCTCGACGCCCGCCGGGCCCGCTCCCGCCAGCGGATGATCGGCGCCTCCGAGCTGGGGGAGTGCCGGCGCCGGGCGGCCTACCGGATCGCCCGCCGGCGACCCACCAACACCCACACCGGCCTGCAGGCCTTCCTGGGCACCGAACTGCACCGCGGCGTGCTGCGCGCGCTGCGCCGCCAGTACGGCGGGCTGACCGAGGTCGCCCTCAAGGGCGAGCAGGTCAAGGGCCGCGCCGACTGGTGGCACGCCCCCGTCGTCGAGGACCTGAAGACGACCTCCCGGTTCGGGTTCGAGAAGGTCCTCACCCGCGGGGTGCCGCTGCGGCACTGGTTCCAGGTCGCCGTCTACGCCTGGCTGCTGCGCACCGGGCAGACCCACGACCGGCGGCTCCCCGCCGGCACCGAGTGCGACGTCGAGGGCCTGCGCATCCGCTACCTGTCCCGCGACTCGGGGGAGGACGTCGTCTTCGAGGCCGACCACGACCCGGCGCTGACCGCGGAGGCGATCCTGTGGCTCGCCGAGGTCTACGGCACGGTGGAGGACGACGGCGCCGACGCCGTCCCCCGCGACGGGTTCGGGCCCGGCGTCGACAGCATGTGCGACTGGTGCCCCTTCCTCGACGCGTGCTGGGGGCCGCCGGTGGACCCGGAGACCGAGGCGGGGCTGTCGCGGCAGTCGCGGCTGACGGTCACCGAGGAGGACTACGTCGAGGCCGTCCGGGACTACGACGAATGGCGCACCGCCGAGAGCGAGGCGCGGCGCCACAAGGAGTACGCCCGGGAGCGGCTGCGGGGGCGGTCCGGACCGGCGGGCGAGCTGCACTGCGAGTGGTCGGGCGGCAACCTGCGCACCCAGGTCGACAAGGACGCCGCCGTCGAGCGGCTGATCGAGCTGGGCGAGGTCGTCCCCACCCGCACGGCGCGCAGCCCGCAGTCCATCCGCGTGACGAAGAACGTGACCTCGTCGGCCGCCTGAGCGCGCCGCGCACCCGGCACGTGCCGAACCGCCGAGGCCCAGGATCGGGGAGATCCTGGGCCTCGGCGGTCTCGACGGTCGTCGGTCGCTAGAACGGCGGCTCCTCGCCGGTGGCGCCCACCGGCACGGCCGCCCACGGGTCCTGCGCGCCGCCTCGGCCGGCGTCGTCCCCCGCCCGGAAGTCGTCGCCGGCCCGGAAGTCGGCCGCGGGACGGCCCTCGGAACGGGCCGCCTTCGCGATCGTCGCCGTCGCGTAGCGCAACGACGGGCCGATCTCGTCGACCTCCATCTCGATGACGGTGCGCTTCTCGCCCTCCTTGGTCTCGAAGGAGCGCTGCTTGAGCCGGCCCTGGGCCATGACCCGCGAGCCGCGGACGAGCGAGCCCGCGACGTTCTCGGCCATCTGCCGCCAGCAGCTGCAGCGCATGAAGAGCGCCTCGCCGTCCTTCCACTCCTGGGTCTGGCGGTCCAGGGTGCGCGGGGTGGACGCGATGGTGAAGTTGGCGACCGCCGCGCCCGAGGGCGTGAAGCGCAGCTCGGGGTCGCTGGTCAGGTTGCCGATGACGGTGATGACAGTATCGCCGGCCATGATCCGGTCCTCCGTGTTGTCGGTGCATCGCTCGGGGTGAGCGCCTGGAGGCTATGGCGACCCACCGACACTTCCGAGGGTCCGGCGGGAGGTCGGGAGCGGTCGACGCGCCGGGGAGGGAGACCGCTGCTGTCGGCCCGTCGCCTTATGGTTCGGCCGTGGCAGGCGATCCGGAGTCGGCGGTCCCCGCGGCGGCCGACGTGCACCTGGTGCTCCTGTCCTGGGACGGCCCGCACGGGCGGTTCCGGCAGCGGGAGGGGGCCCGCCTGGACGCGGCGCTGCTGTACGCCCGCATGTCGGCCGGCGACCCCGGTGCGGAGCTGGTCGTCCACCGGTTCCTCGACGCCTGGCGGGAGTACCTGCGGCTCTCGCTGGCCGGCCTCGCCGACGAGCTGGGGCCGCTGCGCGGCGAGCCGGTCGAGCTGGGCACCGGTGACGTCTTCCAGCAGTGGGCCGCGCTGGCCGCGACGCTCGTGGACCTGTGGCCCGATGCCGAGGCCGACGCGGCCACCGCCTCGCGGGCGCTCATCCGCCTGCAGACGGCGTTCACCTCCGAACGGGTCGACGTCGCCGCGGTGCACCGCGAGATGCTGGCCGTCGCGAACCTCTTCAGCGGCATCGAGGCCCGGGCCGAGGCCTCGCTGGAGTGCCTGCGGGAGCGGCACGACCCCAGCTGAGCCGCCGAGATCCTCGACACGCCACCGCGGATGATCTTGAGACGTCCCGAGCGCGGGTGCGAGACTCCGTAGACCCGGGAGCGACGCCGCCCCGAATCGTGCCGGACGGAGGGGGCGGGGTGCCCGAGCAGAGGCTCGACGTCGTGGGCCTGCGCGACATCGCCAGGATGCTCGAGGTCGACGGCCGCACGCCGACGATGTGGCGCCACCGCAACGTGCTGCCGCCCGAGGACGGCTACATCAGCGGCAACGTGCCGGTCTGGCACCGCGACAAGATCCTCGCGTGGGCCGAGGCCACGGGCCGGCTGCCCGACCGGCCCGCTCGCCGGCGCGGGCAGGGCTGAGGCCGCCGCTCCCGCAGCGCGGCACGCCCGCCGCTAGGTGTTCTGTCCCACGAGGTCGTTGACAGTGATGCGGCTGATCGGGGTCCGGCCGCCGATCGCGGTGTGGCTGCGGTGATGGTTGTAGGCGTGCAGCCAGCCGGGCAAGGCTGCGGCGCGTTCT
>NZ_JBJGYO010000056.1:0-5164 GCF_054050035.1 Geodermatophilus sp. SYSU D00815 | reverse complement strand
TCGCGATCTGTCAGGTCGCGGTTCTCAGCCGGTGATTGAACATCTACGGAGAGTTTGATCCTGGCTCAGGACGAACGCTGGCGGCGTGCTTAACACATGCAAGTCGAACGGTGAACCCGCTTCGGTGGGGGATCAGTGGCGAACGGGTGAGTAACACGTGGGCAACCTGCCCCCGGCTCCGGGATAACTCCAAGAAATTGGGGCTAATACCGGATATGTCCGCTGACCGCATGGTCTGGTGGTGGAAAGGGTTTCCGGCTGGGGATGGGCCCGCGGCCTATCAGCTTGTTGGTGGGGTAGTGGCCTACCAAGGCGACGACGGGTAGCCGGCCTGAGAGGGTGACCGGCCACACTGGGACTGAGACACGGCCCAGACTCCTACGGGAGGCAGCAGTGGGGAATATTGCGCAATGGGCGAAAGCCTGACGCAGCGACGCCGCGTGGGGGATGACGGCCTTCGGGTTGTAAACCTCTTTCAGCAGGGACGAAGCCGTGAGGTGACGGTACCTGCAGAAGAAGCACCGGCCAACTACGTGCCAGCAGCCGCGGTAATACGTAGGGTGCAAGCGTTGTCCGGAATTATTGGGCGTAAAGAGCTCGTAGGCGGTTCGTCGCGTCGGCTGTGAAATCCCGAGGCTCAACCTCGGGTCTGCAGTCGATACGGGCGGACTGGAGTTCGGCAGGGGAGACTGGAATTCCTGGTGTAGCGGTGAAATGCGCAGATATCAGGAGGAACACCGGTGGCGAAGGCGGGTCTCTGGGCCGATACTGACGCTGAGGAGCGAAAGCGTGGGGAGCGAACAGGATTAGATACCCTGGTAGTCCACGCCGTAAACGTTGGGCGCTAGGTGTGGGGGCCATTCCACGGTCTCCGTGCCGCAGCTAACGCATTAAGCGCCCCGCCTGGGGAGTACGGCCGCAAGGCTAAAACTCAAAGGAATTGACGGGGGCCCGCACAAGCGGCGGAGCATGTTGCTTAATTCGATGCAACGCGAAGAACCTTACCTAGGCTTGACATGCGCGGAAATCTCGCAGAGATGCGGGGTGCCTTTGGCGTCGCGCACAGGTGGTGCATGGTTGTCGTCAGCTCGTGTCGTGAGATGTTGGGTTAAGTCCCGCAACGAGCGCAACCCTCGTTCCATGTTGCCAGCACGTGATGGTGGGGACTCATGGGAGACTGCCGGGGTCAACTCGGAGGAAGGTGGGGATGACGTCAAATCATCATGCCCCTTATGTCTAGGGCTGCAAACATGCTACAATGGCCGGTACAAAGGGCTGCGATACCGCGAGGTGGAGCGAATCCCAAAAAGCCGGTCTCAGTTCGGATTGGGGTCTGCAACTCGACCCCATGAAGTTGGAGTCGCTAGTAATCGCAGATCAGCAACGCTGCGGTGAATACGTTCCCGGGCCTTGTACACACCGCCCGTCACGTCACGAAAGTCGGTAACGCCCGAAGCCGGTGGCCCAACCCCTTTGTGGGAGGGAGCCGTCGAAGGCGGGATCGGCGATTGGGACGAAGTCGTAACAAGGTAGCCGTACCGGAAGGTGCGGCTGGATCACCTCCTTTCTAAGGAGCAGCGGACGCCGGCCGGGAGTTCCCGGGCCGGTGCCGGGCCATGCCAGGACGTGGACGGTTCCCCATCAGCGGGGGGCTGCCGGTCGCCTGGGTGGTGCTCGAGGGTGGAACGCTGACCAGTTCGGCCGGGTGCGGGTGCGCGCTCGCCAGTACTGCCGGGTGGTTCTTCGGAACCGCCGGCGTGGAACGCGGGGCGGGTGCTCGGAGCCGGTCGTAGGCACGCTGTTGGGTCCTGAGGGAGCGGACCCGTTCCCGGGTGGGGACGGGGTCGTTGTCTCGTCGGGGCCGCCCGGTTCCCAGACCACCGGATCGTTCACAGGCGTGGGCGGTGCGGGTTCGGTGGGGGCGCCGCGGGTGGTGGCCGGTTGTTGTTTGAGAACTGCACAGTGGACGCGAGCATCTTTTCGATAAGTGTTTGCAGGCAATTTTTTGTTTGTGGGCCGTGTGGTCAAGTTGGTAAGGGCGCACGGTGGATGCCTGGGCACCAGGAGCCGATGAAGGACGTGGGAGGCTGCGAGAAGCCTCGGGGAGCTGCCAACCGAGCGTTGATCCGAGGATGTCCGAATGGGGGAACCCCGCACCAGTCATGTGGTGTGACCCGCGCCTGAACACATAGGGCGTGTGGAGGGAACGTGGGGAAGTGAAACATCTCAGTACCCACAGGAAGAGAAAACAACCGTGATTCCGTGAGTAGTGGCGAGCGAAAGCGGATCGAGGCTAAACCGGTGGCATGTGATACCCGGCAGGGGTTGTGTCATCGGGGTCGTGGGACCGCTCGTGCCGTTCTGCCGGACGGCGAGGGAGTGAGAAAGATCCGTGGTTAGTGGAAGGCCTCTGGAAGGGGTCGCCGTAGAGGGTGAGAGCCCCGTACACGAAAACCCGGGTCCTCCCGAGCGTGTTCCCGAGTAGCACCGAGCCCGTGAAATTCGGTGTGAATCCGGCGGGACCACCCGCTAAGCCTGAATACTTCCTGGTGACCGATAGCGGACGAGTACCGTGAGGGAAAGGTGAAAAGTACCCCGGGAGGGGAGTGAAATAGTACCTGAAACCGTGTGCCTACAAGCCGTGAGAGCCTGCGCGCGCCTCGTGCGCGCGGGGTGATTGCGTGCCTTTTGAAGAATGAGCCTGCGAGTTAGCGGTACGTGGCGAGGTTAACCCGTGGGGGGTAGCCGTAGCGAAAGCGAGTCCGAACAGGGCGATCGTCAGTCGCGTGCTCTAGACCCGAAGCCGAGTGATCTACCCATGGCCAGGTTGAAGCGCGGGTAAGACCGCGTGGAGGACCGAACCCACCAGGGTTGAAAACCTGGGGGATGAGCTGTGGGTAGGGGTGAAAGGCCAATCAAACTCGGTGATAGCTGGTTCTCCCCGAAATGCATTTAGGTGCAGCGTCGCGTGTTTCTTGCCGGAGGTAGAGCACTGGATGGCCGATGGGCCCCACAAGGTTACTGACGTCAACCAAACTCCGAATGCCGGTAAGTGAGAGCGCGGCAGTGAGACTGCGGGCGATAAGGTTCGTAGTCGAGAGGGAAACAGCCCAGATCATCGGCTAAGGCCCCTAAGCGTGTGCTAAGTGGAAAAGGATGTGGGATCGCAGAGACAACCAGGAGGTTGGCTTAGAAGCAGCCACCCTTGAAAGAGTGCGTAATAGCTCACTGGTCAAGTGGTTCCGCGCCGACAATGTAGCGGGGCTCAAGCACACCGCCGAAGCCGTGGCACTCACACATCAGCTCGCCGGCCCCCTTCGCGGGGTCGGCCAGGCGTGTGGGTGGGTAGGGGAGCGTCGCGTGGTGGGTGAAGCGGCGGAGGGATCCAGCCGTGGACGCCACGCGAGTGAGAATGCAGGCATGAGTAGCGAAAGAGGAGTGAGAAACTCCTCCGCCGGATGACCAAGGGTTCCTGGGCCAGGCTAATCCGCCCAGGGTGAGTCGGGACCTAAGGCGAGGCCGACAGGCGTAGTCGATGGACAACGGGTTGATATTCCCGTACCCGCGAAGGAGCGCCCATGCCGAACCTGGCGATGCTAACCACCCGAAACCACTTCGAGCCTTCGGGCGAGGAGTGGTGGAGCGTGGGACCCGGACCGGTAGTAGGCAAGCGATGGGGTGACGCAGGAAGGTAGTCCTCCCGGTGAGTGGTAGTACCGGTGCAAGGGTGTGGCCCGTTCCGTAGGCAAATCCGCGGAACACGAGGGTGAGGCCCGACGCATAGCCGAATGAGGCGAATGGGATGATCCTATGCTGCCGAGAAAAGCCTCTAGCGAGTTCCGAGCGGCCCGTACCCCAAACCAACTCAGGTGGTCAGGTAGAGAATACCGAGGCGATCGAGCGAACTGTGGTTAAGGAACTCGGCAAAATGCCCCCGTAACTTCGGGAGAAGGGGGACCTCAGCCCGTGAACCGCCGCGCGCGGGGCAGCGGGAGGGGGTCGCAGAGACCAGTGAGAAGCGACTGTTTACTAAAAACACAGGTCCGTGCGAAGTCGTAAGACGATGTATACGGACTGACGCCTGCCCGGTGCTGGAACGTTAAGGGGACGGGTTAGCTCTTCGGGGCGAAGCTCAGAACTCAAGCGCCAGTAAACGGCGGTGGTAACTATAACCATCCTAAGGTAGCGAAATTCCTTGTCGGGTAAGTTCCGACCTGCACGAATGGCGTAACGACTTCTCAGCTGTCTCAACCACAGGCTCGGCGAAATTGCACTACGAGTAAAGATGCTCGTTACGCGCGGCAGGACGGAAAGACCCCGGGACCTTTACTATAGCTTGATATTGGTGTTCGGTTCGGCTTGTGTAGGATAGGTGGGAGACTGGGAAACCCGCACGCCAGTGCGGGCGGAGTCGCCGTTGAAATACCACTCTGGTCGAATTGGATGTCTAACCTCGGTCCGTGATCCGGATCAGGAACAGTGTCAGGTGGGTAGTTTAACTGGGGCGGTTGCCTCCCAAAATGTAACGGAGGCGCCCAAAGGTTCCCTCAGCCTGGTTGGCAATCAGGTGTCGAGTGCAAGTGCACAAGGGAGCTTGACTGCGAGACCGACGGGTCGAGCAGGAGCGAAAGCTGGGACTAGTGACCCGGCACCGGCATGTGGAAGCGGTGTCGCTCAACGGATAAAAGGTACCCCGGGGATAACAGGCTGATCTTCCCCAAGAGTCCATATCGACGGGATGGTTTGGCACCTCGATGTCGGCTCGTCGCATCCTGGGGCTGGAGTAGGTCCCAAGGGTTGGGCTGTTCGCCCATTAAAGCGGTACGCGAGCTGGGTTTAGAACGTCGTGAGACAGTTCGGTCCCTATCCGCCGCGCGCGTAAGAGACTTGCGAAGAGCTGTCCCTAGTACGAGAGGACCGGGACGGACGAACCTCTGGTGTGCCAGTTGTACCGCCAGGTGCACTGCTGGTTGGCTACGTTCGGCAGGGATAACCGCTGAAAGCATCTAAGCGGGAAGCTCGCTTCAAGATGAGGTCTCTCACCGACTCGATCGGGTAAGGCCCCCGCCCAGACCAGCGGGTTGATAGGCCGGAAGTGGAAGCACCGCAAGGTGTGCAGCTGACCGGTACTAACAGGCCGAGGACTTGCCACACACCCCGCCCA
>NZ_JBJGYO010000055.1:0-7631 GCF_054050035.1 Geodermatophilus sp. SYSU D00815 | reverse complement strand
TTCTGCCAGGCCAAACAGTGGCGCGGCCTGGCCACCCGCTACGACAAGCACGCCCGCAACTACGCCGGCGCGCTCCACCTCGCCGCGCTACTCACGTGGATTCCATGATCCGCCAGACACTCCCTAGGCGCCCGGCGCCTCCTCGACCAGCGGCTGCACGCGGTCGGCCAGTGCGGCGCAGCCGGCGGCGGTCGGGCGGCCGTCGTCGCCGACCTCGACCGCCCAGCCCTCGGCGAGCGGGCGGACGAACCGGGCGCCGGCGGCCTCGGCCGCCTCGCGGACCACGTCGCGGTTGTCGCGGACCCCGGCCGGCGCCCCGGCGTCCGGCCAGGCCGGGCCGGGCCGGGCCGACCACGATGACGACGGCGTCCGGGGCGCGCTCGGCGATCCCGCCGAGGGCCGCCTGCGCGGCGACGGCGACCTGCTCGGCGATGCCCGGGCCGTCGTAGGAGCTGCCCGAGAGGACGACGACGTCGGCCTCCTCGAGGGCCGCGGTCCCGGCCACGAGCTGGCCGAGCGTGCCGCTGCCGGGCGGCGCGGCCCAGCTGTCACCGAGGGCGACCAGCAGCGCCTCCTCCGGCGCCGGGGTGTTCCCGGCCGCGGGCGGGAGGGGCCGCGGCGTCGTGTCGACGACCGTGCCGCGGCCGAGTGCGAACGGCAGGCCGACGACGAGGAACACCGTCCCGCCGCCATGACGACCCACGCCCACCAGGGCGGCTCGTTCCACCACCGCGTCCCCCGCGCCATCCGCCCCGACGTACGGCGGGCACGGCGTTCCCGCCGCCGGACGGGCGGCGGGTCAGACGGCGGCGGGCTCGGTCTCCACCGGCTCGCGGGGCTCGGGGGCGGGCGCGGCCGGGCGCAGGTCCTTGACCCGCCTGGCCGGCACGCCGAGGTACATGCCGTGCGGCTCGCAGTCGCGGGTGACCACCGCGCCGGCCCCGATCACGCAGCCCTCGCCGATGGTCACGCCGGGCATCACCGTGGCCCGCGCCCCGATCCAGACGCCGTCGTGCACCGTGATGCCGCGGCCGCGGACCGTGCCCGCGACGTGCTTGCCCTCCGGGTCGACGTCGTGGTGGCTGGTGAGCAGCAGCACGTGGTGCCCGATGTAGACGTGCCGGCCGATCCGGATCGGGCCGAGGTTGTCGAAGACGGCCCCGATGTTGGTGCCGCTGCCCTCGCCCATCTCGATGTCGACCCCGCCGACCCAGCTGCCCGCGGAGAAGCCGGCGCCCTTGATCCGCATGCCGAGCAGGCACAGCACGCGGGTGCGCACCTTCCACGGCATGATCTCGCGCATCACGACGTGGTTGATCACCCAGCGGCGGGTGAGCCGGCCGAAGGCCCGCAGCGAGTCCATGGCCGAAGGCTAGGAACGGGACGGCCCGGCGACCTAGGAGACGGCCGGCGGCGTCACCCGACAGGGGCAGCGCGCACGGGACCGCCCCGTCGCGGGCCTGCAGCTGTCTACAGTCCTGTGGTGCGGGAACGACGGGCGAGGCGGGTGCTCCTGGGCTACCTCGCCGTCCTCGCCGTCCTCACCCTGCTCCCGGTGATCGGGCCGTCGGTGACCGGGGCGCTGGTCGACCTGGTCGACGCCGTCGGGCTGGGCGGGGCCTCCTCGGAGCGCAAGGTCGTCGACGAGGTCACCAACGTCCTGCTGTTCGTCCCGGCCGGTCTGCTGCTGTGCGCCGCGTTCCCCCGCGTCCCCCCGCTGCTCGCCTGGACCGCCTGCGTGCTGGCGTCGCTGGGCGTGGAGGCCGCGCAGTGGCTGGTGCTGCCCGACCGCGACCCGTCCCTGGTGGACGTCGCGACGAACGCGCTGGGCGCGGCCGTGGGTGTCGCCCTCCACCTGGTCGTGCGGCGCCGCACCCCGTCCTGACGCTCCCCGGCGCCGGGCTACGGCGCGGTGGCGGCCTCCGCCATGGCGGCGCCGCGGGCGGCGAGGCGCGCGCGGATGCGGGCGGCCAGCGCGCGCCGCTGCTCGGCGCGCCGGCGCAACGTGTCGACCTGCGCCGGGTCCTCGGCCCGGGCCGCCTTGAGCTCCAGCGCCGCGGCCGTCTCCAGGTGCAGCGCCATCGTCCGCAGTTCGGCGGCCGCTTCCGGGCCGCCGTGCGGCTGCGGGTGGGGCAGCCCCCGCACATCGTCCCCCAGGATCATGGAGCCGATGGTGCGGGCCGCACCCGGCGCGCGCGACTCGATCACCGCCGTCGCCCGATCGGGTGACCGCGGCGCCGGTGTTCCTGTGTCCCGGGGTTTCGGTCACCTGGTGCCGGGGCAGCGCAGGCGGATGACCTGGCTGCTCGCGCTGCTCGCCTGGACGGTGTGCGCCGTGGTCGTGGCCCCGCTCGTCGGCCGCGTCCTGGGGCACGCCGGCACCGCGCGCCCCCGCCGTCGCATGCCCGCCGCCGTCCCCCGCCCGCGCGCCCCGCTGCCCCGCGTCTGACCCCTCGACCCCCTTCCGGGTGACCGCCGCCGGCGGACCGGAAGCACCGGCGGCCCGCCCGTCGTTGACCGTCGGGTGACCACCGGCAGGCCCGAGCGGGCTTTCGGTACAGGAAGCCCGGGCGCCCCCGGGCTCTCTGCACCGAAAGCCCCCGGTAGAGCGGCCGCCCCCGGCCTTTCGGTACCGAAAGCCCCCGAGGGTTCAGGGTGCCGATGGGGGGAAAACCTGATCCGGGCTGTCGGTGCGCCGCTGGATACTGGCGCTGTGAGCGACCCGGAGCTGCACTTCGTCGGCCACTCGACCGTCCGGGTCGAGCTGGCCGGCCGCACGGTCCTCACCGACCCGCTCCTCACCCCCAGCGTCGGCCCGCTGCGCCGGGTGGTCCCCCTGCCCGACGAGTCGGCCTGGGCCGGCGTCGACATGGTGCTGCTGTCCCACCTGCACGGCGACCACCTGCACCTGCCGTCGCTGCGCATGCTCGGCGACGTCCGCATCGTCGTGCCCCGCGGCGCCGGCGCCTGGCTGCGCGGCAAGGGCTTCGCCCACGTCGAGGAGCTCGCCCCCGGCGAGACGCTGCGCGACGGCGACCTGAAGGTCACCGGCGTGCACGCCCGGCACAGCGGTCACCGCTGGGGGCCGCGGCTCGAGCACGGCCCGCAGACCCGCGCCATGGGTCACCTCATCAGCGGCGACGGCGTCACCGTCTACGCCAGCGGCGACACCGACCTGTTCGACTCCATGGGGTTCCTCGGCGACCGGGGCATCGACGTCGCGCTGCTGCCGGTGTGGGGCTGGGGGCCCAACCTCGGCCACGGCCACCTCGACCCGCACCGCGCCGCCGAGGCGGTGGCCCGGCTGCGGCCGCGCGTCGCCGTCCCGGTGCACTGGGGCACGCTCGCCTTCGGCGGCAGCCACCTGCTGCCGAAGCTGCGCCGCCGCATGCGCCGGGCGCTGGTCGAGCCGCCGCGCACGTTCGCCGCCCAGGTGGCGCAGCGCGGGCTGGCCACCACGGTGCTCCACGTGGAACCGGGCCGGCCGGTCCCGCTCGGGGTGGCGGCGGCATGAGCGTCCTCGCCTCGAGCTGGACCGACGCGTCCTCCATCGGCTACCCGGTGCTGTTCGGCGGTGTGCTGCTCGGCTCGATCCTGCCGGTCGTGCCCACCGGCGCCGTCGTCGGCGCGGCCGCGGCGGTCGCCACCAGCACCGGCCAGCTGTCGCTGCCGCTGGTGCTGCTGCTGGCCACCCTCGGCGCGCTCGCCGGCGACCTGGCCACCTTCGCCATCTGCCGGTTCGGCGGGCCGGCCGCGGTGCGGTGGGTGGCCCGCGGCCAGCACCCCGAGCGGATCGAGGAGGTCCGCGCCCAGTTCCGCGACCACGGCTGGCAGATCATCGTGGTCGGGCGGCTGCTGCCGGCCGGGCGCATCCCGGTGCTGCTCGCCGCCGGCGCGCTCGCCTACCCCTGGCGCCGGCTGGTGCCCGCGGCGCTGCTCGCCTCTTTCCTGTGGGCGGTGGCCTACGCGCTGCTCGGCGTGCTCTCCGGCGGGCTGTTCGACAACCCGCTGATCGCCACCCTGATCGCCGCGCTGCTCATCCTCCTGGTCAGCGGGCTGCTCAACCTCGTGGCGAGCCGCCGGCGGCACCGCCGCGAGCAGCGCGCGCGGGCCGCGCAGCCCTGCCCCGACGGGGCGCCGGCGCCGTGAGCCCGCCCGCGTCGACCGGCCGGCTGCTGCAGACCGGCCGCACCCTCGCGCGCGTCCTGCTGGTGTGGGCCGCCGCCACCGGCGCCCTGGTCGCGCTCGACGCCGGCATGCGCAACTTCTCCATGCCGTCGTGGTGGCAGCCGCCCGTGCTCGCGCTGATCCTCGGCGTGCTCACCGCCGTCGTCTGGCCGCTGGTGCTGCGGGTGGCGCTGCCGCTGGCGTTCTTCACCCTCGGCCTCGGCGGGTTCCTGCTCCTGGGCGCCGCCGTGCTGGCGATCTCCTTCGCCATCCCCGGCGTCGTCATCGCCCGGCTGTCCACGGCGGTCTGGCTGACCCTGGCCATGGCCGGCGTGGCGGGCGTCATCAGCAGCGCGCTGGCCATCGACGAGGACGAGCTCTTCTTCCGCCGGGCCCGCCGGCGCGCCGCCCGCGCCGGGAGCGCCGAGCCGGCCCCGCCCGGGGTGCTGGTGCTGCAGATCGACGGCCTCGGCCACCAGACGGTGCGCCGCGCCGTCCGCGACGGGCTGATGCCCACCCTGGCGTCGTGGGTGCGCTCGGGCAGCCACGTGCTGCAGCCGTGGCACACCGACTGGAGCTCGCAGACCGTGGCCAGCGTCTGCGGCATCCTGCACGGCTCCAACCACGACATCCTCGGGTTCCGCTGGTACGAGAAGGACACCGACCACGTCGTCGCCGCCTCGCACCCCGTCGACGCCGCCGAGGTCGAGCGGCGGCACTCCGACGGTCGGGGCCTGCTCGCCGGTGGCGGCGCCGCCCACGGCACGCTCTTCACCGGCGACGCCGACCACGTCTCGCTCACCATGAGCTCGCTGTCGCACGTGGTGCCGCGGACCTCGCGCCGCGAGCGCCGCCGCGACCGGTTCGGCGCCGGCTACTACGCCTACTTCGCCAACCCGGTCAACGCCGTGCGCACCCTGGCCGTCTCCCTGGTCGAGGTGGGCCGCGAGCTGCGCGCCGCGGCCCGCGAGCGGCGCGACGACGTGCGGCCCCGGGTCTCCCGCGGCGGCATCTACCCGCTGGCCCGGCCGGCCACCACGGTGATCACCCGCGACATCGTCGTGTCGGCGCTGATCGAGGACATGCTGGCCGGCCGCCCGGTGGCCTTCGTCGACTTCCTCGGCTACGACGAGGTGGGCCACCACTCCGGCGTCGAGCGCTTCGACGCCCTCGAGGTGCTGCGCAGCATCGACCAGCAGATCGGCCGGCTGCAGCGGGCCACCCAGCTCGCGCCGCGCGACTACCACCTGGTCTGCCTCTCCGACCACGGCCTGACCCAGGGGCAGGCGTTCGCCGACCGGTTCGGCGAGACGATCGAGCAGTACGTCGGCCGGCTCTGCGGCGGCGGCGACGTCGACCCCGCCGCGCTGCCCGGGCCCAGCACCAGCCGCCGCCCGGTCGAGGGCTGGCAGGTCACCTCCGCCCTGGCCGAGGCGGCCGCCTCCGGCGGGCCGATCGCCCGGCGGCTGCGCGAGCGGGTGGCCGCGCTGTCCGCCGACGACCACGGCGAGCACGTCGGCTCCGGCGAGGAGAAGGTGCCCCGGGTGGCGCCCGGCGTGGTCTGCGTGGTCTCCGGCCACGTGGCGATGGTGTCCTTCCCCGACATCCCCGGCCGGGTGCCGCTGGAGGAGATCGAGCGGCACTGGCCCGAGCTGCTGCCCGGCCTGGTCGACCACGACGGCGTCGGCTTCCTGCTGGTGCACTCCGAGGAGCACGGCCCGGTCGTGCTCGGCCGCGAGGGCCTGCACCGCATCGCCACCGGCGAGGTGTTCGGCGAGGACCCGCTGGCGCCGTACGGGCCCTACGCGGCCGAGCTGGTGGCCCGCACGTCGACCTTCCCGCACTGCCCCGACGTGCTGATCAACAGCCGGTACGACCCCGAGACCGACGAGGCGTCCCCCTTCGAACCGCACGTCGGCTCGCACGGCGGGCTCGGCGGGCCGCAGCAGCTGGGCTTCCTGCTGCACCCGCGCTCGTTCGCCCCGCCCGGCGAGATCGTCGGCGCCGAGCAGCTGCACCGGGTGCTGCGCGGCTGGCTCACCGACCTCGGCCACCCCGAGCCCACCGGCGCGGGCGCCACCGTGGGCCCGGACAGCCCGACCGCCCTGCGGGAGGCCGCGGCCGCGCAGGTCTGACCGCCGGCTCGTGGCGAGGCCTCGCCGGATGCGCGCTCCGGTGGCCATCGGCCGCTGATCGCCACCGGAGTGCAGATCTCGTGGGGCGCCAGCCCCCCGGTGCACCGGCGATGACGATCACGTGAACTACTCCGTGCCGCCTGGCGGAGGACCCACGGGCTCCCGGAGAGTGGGCCGATGCGACCCGATGCCCGCGCCTGGTTCGAGCACCGCACGTCGTCCGCCACCTCCCTCGACGAGCTCGATCCCGCGGCGCTGCTGCGGGCCAAGCTGCGCGGCGGCCACCGCGTCAGCGTCGTCCTGCCCGCCCGCGACGAGGCCGAGACCGTCGGCGGCCTGGTCGCCGAGCTGCACGAGCTCTGGGTCCGCCGCACGCCACTGGTCGACGAGCTGCTCGTCGTCGACTCCGACTCCACCGACGGCACCGCCGCGGTCGCCCGCGCCGCCGGCGCCGACGTCGTCGCCACCACCGAGGTGCTGCCCGCGCACGGCAGCCGCCCCGGCAAGGGCGAGGCGCTGTGGAAGGCGCTGGCCGCCACCGACGGCGACCTGGTCGTCTTCCTCGACGCCGACCTGAAGGGCGACGTCCGCCACTACGTGCCCGGCCTGCTCGCGCCGCTGCTCACCGACCCCGGCGTGGTGTACGTGAAGGGCTGCTACACCCGCCCGCTGGAGATCGCCGGGCTCGAGCAGCCCGCCGGCGGCGGCCGGGTGACCGAGCTGACCGCGCGGCCGCTGCTCAACGCGCTGTGGCCGGAGCTGGCCGGCTTCGTCCAGCCCCTCGGGGGCGAGTACGCCGGGCGGCGGGCGGCGCTGGAGCGGGTGCCGTTCGTGTCGGGCTACGGCGTGGAGGTGGGCCTGCTGGTCGACCTGCTGCAGCAGCACGGGCTCTCGGCGCTGGCCCAGGTCGACCTCGGCGTCCGCCGGCACACCTCGCAGAGCCAGGAGGCGCTCGGCGGCATGGCCGGGCAGATCGTGGCGACCGTGCTCGCCCGCGCCGGCGCCGCGACCGCCAGCGGGCTGCTCACCCAGTTCCGCCACGACGGCGAGCGGTTCGTGCCGCGCAGCACCGCGGTCGCCGTCGACGAGCGCCCGCCGATGATCACCGTTCCCGAGTACGCGGCGGTCTGGGAGGAGATCGGCTAGGAAAGGACCCCCTGCCCCCCACCGCTCGCACGCTCGCGGCGGGGCCCTGCAGGGGCCTAGGTGTAGTGACCACGGACGTTGTTGACGGCGTAGGAGGCTGAGCGAACAAGGAGACCTCCGAGCGAAGGTGTGGGTGCTGACGCCTCACCGACCGCCCGGAGGTCTCGTTGTCCCACGCTAATG
>NZ_JBJGYO010000054.1:0-10441 GCF_054050035.1 Geodermatophilus sp. SYSU D00815 | reverse complement strand
GTGCTGTTCGAGGTGGCCATCCAGATCGCCCGGGTGGTCGACAAGCGCCGCGCCCGCCGCGACGCCGCCGAGCACTTCCACGACCTCGCCGACGACGAGGCCTCCCCCCTCGACGCCGGCCCCTCCCGGCTCGACGAGCCGGCCGGGCACCGCTGAGGAGGCGCCGACGTGCTCGACTCGATCGGGTGGGGCGAGATCGTCGTCCTCGCCCTGGCCGCGCTGTTCGTCTTCGGCCCCGAGCGGCTGCCGGGGCTGGCCCGGGAGGCCGCCGCCGGCCTGCGCAGGGTGCGCGAGGCGCTGACCGACGTGCGCGGCCAGGTGGACGAGACCCTCGGCGACGAGTTCGCCGGCCTGAAGACCCTCGACGTCCGCCGCTACACCCCGAAGAACCTGATCCGCGACCACCTGCTGCGGGACGACGCCCCGCGCTGAGCCTCCCCGCCCGTTGACGACCCGCGCTCCCTACGCCAGGGTTGGGAGCGCTCCCACCTCTCACTCCCGAGGAGACCGCCGTGCCCGTCGCCCCCCGTCCCGACCCCGCCGGCTTCCCCGCCGACTTCCTCTGGGGGGCGGCGACCGCCGCCTACCAGATCGAGGGCGCCGCGGACGAGGACGGCCGGGGCCGGTCGATCTGGGACACCTACAGCCACACGCCCGGCCGGGTGCGCGACGGCGACACCGGCGACGTCGCCGCCGACCACTACCACCGCTGGCGGGACGACGTCGCGCTGATGGCCGACCTCGGCCTCGGGTCCTACCGCTTCTCCATCTCGTGGCCGCGGGTGCAGCCGGGCGGTCGCGGCCCGGTCAACCAGAAGGGGCTGGACTTCTACTCCGGGCTGGTCGACGAGCTGCTCGAGCGCGGCATCCAGCCGTGGATCACCCTCTACCACTGGGACCTCCCGCAGGAGCTGGAGGACGCCGGCGGCTGGCCGGTGCGCGACACCGCGCACCGCTTCGCCGAGTACGCCGACCTGGTCGTCGGCGCACTCGGCGACCGCGTGCGCTTCTGGACCACCCTCAACGAGCCCTGGTGCTCGTCGTTCCTCGGCTACGCCAGCGGCGCGCACGCCCCCGGCCGGCACGAGCACGGCGCGGCCGTGGCCGCCGTGCACCACCTGCTGCTCGGGCACGGGCTCGGCGTGCAGGCCCTGCGCGCCCGGGGCGCCGAGCAGGTCGGCATCACGCTGAACCTGGCCCCGATGACCCCTGTCGACGACCACCCGGCGGTGCTCGACGCGGTCCGGCGGGCCGACGGCTGGCAGAACCGGATCTTCCTCGACCCCCTGCTGCGCGGCGGCTACCCCGACGACGTCCGCGCCGACCTGGCCGGGGTCAGCGACTTCTCCTTCGAGCAGGACGGCGACGCCGCGACGATCGCCGCGCCGCTGGACCTGCTGGGCGTGAACTACTACCAGACGCAGGTGGTCAGCACCTCGCCCATGCCGGGCACCAACCTCGCCGCGCTCGGGCCCACCGAGACCCCGCTGACGGCGATGGGCTGGGGGGTGGACCCAGAGGGGCTGGGCGACCTGCTGCGCCGGCTGCACCGCGAGTACGGCGACCTGCCGCTCTACGTGACCGAGAACGGGTCGGCCTACGACGACGTCGTGGGCCCGGACGACACCGTGCACGACCCGGAGCGGACGGCGTTCCTGGCCCGGCACCTCGAGGCGGCGGCCGGGGCGATCGCCGACGGCGTCCCGCTCAAGGGCTGGTTCGTCTGGTCGCTGATGGACAACTTCGAGTGGGCGCACGGCTACAGCAAGCGGTTCGGCATCGTGCACGTGGACTACGAGACCCAGCAGCGCCGGGTGAAGGACAGCGGCCGCTTCTACAGGGATCTCATCCTCGCCCACCGGGGCCTTGCTGGATGACGCCGTGCTGGATGATGTCGTGGTGACCGTCCCCGGCGAGCGGCCGACCCTCGACCAGGTCGCGCTGCGTGCCGGGGTCGGCCGCGGCACGGTGTCGCGCGTCATCAACGGCTCGCCGCAGGTCTCCGAGCGCACCCGCCAGCTCGTCGAGGCGGCGGTCGCCGAGCTCGGCTACGTGCCCAACCTCGCCGCCCGGGCGCTGGTCACCCGCCGCACCGACGCCGTCGCGCTGGTCATCTCCGAGAGCGAGGACCGGGTCTTCACCGAGCCCTTCTTCGCCGGGCTCGTCCGGGGCATCGGCGCGGGGGTCTCCGCGGCCGGCCGGCAGCTGGTGCTCGCGCTGTCGGCCGGGCCCGAGCGGCCGCTCGAGCACTACCTGAGCCCGCAGCACGTCGACGGCGTGCTCATGGCGTCGCTGCACGGCGAGGACCCGCTGCCGCAGCAGCTGCGGGAGCGCGGCCTGCCGGTCGTGCTCGGCGGGCGGCCGCCGGGCGGGTTCGACGGCGCCTACGTCGACGTCGACAACGTCGGCGGGTCCCGCGCCGGGGTGGCGCACCTGCTCGAGCGCGGCCGCCGGCGGGTCGCCACGATCACCGGGCCGCACGACATGGGTGCCGGCCAGGACCGGCTCGCCGGCTACCGCTCGGCGCTGGCCGCGGCCGGGGTGCCCGAGGACTCGGCGCTGGTCGTGGAGGGCGACTTCAGCGAGGCCAGCGGCGTGCGGGCGATGCGCGCGCTGCTGGAGCGCGCGCCCGACCTCGACGCCGTCTTCGCGGCCAACGACCTGATGGCGATCGGCGCGCTGCGGGCGCTCCGCGAGGCCGGCCGGCGGGTGCCCGGCGACGTCGCCGTCGTGGGCTTCGACGACTCGCCGCTGTCGCGGGTCACCGATCCGCCGCTGTCGTCGGTGCGCCAGCCGGTGGAGGAGATGGGCCGGGAGATGGCCCGGCTGCTGATCCGGTTGATCGCCGAGCCGGAGGCAGCCGACGAGCGCTGCTCGGTCGTGCTCCCCACCGAGCTGGTGGTGCGCGCCTCCTCCTGAGCCGCGTCAGAGGGACTGCCACTCCCCGGCGCTGATCCGGGCGGCGGCCGCGTCGATCCACGGCTGCCGGTCGTCGAGCCCCTCGGCCTGGGCCACCGCCCGCAGGGTCGCCGCGGTGACCTCGACCGGCTGGCCCGCGGACCGGTCGGCGGCCAGCTCGTAGGCCAGCAGCGCGCGCAGCCGCTCGGCGAGGGGAAGTCCGTCGAGCTGGGTGCGCCAGTCGATCGTCGCCGTCATGCGGGAGGGCTGCCCGCCGGCCCGCCGGCGCACACGGCGCCCGGCGTGTCAGGCCACGCCGGGCGCGTCGTCAGCGGGCGGCGAGGGCGGCGCGCCAGCCCCCGTGCGCGGTGATGTCGGCGGTCGGGTCGACCCCGGTCGGGTCGGTGAGGAACCCGGGGACGACGCTGCCGTCGTCGAGCTCGACCGGTCCGAGCGCCAGCGGCGCGGCGACCGAGGGCAGCAGCTCGCCGAGCCCGGCCGGCGGCAGGTCCCAGACCTCCACCTCGAGGCCGTCGGCCGGCCCGCCGGCGTCGCGGACCAGGCCGGGGCGGGGGAGCGGACCGGGCACCCGGTACATCCGGTAGCCGCCGGCGGTGCGCGCCCGGGCGTGCAGCCGGCCGCCGAGCCCGACCAGCTGGGGGTTGAGCGGCTGGCCGGTGAGGTGCGCCCCGGCGACGGCCACCAGGCTGCGGGTCGCCGGCGGGTCGACGGGTTCGCCCAGCCAGCGGGCGGCGAGGTCGAGCAGCGGCCCGTCGGCGAACGCGGGGGCGAGCAGCTGCACGCCGAACGGCAGGCCGTCGTCGCGCCGGCCGGCCGGCACGGCGACGGCGCAGAGGTCGAGCAGGTTGACCATGTTGGTGTACGTGCCCAGCCGGGCGTTGACCCCGACCGGGTCGGCGGCGACCTCGGCCAGCGTGGGGTGGTCGGGGGTGACCGGCAGCAGCAGCGCGTCGGCGCCGACGAAGGCCGCGAGCGCCGCGGCGCGCAGCTCGGTGAGCCGCTGCTGCCCGCGGAAGACGTCGGCGCCGGAGATGCCGCGGGCGCCCAGGACGATCCGCCGCACGGTCGGGTCGAGGTGCGGGCCGTCGGGCTCGAGCAGGTCGCCGAAGGCGGCCAGCCGCTCGGCGAGGAAGGGGCCGCCGTAGAGCAGCCGCGCGGCCTCGAGGAAGGCCGAGACGTCGACCGGCACCAGCCGGGCCACCGTGGCGGCGTGCGCCAGGGCCCGCTGCCAGGCCGCGGCGTGCGCGGGGGCGAGGTCGAGCGGCCCGGCGGGGACGGCGACCACCCGCATGGTGCGGGCCACGCCCGGCGGCAGGCCGGGCGGCGCGGGCCGCGACCACGGGTCGTCGGGGTCGGCGCCGGCCAGCACGCCGAGCGCCGTCCGGGCGAGCGCGACGTCGCGGGTCAGCGTCGTGACGCAGTCCAGCGACGGGCAGGCGGGCAGCACCCCGCGGGTGGGTACCAGCCCGCGGGTCGGTTTCACCCCCACCAGGCCGTTGAAGGCCGCGGGCACCCGGCCGCTGCCGGCGGTGTCGGTGCCCAGCGCCAGCGGGACGACGCCGGCCGCCACGGCCACCGCGCTGCCGGAGCTGCTGCCGCCGCTGACGTGCTCGGCGGAGAACACGCTGGCGCAGGCGCCGTAGGGCGACCGCGTGCCCACCAGCCCGGTGGCGAACTGGTCGAGGTTGGTCTTCGCCACGGGGACGGCGCCCGCGTCGAGCAGCCGGCGGACCGCGGTGGCGCTGGTCGCCGCCGGTGCGGTCAGGGCCGGGCACGCGGCGGTCGTCGGGACGCCGGCGACGTCGACGTTGTCCTTGACCGCGACCGGCACCCCGCCCAGCGGCCCGCCGGGGGCCGGCCGGAGCGCCTCGATCTCGGCCGGGTCGAGGACGTGCACGAACGCCGGCTGGTCGAGGGCCGCGGCGGCCTCCAGGGCGGCGGTGACCGGGGTCGTGCGGGTGGCGGTCATGCGGTGCTCCAGCGGGCTCGCTCGGCGTCGAAGGCGGCGCGACGCCGGGAACGGACGGCGGCGATCTCGCCGGCGTGCGCGGCCTCGAGGGCGCGGACCTCGGCGAGGGAGAAGGTGGCGGGGCGCAGCTCCAGGCCGGCGGTACCGGCCCTGATCGCGGCCCGCTGCGCGGCGAGCTCGTCGGCGGTCACCGGGCGGAACCGCAGCCGGTCGAACTGGCGCAGCAGCCACGGCGGCTCCGCCGAGCCGGGCACGTGCCGCCAGACCGGCACGGTCCGCCCGACCAGCTGGTAGCCGCCGGGACCCTCCATGCCGTAGACGCAGAGGTAGACCCCGCCGATGCCGACCGCGTTCTGCGGCGTCCAGGTGCGGGCGGGGTCGTACTTCGTCGTCACCAGGCGGTGCCGCGGGTCGATCGGGACGGCGACCGGCGCGCCGAGGTAGACGTCGCCGAGGCCGACGACCAGGTAGGTGGCCGCGGTGACGACGTCGAAGACCTCGTCGCGGCTGCCCAGGTCGTTGATCCGGCGGATGAACTCGACGTTGTCCGGGCACCAGGGCGCGTCCGGCCGCACCGAGCGGGCGTAGCGGGCCATCGCCTCGTGCGCCGCCGGGTGGTCCAGCGCGATGGGCAGGGTGACCTCGCGGACGTCCAGGGTCACCGTCTCCGGGTCGGGCACCTCGGCGGCCAGGTCGACCAGCAGGCCGGCGAGCACGGGCAGCGGCAGGGCGCGCTCGTCGACCTGCACCAGCATCGAGCGCACGCCCTCCACCAGCTCGCGCACCGCGGGCAGCCGCAGCGCGCGCAGCCGCTGGGCGAGCAGGTGCACCCACACCCGCACGGCCAGGTCGAGCTCGGCGGGACCGGCCTCCAGCAGCAGGTGGCAGTCGCCGGCGGCGCGCACCACCAGGTCCGGGCGCGCACCCGCGCCCGGCAGCTCGGCCAGCACGGCCGGCCGGGGGAGCGGCACCGGGGCGGCCGGCTGCACCGGGGCCGGCCGCTCGGGAGCGGCGGCGGGGTGCGCGAGCAGCGCGGCGCGCAGGGCGTTGGCGCGGTCGGCGTCCTCGGCGTCGACCGGCTGCAGCCGCACCGTGTCGCCCGGCCGCAGCTGGGCCAGCTTCCAGCGGTCGGCCCGCACGACCACGCACGGGACGATGAACCCGCCGAGGCTGGGCCCGTCCGGCCCGACGATCACCGGCGTGTCGCCGGAGAGCATGATCCCGCCGACGGGGTAGGCGCTGTCGTGGATGTTCGACGGGTGCAGCCCGGCCTCGCCGCCGTCGGCGCGGGCCCACCCGGGTGCGGGGCCGACCAGCCGGACGCCGGTGCGGTCGGCGCGGTGGTCGACGCTCCAGGCCGTGGCGAACAGCGCGGCGGCGCCGTCCTCGGTGAGGTGCTCGGGGGCCCCGTGCGGCCCGGGCAGCACCCGCAGCGTCCAGTCGCCCGTGAGCTCCGGAAGGAGGGCGTCGACGTCCAGCGGCGCGTCCAGGTTCTCCAGCCGCCCGAGCGGCAGCTCGTCACCGGCGGCCAGCGCCCGGCCGTCGAGCCCGCCGAACCCGCCGAGCAGGAAGGTCGCCCGGCTGCCCAGCGCGCGGGGGACGGCGATGCCGCCGGCCACGGCGAGGTAGCCGCGCATCCCCGGCGCCCCGCACGGGCCCATGTCGAGCACGGCGCCGGGCCGGACGACGGTGACCACGCCCGGGCGCACCGGCCGGCCGTCGAGGGTGGCGCCGTGCACGGCACCGGCCAGGCAGACCAGCGTCCGCCCGGCGAAGCGCAGCACCGGGCCGGTCAGCACCGCCTCCAGGCCGGCCGCGGTGGGCGGGTTGCCCACCGCCCGGTTGGCCAGCCCGAACGACAGGTCGTCCCAGGCGCCCGACGGCGGCACGCCGACGTCCCACAGCCCGCGGCGGCCGGCGAGGTCCTGCACGCTGGTCTGCACCCCGGGGGAGAGGACCTCGACGGTGGCGGTGCGGGTCTCCGGGGAGACGAGGGTCACGCGCCCCACCAGCCGAGCAGCCGGATCGGCGTGGGGTTCCAGCCGTTGCACGGGTTGTTCAGCTGCGGGCAGTTGCTGATCAGCACCAGGGTGTCGCGGTCGGCGCGGACCTCGACGTACCGGCCGGGCGCCGACAGGCCGTCGGCGAACGTCAGGCCGCCGTCCGGGGTGACCGGCACGTTCATGAAGAAGTTGATGTTGTGCCCGAGCTCGCGCGGGCCGATGCCGACGGCCGCGCCGTGGCGGAGGAACGTCTCCCGGCAGGCGTGCTGGTGGCGGGTGTGCATGCCGTAGCGCACGACGTTGGACTCCTGCGCGCAGGCCCCGCCGAGGGTGTCGTGCCGGCCGACGGTGTCGGCGGTGATCGTGACCAGCGGGTCGAGGTCCGCCGTGAGCAGCCGCGAGCCGGTGGTGAGGTAGGCGCGGCGCTGCTCGCGGACGGTGTCCACCGCGCTGTAGCGCCGGGTGAGGTCGTGGGCGTCGTAGAACAGGGTGTCGGCGGCCTGGTTGCCCTCGAGGTCGAGGATCCGGAAGGAGCCGCCGGCCGGGACGACGCCGGCGAAGCCGTCGCCGGCCGCCACCGTGACGTCGAGGACGGCGTCGTCCTCGCGCAGCGCGCTCGCGACCAGCTGCGCGGCGGTCACGCCAGCACCGCCCGCGCGTTCGCCAGGGCGCGGGCGCTCTCGGCGCGGAAGGTGACCGAGGGGTCGTCGTCCCCGTAGGGCGCCCCCGCCTCGACGACCGCGCGGACGGCGCCGGGCGACCACGTGGGGCTCAGCGGGTGCGGTGCCGTGGAGCAGACCAGCAGCAGGTCCTGCTCGGCGCGCAGGGTGACCCAGTCGCCGGCGCGGGCGTGGTCGGGCACGTGGTCGAGGGCGCCGTCCTCGCCGATCGCGACCTTGGCGAAGAAGTTGACGGTGGCGTGCAGGTCGGCCGGGCCCCGACCGTGCTTGCGCAGCTCGGCGAGCAGGCCCGCGCGGGCCGAGCGGCGCCAGCCGTTGCGGTCGGCGCCGTACGAGCTGGGGCCGAACGCCGCGACGTGCGCGTCGAGGGAGTGCCCGGTGAGGCAGTCGTGCCAGTCCAGCGAGGAGCCGGTGACCGACGCCAGGGCGGTGCCGCGGTCGCTCATCAGCACCATGGGCGGGGTGATGCGGGCGCTCATCTGCGCCTTGAGGGTGTCGGGGACGTTGAGCCGGTCGACCGGGTGCCGGTGGGCGTAGAGCAGCACCGAGCAGACGGCGCCGTCGTCGAGCGCGGTCAGCCGGAGCACCCGGCCGGCGCGCAGCTCCAGCGACCAGGCCGCCGCGGCCGGGATGTCGTGTTCGAGGATCGGGTCTGTCGCGAGCACGGTCGTGCCGGCCTCCCCACAACGGGTCCGGGCGCACCACGCACCCGGGCCGGTGCTGGCCTCCCGGGCTTTTGTCCCGCCGTGGGGCGGTCCGGCGCCGGGGCGCGTCCCGCCTGCATCTCTCGGACCAGCCCCGCCCGCTCGGGCGGCGGAACCCTAGATGCGCCCCGCGGCCGATCCGCGGGTCGAGGGGAACTCAACCGTTCCGCGGTGTCGCGGGCGGGTCGGCGCCGTCACGACCCTGTATCGGATCCGCCGGGAGTGTTGCCGGCCGGTAACCGGGCGGGCGCGGCGGCCGCGGGGCGCAGCTCGGCCAGCGCCTGCTCGAAGCACGCGTGCAGCACGTCGAGCCGCTCGACCAGGCGACGGGTCTGGTCCTCGGGCCGGGGCGCCGGGACGGGGTGGTCCATGGCGTCCCAGAACAGCCACGCGACGTCCTCGCCGCCTCCGCACCACAGGCCCGTGGCCTCGCCGGCGGGGAGCCCGATCGCGTCGGCGAACCGCGCCGAGACGGCCCGGTGCAGCCGCGCGGTCTCGGCCCGGTAGCGGGCCAGCTCCTCCCGGCGCCGCTGCCGCTCCGCGGCCGGTCGCCGGCGCCGGTGGGGCGGGGGCTCGATCGCCAGGCCGACGGCCCGGCCCAGCAGCGGCACCAGCAGCGTGCGGTCGGTGTCGGAGAGCCGGTCGTTGGCGCCGCGCAGGACGGTGGCCAGCTCCGGGTCGACGCAGCGGGGGTGGTCGCTGAAGGCCTCCCCGGCCAGCAGCGCGGTGTACTCCATGAAGCAGGCGCCCCGGTCGGGGGACCGGTGGTGGCCCCGGCCCAGCACCGGCAGGGCGGACGGCAGCTCGGACATGTCTCCTCCTCGGGCTCACCGGTGACGGACGGCGTGCCGGTGCTCGAGCAGCGCGTCCAGGTGCTCCTCGGCGCGGGTCTGGCGCTCGACGTTCCTGCGGCTGGACGCCGCGGTGGTCGCGCGGGCCAGCCGCAGCCTCCGGAGCGCGGCGAGGACGAGCCGGTCGAGCAGGACGAGGTCGTCCCGGGGCGGTGCGGTCGCGGTCATGGTCACCTCCCGCAGCAGGGGGAGCCGCTGCGCAGCGCAGCCTGCCGCCCCGGGCACGCGGCCGGCATCGTCCCCGGCAGACGACCGGGAGTTCAGTCGTAGACCACCGAGGTGCGCAGCACCAGGTCCTGCACCGACCGGTTCTCGGCGCTGACGAGCACCCAGAGCAGCCCGACGGGGAGGAGCACGCAGGTCACGGCGCGCAGCGCGCACCGCGCCCAGCCCAGCCGCGCCCCGCGGTCGTCGGTGACCCGGAGACCGAGCAGGCGGTCGCCGTAGGTGCCGCCGGCCACGGCCCAGGTGACGGCGAAGTACACCGCCTGCACGCCGAGCACCGCCAGCAGCAGGGTCGTCGGCGACGGGGCCGGGAAGGCGAACCGGGTCGGGCCGAGCAGGTAGCCCACCGCCGCCACGGCCAGGTACCCGACGCCCAGGACGAGCGCGACGAGGACGAGGTCGGCGACGTTCGCCAGCGACCGGGTGACCAGCCCGGCGCGGGAGCCCCGGATGGCCGCCCGCCCCCCCGCGGCGAGCACCGCCGGCGGGGTGGCGTCGTGCCAGGGGTGGGCGCCACCGTCCCGGCGCCGCTCGTCAGCGGTGGTCACCGTCGGCCTCCGGTGGGCCGGTCGCGGTCCGCCGGCCGGACCGGTGCAGCAGCCGGTCGACCACCCGCTCCACGGCGCGGTCGGCGTCCGCGCCCTGGTCGCGCACCCCGCGCACCATGTCCGCGGACACCGTCCCGGTCGAGGCGCGCAGCAGGCCCGGCAGGTCGATCTCGCGCACGACGTAGCGGGCCACGCCGGCCAGGTCGGTGCGCTCGAGGACGCGGTCGACGTCCACCCGGTCCACGACCGCGTCGACGTCCACCCGTGCGACGGCCCGGTCCAGGTCGACCCGGGCCACCAGCGCGTCCAGGTCGACGCGGTCCACCACGCGGGAGACGTCGACCTTGTCGACGAGCGTGTCGAGTTCGAGCCGCGCGGCGACGGCGTCGAGGTCGAGCCGGGCGGCCACCCGGTCGACGTCGACGCGGTCGACGATGCCCTGGACGTCGACGCGGTCGACGATGCCCTGGACGTCGACGCGGTCGACGATGCCCTGGACGTCGACGCGGTCGACGATGCCCTGGACGTCGACGCGGTCGACG
>NZ_JBJGYO010000053.1:0-10737 GCF_054050035.1 Geodermatophilus sp. SYSU D00815 | reverse complement strand
GGGGTGAAGCGGCTGATCCGGTCCTGGAACGACTACCTGGCGCTGGGCGGCACCGCGAGCAACACGATCGCGGCCTCGGCCTACGCGCTGTCGCTGATCCCCACCGGCCCACCCCGCTGACCCACCCGGGAGGGGGCCCGTGACACCCGGGTGACGGGCGTGGCGGGTGGGGAGCGCGGCCCCCCGCGGAGCGGGTCGCCCCGCTGCCCCGCTGGTAGCGTGAGGCCGGCTCGGGGAGCGGCGTCGGGTGCGCCGCACAGCCGCACACGAGTGCCTCCCCGACGCGACGGACCGGTCCGTACCGCGGCTCGCGATCCGACATCGCCGCCGACAGAAAGAGGCAATGCATGGGCGCGGACGCACGTCGAGCGACGACCGAGGGCGGGGCGGGGGAGCGGCTCACGGCCGCCCTCGGCGGCGCCCGGCGGCGGCTGGCGCACGGCCCCGTGGGCCGGGTCGTGCGCGGGGTACGCCGCGCGGTCTCCATCGCTCGCGGCGAGGGCGTCAAGGTGCTGGGCGTCAAGGTGCTCGACCGCAGCCGGGAGCGCCTGGTCGCCGCGACGCCGTCGCTGGTGCCCCGCCAGGAGATCCGCATGCTCGTCCGCTACGAGGACGCGCTGGAGGTGGACTGGTCGCGCCCGGCTCCGTGGGCGACGTCCCCGCTGGTGGTCCGCGAGCGCGGGCTGAACACCGCCTGGATCCTGCACCCGCCGGGGGAGTCCTCGGGTGGCGCGCAGAACATCCTGCGGTTCGTGAAGTACCTGGAGGACGCCGGGCACCGGGCGACGATCTACCTGTACCACTCGGCCGACCACGCGATCGACGCCCCCTACGTCGGCCAGCTGATCGCCGCGAACCCGTCCTACCCCGACGTCGCCGCGCAGTTCCGCGCCTACTCGCCGACCGAGGGCGTCGCGCCCGGCACCGACGCGATCTTCGCGACCGGCTGGGAGACCGCCTACCCGGTGCACCGCGATCCCTCGCCGGCCCGCCGCTTCTACTTCGTGCAGGACTTCGAGCCGGCGTTCTACCCGGTCGGGTCCGAGCACGTGCTGGCCGAGAACACCTACCGCTTCGGCTTCCACGGCATCACCGCCGGCGGCTGGCTGTCGGAGAAGCTGGCCCGTGACTACGGCATGCGGACCTCGCACTTCGGGTTCGCCGCCGACCTGCGCCACTACAGCTTCGACCGGACCGAGCCCGCCCGCGACGTCTTCTTCTACGCCCGCCCGGTCACCACCCGCCGCGGCTTCGAGCTGGGCGTGATGGCGCTGCAGATCTTCGCCCGGCAGCACCCGGACCGGACGATCCGCCTGGCCGGCTGGGACGTCTCGGGCTACGACCTGCCGTTCCGCTACGTCGACCACGGCACGATGAAGATCACCGAGCTCAACGACGTCTACAACCGGTGCGCCGTCGCGCTGGTGCTGTCGCTGACCAACATGTCGCTGCTGCCCCTGGAGCTGCTCTCCAGCGGGGTGATCCCCGTGCTCAACCACGGCGAGAACAACACCAAGGTCGTGCAGAACGAGCACATCCGCTACGCCGACCCCTCGCCGCACGCCCTCGCCGCGGCCCTCGCCGAGGAGATGACCCGGCCGGACCTGCACGAGTACGCGCGCAAGGCGTCGGCCAGCGTCGCCGGCCTGTCGTGGGACGAGTCGGGCCGGCAGTTCGTCGACATCGTCGTGGAGGCCATGCGTGGCTGACTGCCTCGTCATCGGGGGCAACGGCTTCATCGGGTCGCACGTCGTCGACTCGCTGCTGCGCCGGGGTCACTCCGTCGCCGTCTTCGACCGCCACCGCATGGGCCCGCCCCGGTGGGGCGACCGTCCCGTCGAGGTCGTGCACGGCGACTTCCTCAACGCCGCCGACGTCCGCGCCGCGCTGCGCGGGTCGCAGGTCGTGCTGCACCTGCTGTCGACCACCGACCCGGCCACGGCGCAGGGCGACCCGACCATGGACATCCGCACGAACATCACCTCGAGCGTGCAGCTGTTCGACGCGTGCGTGGACGCCGGGGTGGCGCACGTGTACTTCGCCTCCAGCGGGGGCGCCATCTACGGCGACCAGGACCAGCAGGTCTTCGCCGAGACCGACGTGACGCTGCCCGTCTCGCCGTACGCGATCGGCAAGCAGGCGATCGAGAGCTACCTGCGCTACTTCCGCCGCACGCAGGGCCTCGAGTCGACGACCTTCCGGATCTCCAACCCCTACGGCCCGCGCCAGAACCCGCTCAAGCGCCAGGGGGTCATCCCGATCTTCCTGCGCCGGGTGCTCGAGGGCGCGCCGCTGACGGTCTTCGGGGACGGGTCGATGATCCGCGACTACCTGTACGTGGGCGACCTCGCCGAGATGATCGCCGAGGTCGTGTCCACCGGCCCCGAGCACGACCTGTACAACCTCGGCAGCGGGGTGGGGACGACGATCGACGAGGTCGTCGGCACCATCCGCGAGGTCACCGGGCGGGACGTCCCCGTCGAGCACCTGCCGCGCCCGGCCACCTTCGTCGACCACGTGGTGCTCAGCGTCGAGCGGTTCGAGAAGGAGTTCGCCACCCGGGCGACCACGAGCCTCGCCGACGGCGTGCGGCTGACCTGGGAGGAGATGCTCCAGCATGGCTGAGAGCGAGCAGACGCCCCTCGCGACCGTCGCGGTGCTCACCTACAACGGCGAGCGCTACCTGCGCGAGCTGCTCTCGGCGGTGTCGATCCAGCGGGTCGACGGCGAGGTCGAGATCCTCGTCGTCGACTCCGGCTCCACCGACGCGACCCTCGACATCGTCGCCGAGTTCCCGCAGGTGCGGCTCATCCGCATCCCCAACGAGGAGTTCGGCCACGGCCGCACGCGCAACTTCGCCGCGCACCAGGCCCGCGGTCGGTACGTGGCCTACCTGACCCACGACGCCGTGCCGGCCTCCGACCGGTGGCTGTACGAGCTGCTCAAGCCGTTCGAGCTCAACGACCGCGTCGTCGCCGTCATGGGCAGCCAGGTCCCGCGGCCCTCGGCGTTCCCGCTGCTGAAGTACGAGATCGAGGGCGTCTTCGCGGGCTTCGGCCCCGGCTTCGGGACCACGCTGTTCTACGACGACGACTTCATCACCAGCGAGGGCGTCCGCAACGCCGTCACGTTCTACTCCGACGTGAACTCGGCGGCCCGCCGCGACGTGCTCACCGGCCCGGTCCCGTACCAGGACGTGTCCTACGCCGAGGACCAGCTCTTCGGCCGGGACGTGATCGCCGCCGGCCTGATCAAGGCCTACGCGCCGCGCGCCGCGGTCGTCCACTCCAACGACCTCACCCTGCGCGGCTACGACGACCGCATGGAGGAGGAGACGCTCGGGCAGCGCGAGGTCGGCATCGACGTCGCCGTCCCGTCGGTGGCGGTCGTCGGCCGGATGGTGGCGCGCGGGGTGGCCAGGGACAGCGCCCGGCTGCTGCGCGACCGCGACTTCGGCTGGCGCCGGAAGCTGTACTACCTGGTGACCGGGCCGCTCTACCACCTGCAGAAGTGGCGCGGTGTCCGCCGCGGCGCCGCGGCGCCCGTCCCTCCCCGAGGAGCAGCAGCATGACCGAGACCACCCCGCTGCGCGGCCTGCCGGTCGAGACGACCGACGGGTGCCGGGTGCTCTCCGCGCCCGACCTCGGCTACGCCGACGGAGCCGAGCCGCGGCTGCTGGAGATCGTGCGCTCGGCCGAGGACCTGTCCAGCAGCTCGCGGGAGCTGGCCGACGCGGCCACCGACTGGGGGACCACGTACTCGCTGGTGCCCACCCGCTCGAACGTGCTGCGCGGCCTGGAGCTGCCGCCCGACGCCCGCGTGCTCGAGATCGGGTGCGGCTGCGGCCCGATCACCCGCTACCTCGGCGAGACCGTGGCGCTCGTCGACTCGGTGGAGCCCATGGCGGCCCGGGCCGCGGTCGCCCGCGCGCGCACCCGCGACCTGCCCAACGTGGAGGTGTACGTCGGCACCCTCGACGACGTGCCGGCCGAGCCGGCCTACGACGTCGTCGTGGTCATCGGCGTGCTGGAGTACGTCGGCCGCGGCGCCCTCGACCCGGCGCCGTACCTGTCGTTCCTGCGCCAGTGCCACGCGGTGCTGCGGGACGGCGGGACCCTCGTCGTCGCCATCGAGAACCCGCTGGGCGTGAAGTACCTGACCGGGGCGGTGGAGGACCACACCAACCGGCCGTTCGACTCCCTGGAGGCCTACGCCCTGGAGTCGCCGGCCCGCACGTTCCCCCGGCGCACGCTGGAGGGCCTGCTGGCGCAGGCCGGGTTCGAGGCGCGGTTCCTCGCCGCGTTCCCCGACTACAAGCTGCCGCGGGTCGTCATGACCGACGAGCTGTTCCGCAGCTCCGACCAGCTCGCCGGCGGGCTGCCGCGCTTCCCGAGCCCCGACTACCTCGTGCCGCGCATGCAGCTGGCCGACGAGGGGCTGACGTGGGGCACCCTCGTGGCGTCGGGGGTGGCCGAGCACTTCGCCAACTCCTTCATCGCGCTGGCCGGCAAGGGCAGCGGCCCCTCCCTCTGGTCGCCGGACCGGCTCGCCACGCTGTTCACCTCCGACCGCCAGCCGCGGTTCGCCGTCCGGGCCGACGTGCTGCGCGACGGCGACCGGCTGCAGGTCGTGCGGGGCCCGCTGTACCCCGCGCGCGGCGGCGCCGACGGCGACGAGGGGGTCCGGCACCGGCCGCCGGCGGCCGAACCGGTGGTCGCCGGCCGCGAGCTGCTCCAGGTCGTGCTCGACGAGCCCGACCGGCGCGGGGAGCTGCTGCGCCGCTGGGCCGACCTGGTCCCCGACGCCGAGGAGGCGCCGGTCGACCTGGTGCCGCACAACGTCGTGCTCACCGACGCGGGCGAGCTGGCGGTGTTCGACCAGGAGTGGCGCATCCGCGGCTACGACCGCGACTGCCTGCTGCTGCGCGGCCTGTTCCTCAGCGCCGTCCAGCTGGCCCACCGGACCCGCCCGCCGCGGCTGCTGCCCAGCCACACCCTGGCCGAGCTGGTCGTCGCGATGGGCAAGGAGATCGACCTGGAGGTCGACGACGCCCTCCTCGACCGGTTCGTCGCGCAGGAGTCGGCGTTCCAGGGGCTGGTCAACACCACCGACGCGACCGTCGAGGCCCGCCGCGCCCGCGCCGCCGAGGAGTTGCGCCGCATGTGGGGGCTCGGCCTCGGCGACGTCCGCGGCGGCGAGCGGTTCGACGTGCAGTGGGAGCGGGCCGGCCGGGACATCGACGAGCTGCACCGCATGGTCGAGGAGCGCGACCGCGCCCGCGAGGCGCTCGAGCACGACCTGGCGGTCTACCGTGAGGCGCACGACCGGGTGGCCCAGGAGCTCGCCGAGCTGCGGTCGCGGATGCCCGCCGCGCTGGCCCGGCGCGCGGTCAGGGGCGCGCTGACCAGGACCGGCCTGCGCCGCCACGGGTGATGCCGGCCGGCGCGTCGACCAGCGTCGTCGTCGTCAACTGGAACGGCGGCGCGCTGTTGCTGGAGTGCCTGCGGTCGCTCGCCGGCGACGCCGCCGGCCGCAGCGACGTCGAGCTCGTGCTGGTCGACAACGCGTCGCAGGACGGCTCGGTGGAGCAGGCCCAGCAGCTCGTCGCCGGGCTGCGCGTGGTGCGCCGGCCGACGAACGAGGGCTTCGCGGCCGGCGCCAACGCCGGCATCCGCGCCTCGACCGGCGACTTCGTCGTGCTGGTCAACAACGACGCCCGGGTGGAGCCGGGGTTCCTCGAGGCGGTCGTGGCCCCGATGGTCGAGCCCGGCGGGGAGGACGTCGCCGCCGTCACCGGCCGGGTGCTGCTGGCCGGCCGCTTCCGGCCCGCGCCGCCCGGCACGCCGCCGGAGGAGGGGCTCACCGCGGCCGACGGCCGGCGGTGGGTGCGCACCGGCGGCGAGGACGGCGTCCGGCTGGTGAACTCCACCGGCAACGTGGTGACCGCGTCCGGCAACGGCCGCGACCGCGACTGGCTGGCCGCCGACGACGGTCCGGCCGCCCCGGCCGACGTCTTCGGGTTCAACGGCGGCTGCGTGGCGCTGCGCCGGCGGGCGCTCGACGAGGTCGGGCTGTTCGACGAGCGGCTGTTCATGTACTACGAGGACACCGAGCTCTCCTGGCGGCTGCGCCGGGCCGGCTGGCGGATCGTGCACGCGCCGCGGGCCCGGACCGTGCACCGGCACGCCGCGTCCTCCGGGACCGCCACCGCCTTCTTCCAGGTGCACAACACCCGCAACCGGCTGGTCGTGGCGGCCGCCCAGGCGCCGTGGCCGGTGCTCGTCCGGGCGCTGGTCCGCACGCTGGCGCGGCTGGTGCGGGGACCGCACCGCGGCCGCACCGGGCGTGCCCTGCTCCAGGCGGCGGCGATGGCGCCCGCCGCCCTGGCGACCCGGCGGGCCACCGACCGCTCGGCGCGCGTCGCCCGGCGGGAGGTCGCGCGCGGGCTGGTCGCGGACTAGCGACGGCGAGCGGGGCGGCTCAAAACCGCCACTCCCACCCGTTGCCCTGCAGCGCCGGCGTGCTGAACAGCAGCGTGCCGGTGGTGACCGGCACGTCCAGGACGATCACCCCGCTGTACTGGGAGTCCGGCTCCAGCGCCTCCACCGGGAAGCGCTCCGCCGCGCCGAGGCAGTCCAGGGCGCCGGGGCGGGCGAGGTCGAAGTCGACCGCGCCGTCGTCCCCGAGCAGCCCGAAGTCGTAGGGCGTCATCGACCAGCTGCCGCCCACGGCGGCCAGGTCACCGGTCGTCACGCGCACGTGCAGCCCCAGGAAGTGCCCCCGCTCCGGGGCCGGCGTCCCGGTGCAGGGCTGGTTCACGACGATCCGGTCGATCGAGAAGACCACCGCCTGCGACCCGTCCGCGTTGCGGATGCCGGCCTGCCGGCCCGGCTCCTCCTCCAGGTTGCCGCGGTCGTTGACGGTGGCCGGCGCCGTCGTCGTGGCGGGCGTGCTCTCCTCGGCGGGGGGCTCGCCGGCCGGCGACCCCTCCGCCGGCGGCAGCGTCAGCGTCGGCGGCGCCGAGTTCGCCGCCGACGCCTCGTCCTGGCCGTCAGTGCTGGAACAGGCGCAGAGGGTGAGCAGAGCGAGCGTGGTCAGGACGGCGGTCGAGCGCATGGGAACCCCGGGGAACGGTCGCGGTCGGGAGGGGGAGCGGTGCGGGCGGGGCGCTAGGAGACCACGTCGATCGCGGTGTCGATCGAGACGACCCCGTTGCCGGGCGTGCCGGAGTCCACGCTGAACGTCGCCGCCTGCGCCTGCAGGTCGAGCATGTCGCCGACGACCTCGCCGATCCCGACGCGGACGACGTACTCGCCCTCGCCCAGCGGCACCTGGGGCAGCGCGAACTCGACCTCGTGCCGGCCCGCCCCGCTCTTGAGGTCGACGCCCTCGAGGTGGGTGTTCACGTGGTAGACCCGCTGGCCCAGCGGGGTCTCGATCGCCAGACCCATCATCCAGCGGTCGACGGAGTCGTCGAGGTCCACCGCGACCCGGGCGACCATCGGCGCCCCCGCCGCCAGCACCCCCAGTGGTTCGCGCGACGGCGAGAGCAGGTCCACGCCGGTGATCCGCCCGCGGGCCACCGGCTCGGCTCCCTCGGAGCGGCGGCCCTCCTCCTCCCGGCGGGTCTCCTCGAAGCCGGCCCGCAGTTCGCGGATCGCCTCCCGGGGCACGCCGTCGAACTGCACGACGCCGCCGCGCAGCAGCACCGCTCGGTCGCACAGGTCGCCCACCTGCTCGGCCGAGTGGCTGACCAGGACGATGGTGCGCCCCTCCTCCTGGAAGGCGCGGATCTTGTCCATGCACTTGCGCTGGAAGGGCTCGTCGCCGACCGCGAGCACCTCGTCGACCAGCAGGAGATCGGGGTCGACGTGGATGGCGACCGCGAAGGCCAGCCGCACGTACATGCCGGACGAGTAGAACTTGACCTGGGTGTCGATGAAGCTCTCGATGCCGGAGAAGTCGACGATCGCGTCGAAGTGCCGGCTGGTCTCCTCGCGCGACATCCCGAGGATGGCGGCGTTGAGGTAGACGTTCTCCCGGCCGGTGAGGTCGGGGTGGAAGCCGGCGCCGAGCTCCAGCAGGGCGGCGAGCCGGCCGCGGCGCAGCACCTGCCCGGTGGTGGGCTGGATGATCGAGCCGATGACCTTGAGCAGGGTGCTCTTGCCCGACCCGTTCGAGCCCATCAGCGCGACGGTGGACCCGGCCGCGATGGAGAGGTTGACGTCCCGGAGCGCCCAGAAGTCCTCGGTGTGCGCGCTGCGGCGGCCGGCGCGCAGCACCCGCTCCTTGAGCGACTTCTCCTTGTGGAGGACGAAGCGCTTGGAGACGTCGGTGACCCGGATGATCTCGGGGGCACTGGTCACGGCGGTCACAGCTCCTGTGCGAAGTTGCCCTCGAGGCGGGCGAAGATGCGCTGGGCGGCCCAGAGGAGCGCCGCGGAGGCCACGAAGGCGATCCCCAGGCGCAGCGGCATGGCCGACGGGAACGGCTCCGCGGCCCCGGCCTCCCACATGCCCCGCTGGAAGGCGAGGATCGCCAGCGTGACCGGGTTGGACAGGTAGAGCTGCTCGAGCCAGCTGCCCTCCAGGAAGTCCGCGACGTAGGCGTACGAGTACACGATCGGCGAGGCCCAGAAGAGGATCACCGTCACGATCTCCAGCAGGTGCTGGACGTCGCGGAGGTACACGTTCACCGCGGACAGCAGCAGGGCCAGCGCCGTCCCGAAGACCAGCACGAGCGCGATGGCCGCCGGCACGTAGAACAGCCGCGCCGACCAGGGGAAGCTGCCGATGACCACGGTGCCCGCCACGAGCACGACGAACTGGATGGCGAAGTTGACCGAGGCGGCGCCCACCGTGCTCAGCGGGAAGACCTCGCGCGGCAGGTAGACCTTCTTGATCAGGCCGGAGTTGGAGACCACCGCTCCCGCGCCGCCGCTGACGGTCTCGTTGAACAGCGCCCACATCGTCAGCCCGGCGAAGACGTAGATCGCGAACTCGGGGATGCTGCGTGCGGCGCCGAGGAACTGCCCGATGACGACGAAGTAGATGAGCAGCTGCGTGACGGGCTTGACCAGGCTCCACACGAACCCGAGGGAGCTGTTCTTGTAGCGGGCCCGCAGCTCTCGCCGCACCAGGAGGATCAGCAGCTCGCGGTACTGGTGGATGTCCCGCAGCGACGAGGCCGTGCCCGTGAGCAGCCCCTGCTGGGGTCCCACCGGCTGGAGGTCCAGGCGTGCGAGCCGGTCCAGACGCGCGTCGGCGTCAGAGTCCTGCATTGGCCAACCATTCTCAGTTCATCGCCCGGGAGGGCGCGCGGTGCCGGGACGGTCTCGGGCGTCCCGCATGTCCGCCAGGCCGCCGATCGTAGTCGGCGGACGTGCGCCTCCGACGGATCGGAGGACGGGACGGTTTCGTCACTCTGCCCCGCGGCGAGCGCCCGGCGCCGACGCCACGCCCGGAAGCCTGAGGTTCACGCTCCGCAGTGGACTGGTGGGGAAGATGTGAGCGGTCGTTCGAAGGGTTCCTCATGCGCGTCACGTCGTCGGTCCGCTCCTCCGCCCCCGTCCCGGGGTGGCGCAGGTGTGCCGCCGCGGTGCCGTCCGGCAGGGGGGACGTCCGATGACGCCGCGCCGCACCCCGGGTCGCTGGTGGGCGCGGACCGCCGCGCTCGTCGTGCTCACGCTGGTCGCCGGGGTCCTGCTGGGCGTGGCGGCCCAGCCGCGGGCGGAGGCCGCGATCGCGGCGGACTTCGACCCCGGCAACATCATCAGCGACGCGGTCTTCTTCGACCCGGGCGGCATGTCCGTGCACGAGGTCCAGGCCTTCCTGGACACCAAGGGCAGCTCCTGCGTCGCCGGCGAGCAGCCCTGCCTGAAGAACTACGTCGTCACCACCGTCGGCAAGGCCGCCGACGCGTACTGCCGGGGCTACGAGGGCGGCCTGGCCCAGTCGGCGGCCCAGGTCATCGCGGGCGTCGCGAGCAGCTGCGGGATCAACCCCAAGGTGCTGCTCGTCCTGCTGGAGAAGGAGCAGTCGCTCGTCACCGTCTCGCGGCCGACCAACCGGCGCTACCAGGCGGCCACCGGCTTCGGCTGCCCGGACACCGCGGCCTGCAACAGCCAGTTCTACGGCTTCTTCAACCAGGTCTACATGGCCGCCCGGCAGTACCAGGTCTACGCGGCCAACCCCGGCGGCTACCGGTACAAGGCCGGCCAGGTGAACACGATCCAGTGGCACCCCGACGCCGGCTGCGGCACCAGCCAGGTCTACATCGCCAACCAGGCCACCGCCGGGCTCTACATCTACACGCCCTACCGGCCGAACGCCGCCGCGCTGGCCAACCTCTACGGCAGCGGCGACGCCTGCAGCGCCTACGGCAACCGCAACTTCTGGCGCATGTTCTCCGACTGGTTCGGCAACCCGCAGGCGGGCAGCTACCTCCTGCGCAGCCCTGAGAACGCGACGGTCTACGTCGTGTCCGGGAACATGAAGTACCCGATCCTCGACCTGGCCACCGTCGCGGCGTTCTCCCCGCTGGGCGGCGTCGGGTTCGTCTCGCAGCAGTACCTCGACCGGCGCACCACGGGGCAGCCCATGTCCCGCGTGGTGCTGTCGCCGGGTGGTGGGGTGTTCTTCATCGATGCCGGGATCAAGCTGCAGCTGACCTCGTGTGCGCAGGTGGCCGATTTCGGGGCGTCGTGCGCGTCGTTGGTGCGCTGGGAGCAGCCGTTGA
>NZ_JBJGYO010000052.1:0-11059 GCF_054050035.1 Geodermatophilus sp. SYSU D00815 | reverse complement strand
GTGCCTATTCAGGGGGGGTATGGTGCGGCCAGCCCCACCGCCGCCCGCGCGGGGGGGGCGAGGGGGGCGGGTCGGCGGGTTCGGGGGGGGCGGGGGCCGCGTCCCCCGCCCGCCCCCACCTCGGCCGCCACGTAACTGGCCGCGACCGCGACGAGCGCGGCCACCGCGCCGAGCACCGCGCCGAACGTGCCGGCGGACACGGTGTCGGCCAGCCCGCCGTCGGCGCGGCGGACGACCGCGACCGCCACCGCGGCGCCGACCGCCAGCACCAGGGCGACCAGCCCGCGGGGCACCTCGGGCGCCAGCCGCGGGTGCGGGAGGACCAGGTCGACCAGGTGGCCGACGACCAGCGCGGCGCCGATCACGAGCAGCGCGGACCGCAGCAGCCCCTCCGACGCGCCCGGCCGGCCGATGAGCAGGAGCACCGCGAGCGCCGCGACGGCGCAGACCAGCAGCACCCCGCTCGCCAGGCCGGCCACCACGTCGTGCCGGTCGCGCCGCAGCATCTGTCCGAGCACCACCACGAGGAACGCGGGGCCGAGCACGGCCAGCAGGCCGCCCAGGCCGGGCCGCTCGGGCACCTCGAGCGCCGCGACCGTCCCCGCTGCCGCGGCGAGGCCGATCCCCGCCGTCCCGGCTCCGGCGCCGGTGGCCACCACCCACGCGCCGACGAGGAGGGCCTGGAGCACCAGCACCGCGCCCAGGCGCCCGGCGTCCCCCGCCAGCGCGGCGCCGCCGACCACGAGGGCGACGGCGACGGCCGCCAGCAGCGCGGCGGGGAGGTGGTGGGCGCGGGGCGCCGGCACCGCGACGGAGGTCACCGGTCGATGGTCTCAGACGCCCAGCGCCCGATCCGCTCGACGAGCGGGGCCGACACGCCGCTCTCGGCGTGACCGAAGCCGGGGACGACCCACGCGGTGGCCGTCGGCCCGGCCGCCTGCGCCAGCGTGCGGAAGTGCTCCAGGGGGAAGTACTCGTCGCGGTCGCCGTGCACCAGCAGCAGCGGGGTGGGGGCGATCCGGCTCACCACCTCCAGTGGGGCCGGCGGCGGGGTCAGCCAGGGCTCGCCGAGGCGCAGCCGCACCAGCCGAGCGCCCACCGCCCGGCCCGGCGAGGTCTCCAGCAGCCAGTGGACCCGCCGCATCGGCCGGGTGTCGCGGACGTACCAGCGGCTCACCGCGCTGACGCTCACGACGGCGTCCGGCCGGTGCCGGCCCAGCGCCGCCTGGCGGAGCACCGCTCCCCCGCCCATCGACAGCCCCAGGGTCACCACCGCGTCGGCACCGTCGGCGCGGGCGGCGCCGACCGCGGCGTCGACGTCGGTCATCTCCGGGTCGCCGCCCGCCGCCGAGGCGCCGCCGGACCGGCCGTGACCGCGGAAGTCGAGCGCTCGCACGGTGCCGAAGCGGCGCAGCCACCCGACCAGCCGCACGAACGGCGGGTAGGCGACCGAGTTGGTGAAGCCGTGCGCGACCACGAACGTCAGCGGCCGCCCGGCCGCCCCCGGCGGGGCGGCGGAGGGGACGACGACCCCGCGCAGCGTCACCCCATCGGGTGTGACGACCTCCCAGGCGCCGTTACCTGTCGGTAACCACGAGGTCGACGGCACGTCGGTTATCCTGCGACCTCACGCTCGACAGCGCCGTCGGGGCCTCCCACCCGAGGAGATCGCATGCGACTCGTGCTCATGACGGCGGCGCGCCAGGCCACCACCGAGGTCCTGCCCGCGCTGGGACTGCTCGCCCACCAGGTGCGCGTGGTCGCCCCCGAGCTGTCCAGCCTGCTCGACGGCGACTCCGGCGACGTGGTGCTCGTCGACGCCCGCCACGACCTGATCCAGGCCCGCACGCTGTGCGGTCTGCTCTCCTCCACCGGCGTGGCCTCCGCCCTGGTCGCCGTCCTCTCCGAGGGCGGCCTGGTGGCGCTGTCGGCCGACTGGGGCGTCGACGACGTGCTGCTCGACACCGCCGGCCCGGCCGAGGTCGACGCGCGGCTGAAGTGGGCCACCGCCCGCCGGCTCGCCGCCGCGACGCCGGTCGACGGCCCCGAGGGCGGCGTCACCAAGGCCGGCGACCTGGTCATCGACGAGCACAGCTACTCGGCCAAGCTGCGCGGCCGCCCGCTCGACCTCACGTACAAGGAGTTCGAGCTGCTGAAGTACCTGGCCCAGCACCCCGGCCGGGTGTTCTCCCGCGCCCAGCTGCTGCAGGAGATCTGGGGCTACGACTACTTCGGCGGCACGCGCACCGTCGACGTCCACGTCCGCCGGCTGCGGGCCAAGCTGGGCACCGAGCACGAGGCGCTGATCGGCACCGTGCGCAACGTCGGCTACAAGCTCGACCAGCAGGTGGCCGAGGCCGCCGCCAAGGCGGAGAAGGCCGAGGCGGACAGGGCCGAGCACACCCCCGCACCCCTGGTCTGAGCCGGCCCTGACCTCCACGCCCGCGCTCCGCGACGTCGACCGGCTCGGCCCGGACGACGTCGCCGCCGTCCTCGCGCTGCTCGACGCGGCGCAGGACGCCGACGGGGTCCGCCCGGTGTCGGAGGAGACCGAGCTGCGGCTGCAGCACGGGGGCCCGCCCGGGAGCCGCGACGTGCTCGCCACCGCACCCGACGGCGCCCTGGTGGGCTACGCGCGGATCGAGACCGCCGCCGACGTCGTCGCCGAGCTGGTCGTCGCGCCCGCCGCCCGGCGGCACGGCGTGGGGACGGCGCTGGCGGACCGGCTCGAGCAGCTCGCCGCGGGCCGCTCTCTCGCCGTCTGGGCGCACGGCGACCTGCCGGGCGCCACCGCCCTCGCCGGGCGGCGCGGCTACGGCCGGGCGCGGGTGCTGCTGCAGATGCGCCGCGACCTCGCCGGCGTCGACCCCGACCCGCGCCCCCGGCTGCCCGAGGGCGTGCAGGTGCTGCCGTTCGTCCCCGGGCGCGACGAGGAGGCCTGGCTGCGGGTCAACGCCCGCGCCTTCGCGTGGCACCCCGAGCAGGGCCGGTGGACCGCCGAGGACCTGCGGCTGCGGGAGGCCGAGCCGTGGTTCGACCCGGCCGGGTTCCTGCTGGCCTGGCGCGGCGACCCCGACGACGGCGGCGTCCTGCTGGGCTCGCACTGGACGAAGGTGCACCCGCCCGGGGACGCCGCCGCCGAGGCGGTGGGCGAGATCTACGTGCTCGGCATCGATCCCGACGCCCAGGGGCTGCGCCTGGGCCGTGCGCTGACCGACCTCGGGCTGGCGCACCTGCGCGGCCGCGGTCTGGGGCAGGTCCTCCTGTACACCGAGGAGGACAACACCGCCGCGGTGGCGCTGTACGAGCGCACCGGGTTCCGGCGCTTCTCGGTCGACGTCCTGTGGCGTCGCACCGTGGCGAGTTGAGACCGTTCCGTCATCGGCGGTAGCGGACGCGCCCTCGTTCACGCAGCGGTTGTGATCCCTTTCTCACCCGGTCGGTAAAGGCTCAACGCGCGTTCACCGCTCGTTCACCGAGCGACCCGAATCAGGCCACTTCGGCTGCCTAGCTTCTCGTTCGTTGGTCCAGTGCGCCCGGCTACGACGTCCGGGCCGTTTCGAGAGGCAACGACTTGAAGCTCAGCACCAAGACGCGCGCCATCCCCCTGGCGATGGCGCTCGCCGGCTCCCTCGCGCTCGCCGCGTGCGGCGCGTCCAACGAGACCGGCGGCGACAACGGGGGCGGCGAGGGCGGCAGCAGCGCCGAGCAGCTGAGCGGCACCCTCAACGGTGCGGGGGCGAGCTCGCAGCAGGCCGCGATGCAGGGCTGGACGGCCGGCTTCAGCGCCGAGCAGCCCGACGTGACCGTGAACTACGACCCGGTCGGCTCCGGCGGTGGCCGCGAGCAGTTCACCACCGGCGGCGTGTCCTTCGCCGGCTCCGACGCCCCGCTCGACGACGAGGAGCTCGCGGCGGCCCAGGAGGTCTGCGGCGACGCCGGCGTGTTCGAGCTGCCGAACTACATCTCCGGGATCGCGGTCGTCTACAACCTGCCGGGCGTCGACACCCTGAACCTGTCGCCCGCCACGATCGCCGGCATCTTCACCGGCGCCATCACCACGTGGAACGACCCGGCGATCGCCGCCGACAACCCCGACGCGCAGCTGCCGAGCACGGCGATCACCGCCGTGCACCGCGGTGACGACTCGGGCACGACGACGAACTTCACCGACTACCTGTCGCAGGCCGCGCCCGAGGTGTGGACCTACGAGCCGGACGGCGAGTGGCCGATCGAGGGCGGCGAGGCCGCCAACGGCACCTCCGGCGTGATCAGCGCCGTCCAGGCGGGCGAGGGCGCGATCGGCTACGCCGACGAGAGCCAGGCCGGCGAGCTCGGCGTCGCCGGCATCAAGGTCGGCGAGGAGTTCGTGACCCCGAGCGCCGAGGCGGCCGCCGCGGTGGTCGAGGGCTCCGAGGTGATCTCCGGCCGCGGCGAGTACGACTTCGCCTACGAGATCAACCGCACCACGACGAACCCCGACGAGTACCCGATCGTCCTGGTCAGCTACCACATCGGCTGCGTCCAGTACGAGGACCAGGAGACCGCCGACCTGGTCAAGGCCTTCATGGGCTACGTGATCAGCGAGGACGGCCAGCAGGCCGCGGCCGACCAGGCCGGCTCCTCGCCGATCTCGGAGACCCTGCGCGAGCAGGCCCAGACCGCGGTCGACGCGATCAGCGCCGCCTGACCGTGAGCCCTTCCCGGATGGCCCGGGGCGTCGACCGACGCCCCGGGCCGTTCGGCCGCCCGGAACCCTCATCCACCGCTCGTCGACCGGAGCCGGAGTGACCCTGACCAGCGCCCCCCAGCAGGAGCGACCGAAGCGCTCGGTCCGCCGGCTGGGCGACCGCCTCTTCGCCGGCAGCGCCAGCGGCGCCGGCATCCTGATCCTGCTCGTCCTCGCCGGGGTCGCCGCCTTCCTCATCGCCCAGTCGATCCCCGCGCTGGTCGCCGACCCGAGCGAGCTGCCCGGCGAGCAGAGCGCGCTCGCCTACGTCTGGCCGCTGCTGTTCGGCACGCTCCTCGCCGCGGTCCTCGCGCTGCTCATCGCCACCCCGCTGGCGATCGGCATCGCGCTGTTCATCACCTACTACGCGCCGCGCCGGCTGGCCCAGGCGCTGGGCTACGTCGTGGACCTGCTCGCGGCGATCCCGAGCATCGTCTTCGGGTTCTGGGGCATCGCGTGGCTGGCCCCGAAGCTCGTCCCGATGTACGAGTGGCTCGAGCGCAACCTCGGGTTCATCCCGCTGTTCGCCGGTCCGGCGTCGGCGACCGGTCGCACGATGTTCACCACCGGCATCGTGCTGGCGGTCATGATCCTGCCGATCATCAGCGCCATCTCCCGCGAGGTCTTCAGCCAGGCGCCCGCCCTGCACCGCGAGGCCGCCCTCGCCCTCGGCGCCACCCGCTGGGAGATGATCCGCATCGCCGTGCTGCCCTACGGCCGCTCCGGTGTCATCGGCGGCGCGATGCTCGGCCTGGGCCGCGCCCTGGGCGAGACGCTGGCCGTCGCGATCGTGCTGTCGGCGTCCGGCATCGTCACGTTCAACCTGATCAGCAGCACCAACCCGTCGACGATCGCGGCCAACATCGCGCTGAACTTCCCCGAGGCCAGCGGCCTCGACGTGAACACGCTGATCGTGAGCGGTCTGGCGCTGTTCGTCATCACCTTCGCGGTCAACTTCTTCGCCCGGGCGATCGTCAACCGCCGGGCCGACTTCTCGGAGTGAATCGGATGAGCACCCCGACCCGGACCCCGGAGGCCCCCGCCCCGGTCGTCTCCCCGCCCGGGGGCGGCCACCGGCCGCTCCCGCGCCGGTTCGCCCCCGGCGTGTTCGGCGGGCTGGCCGTCGTCGCGGTCCTGCTCCTGGTCGTCACCGACCTGAACGTCGTGCTCCTGACGCTGGCCGTCGGGGTCCTCGGCACCGCGGTCGTCGTCGGCACCTCGCGGGTGCGCGAGGGATCGCGCAAGGCCACCGACCGGTTCGTCACCAGCCTGGTCTACAGCGCCTTCCTCGTCGCCATGGTCCCGCTGGTGAGCCTCCTCTGGGAGGTCGTCAGCAAGGGCGCCGCCCGGCTCGACGGCGAGTTCTTCGGCTCGTCGATGGTGGGCGTCGTCGGCCCCGGCGGTGGCGCCTACCACGCCATCTTCGGCACGCTGATCATCACCGCGATCACCGCGCTGATGTCGGTGCCGATCGGCCTGATGACCGCGATCTACCTCGTCGAGTACGGCCGCGGCCGGCTGAAGAAGTGGATCACCTTCCTGGTCGACGTCATGACCGGCATCCCGTCGATCGTCGCCGGGCTCTTCGCCTACGCGCTGTTCGTGATCTTCTTCGGCCCGGGCGTGCGCATGGGCTTCGCCGGCGCGGTCGCCCTGTCGGTGCTGATGATCCCGGTCGTGGTGCGCTCGTCCGAGGAGGTCCTGAAGCTCGTGCCCAACGAGCTGCGCGAGGCCTCCTACGCTCTGGGCGTGCCGAAGTGGCGCACGATCGTCAAGGTCGTCCTGCCCACCGCGCTCGCCGGGCTCGGCACCGCGGTGACGCTGGCGATCGCCCGCGTCATCGGCGAGACCGCCCCGCTGCTGGTCACCGTCGGCCTCACCAACGCGTCGAACTTCGATCCGTTCGACGGCCGCATGGCCACCCTGCCCGTCTACGCGTACTACCAGCTGACCCAGCCCGGGGTGCCGCCGGAGAACGGCATCAACCGCGCCTGGACCGCGGCGCTCGTGCTGATCGTGATCGTGCTGATCCTGAACCTCGTGGCCCGGCTGATCAGCCGCGTCTTCGCCCCCAAGACCGGTCGCTGACCGGCCCACCCACCGACTCGGGAGATCCTCGTGGCCAAGCGCATCGACGTCTCGGACCTGAACATCTACTACGGCAACTTCCTCGCGGTGGAGGGCGTGAACGTCTCCATCGAGCCGCGCGCCGTCACGGCGCTGATCGGCCCGTCGGGCTGCGGCAAGTCGACCTTCCTGCGCTCGCTCAACCGGATGCACGAGGTGATCCCGGGCGCCCGCGTCGAGGGCAAGGTCGTGATGGACGGCCAGGACCTCTACGCCGCCGACACCGACCCGGTGGACGTCCGCCGGCAGATCGGCATGGTCTTCCAGCGGCCCAACCCCTTCCCGACGATGTCGATCTACGACAACGTGATCGCCGGCGTCCGGCTCAACAGCAAGAAGATGCGCAAGGCCGAGCTCGACGAGCTGGTCGAGAAGTCGCTGCGCGGCGCCAACCTCTGGGACGAGGTCAAGGACCGCCTCGACCGCCCCGGCGCCGGCCTCTCCGGCGGCCAGCAGCAGCGCCTGTGCATCGCCCGCGCCATCGCCGTCGAGCCGGACGTGCTGCTGATGGACGAGCCCTGCTCGGCCCTGGACCCGATCTCCACGCTGGCGATCGAGGACCTGATGACCGAGCTCAAGGAGCAGTTCACCATCGTGATCGTCACGCACAACATGCAGCAGGCGGCGCGGGTGAGCCAGCACACCGGGTTCTTCAACCTCAACGGCGTGGGGCAGCCGGGCCGGCTGATCGAGTTCAACCCGACCGAGAAGATCTTCACCAACCCGGAGGAGAAGGCCACCGAGGACTACATCTCGGGCCGCTTCGGGTGAGCGGACCACGCCGCACGACGACCGGCGCCGTCCCACCGGGGACGGCGCCGGTCGTCGTTCGCGGAGCACCCGCTTGACCCGTCCTCCGGCAGGCGCTCTCATCAGTCCGTGCTGACATCAGCCGTGACTGACGAGTTGCTGCGCGCGCTGGGCGATCCCACGCGACGGCGGGTCGTCGAGCTCCTGGCGGGCGAGCAGCTGTGCGTCTGCCACCTGGTGGAGAGCACGGGGGCGACCCAGACGAACCTGTCCAACCACCTGCGCGTGCTGCGCGAGCTCGGGATCGTGGAGCCCGAGCCGGCCGGACGGTTCACGTACTACCGGCTCCGCCCCGAGGTCCTCGAGGCGGTGTCCGCGCACTACGCGCAGCTGGCCGCTCGCGCCCGCCGTGCGACGGGGGTGAAGCGGCCGTGCGGCTGGACCTGCTCGCCCGCCAGGCGCTGGCCGAGTTCCTCGGCTCCGCCGGGCTGGTGACCGTCGTCATCGGCTCCGGCATCGCCGCCCAGCGGCTGTCCCCCACCGACCCCGGCCTGCAGCTCCTCGAGAACGCGCTCGTCACCGGCGCCGGTCTGGTGGCGCTGATCCTCGCCTTCGGCCCCGTCTCGGGCGGCCACTTCAACCCCGTGGTGACCCTGGCCGACCGGGTCCTCGGCGGGGTGGGCACCCGGCAGGTGCTGGCCTACGTGCCCGCCCAGCTCGCCGGCGGGGTCCTCGGCGCCGTGACGGCGAACCTCATGTTCGGGCTGCCGGCGGTGCGCATCGCCACCACCGACCGGTCCGGCGGCGGGCTCTGGTTGTCGGAGGCGCTCGCCACGTTGGGGCTCGTGCTCCTCGTCTTCGGGCTGGTCCGGGCCGGCCGCGCGTCGCTGTCGCCCTTCGCGGTGGGCGCGTACATCTCCGCGGCCTACTTCTGGTCGTCGTCGACCAGCTTCGCCAACCCCATGATCGACGTCGCCCGCATGCTGTCGGACACGTTCGCCGGCATCGCCCCGGGCTCCGTCCCCGCGTTCGTGCTCGCGCAGGTGGTGGGCGGTGCCGTCGCCGTCGCCGTCGTCGCGGTGCTGCACCCCCGCGCGAGCGACCTGGCCGGCGCGGCCGTCGTCCCGCACGACGGCCGCGCGCCGACCGACGACCGGGCAGCGGCCCGGCCGTGACCGGAAGGATCCCCGTGACCGACCGCCCGACCGTCCTCTACGCCTGCATCCACAACTCGGGGCGCTCCGTCGCCGCCGAGGTGCTCACCCGCCACCACGCCGGCGACGCCGTCGCCGTGCGCTCCGCCGGCTCGGAGCCGGGTGCCGGGGTCAACCCGGTCGTCGCCCGGGTGCTCGCCGAGCGCGGCCTGCCGGTGTCCGGCCACGCGCCCACCCGGCTCGACGCCGACCTGGTGCGGCAGGCCGACGTCGTCGTCACGATGGGGTGCGGCGAGACCTGCCCGGTGTTCCCCGGCAAGCGCTACGAGGACTGGACGGTGGACGACCCCGCGGGCCAGGACCTGGAGACCGTGCGGCGCATCGTCGACGACGTGGACGCCCGCGTCCGGCGGCTGCTCGCGGAGCTGGTCCCCCCGGCGCGCTGACCGGTCAGGTGCAGGCCGGCGCCGTCCGCTCCGGGGACGGCGCGGCCGCCGTCTCGGCGGCCGGCGTGCCGGCCGCCGACGCGGGCGCCACCGCGGCCGGGTCGGGCAGGGTCACCGGCACGACGGTCGAGTAGTTGGGCCCGAGCACCAGCTGGACCGCGTCGCCGATGCTGTCGCTGGGCTGCAGGACCGCCCCCGGCACCGCTGCGGCGACCGTGCGGGCCCGCTCCAGCGCAGCCGGGCCGTAGCGGACGAGGGTCTCGTTCACGGTGCCCGGCTCGTTGCCCACCGCCCCGACGCCGAAGCCCTGGGTCCGCAGCAGGTCGCCCACCTGGGCCGCCAGACCCGGGGTGCCGGTGCCGTTGAGGACGTCGACGGTGACGGTCGCCGGCGCCGCGGTGAGCGGTTCCGGCCCGGCCGGGGCCGGCGGCGCCTCCACCTCGGCGGAGGCGCCGGGCTCCGCCGCCGGCGCCTGCTCCGCGGCCGGCGCGGCGGCGGTGAACTCCTCCGGGAGCTGCGTGCGGTCGATGACGGCGTCGAAGAGCGTGCGCGTGCCGGCGCCGTCGAGCAGGACGTACGCCTGCTCGGTGCCGGCCGGGACGTAGCCGACGCTGCTCACCGGCAGCCCGGCACCCTGCACCGAGCCGTCGGGCAGGTCGCCCAGGGTGCCGGCCAGCCCCCGCAGGTCGCCCAGGGTGGTGGCCTCGTCGACGGTGAGCGCGTCGGCCGCCCGGGAGAGGAACCGGGTGAGCGTGACCGTGTCGACGAGCGTTCCGCCCGACATCGCGCCGCGCAGGGTGGCGGTCAGCAGCACCTGGGCCCGCTCGGCCACCGCGGCGCCGGTGACGTCGGAGCCCGCGTCGCCCGGGCGCAGGTAGGCCGCGGCCTGCTCGCCGGTGAGCTCGTGCGCCCCCGCGGGCAGCGGCCCGGCCGCCGCCGCGGCCGCTCCGGAGGCGGGCACGCAGACCGAGATCCCGCCGAGGGCGTCGACCATGCCCGGCAGCTGCGACAGGTCGACCGCCAGGTAGTGGTCCACCCGCAGGCCGGAGAGCTGCTGCACGGCGCGGACCAGGCACGCGGGCCCGCCGTCGAGCAGGGACGAGGCGAAGGCCTCGGAGGTCGGCTGGCGCAGCTCGCCGTCGGACGTGCGGCAGGCGGGGGTGTCGACGTACGCGGTCGGCGGGACGCTGACCAGCACGGCCCGCTGGTCCTCCTCCGAGACCGAGGCGAGCAGCGTGGCGACCGAGGCCGGCCCCTCCTGCCCCGGCACGCCGTGGCCGACCACGAGGTAGGTCTCGGTGTCGGCCTGCAGCTGCGGGGCGAGCACCTCCGGGCCGTCGGTGGCCAGCGCGTCCACCCGGCCGATGCTGCGGTCGACGTAGAAGTACAGCCCCAGGTGGTACAGGGCGACCAGCGAGACGACGGCGAGCAGCACGAGGACGACGCGGGTGAGCCGCCGTCGGCCCGCGGTCGCGGTGGCGCGCTGCCGCGCCCGGTGGGCGAAGCCGGCGACCGGCCGCTCCTCGTCCGCGGCGGCGGGCCGCTTGCCGGGGATCGGCGGCAGCGGCGCGACGGGACGCGAGGGGCGCACCCCGAGTTCGGCGTCGGGGGGCGGGAAGGCGGCCGGCCGCGCGCCGGCGCCCGGAAGTGGCGGGACCGGCACCGAGGGCAGGGGTGGGACCGGCACCGAGGGGCGCGGCCGGGCGTCGGGCACCGAGGGGCGCGGCCGGGCGTCGGGCACCGGGGGGGGGGGGGGGGGGGGGGGGGGGGGGGGGGGGGGGGGGGGGGGGGGGGGGGGGGGGGGGGGGGGGGGGGGGGGGGGGGGGGGGGGGGGCGCGGGGGGCTGGGGTCCG
>NZ_JBJGYO010000051.1:0-11247 GCF_054050035.1 Geodermatophilus sp. SYSU D00815 | reverse complement strand
CTCCCCCCCAGCCCCCCCCCCCCCCCCCCCCCCCCCCCCCCCCCCCCCCCCCCCCCCCCCCCCCCCCCCCCCCCCCCCCCCCCCCCCCCCCCCCCCCCCCCCCCCCCCCCCCCCCCACCGCACCCGAGGGAGGAGGAGGACGTGGTCCGGCGGCTGCGCGGCGAGCGCGGTGCCAGCGCGGTGGAGTTCGCGCTGATCGCACCGCTGCTGGTGCTGCTCGTCATCGGCATCGTCGAGTTCGGCCACGCCTTCCAGGTGCACGGCCAGCTCTCCGCCGCCGCCCGCGAGGGCGTGCGCACCATGGCGCTGCAGAACGACCCGGCCGCCGCCCGCGCCGCGGTCCGCCAGGCGACCGCCACGCTGGACCCCGCGGTCGCCGACGCCCAGATCAGCATCACCCCCGCCGCCTGCCCGGCCACGGGCGGCAGCACGACGGTGCGCCTGACCATCGACTACGACATGCCGTTCCTCACCGGCATGTTCGGCGCCGCGATCGACCTCAGCGGGACGGGGGTCATGCGGTGCAACGGCTGACCGCCCGCCGCCTGCGCGAGGAGCGCGGGGCGGCCGCCGTCGTCCTGGCCCTGCTGATGGTGCCGGTGCTCGGCTTCACCGCCCTCGCGGTCGACGTCGGCGCCGTCTACGCCGAGCGGGCGCGGCTGCAGGTGGCCGCGGACGCCGCCGCCCTCGCCGTCGCGCAGGACTGCGCGCGCGGCGCCTGCGGCGACATGCTCGCCACCGCGACCGCGCTGGTCGCCGCCAACAACGCCGGCTCGACCGCCCGGCCGCCGGTGCTCGCCACCGCCCCCACCCGGGTGACCGTCACCGGCGACGAGCCGGTCGAGCACTGGTTCGCCCCGGTCATCGGCATCGACGAGACCGCAGTCTCGGCCAGCGCCACCGTCGCCTGGGGCACCCCGGGCGGCGGGGTGGCCGAGCTGCCGCTGGTGTTCTCGTGGTGCGAGTTCGCCGCGCAGACCGGGGGCGGCCTGCCCTCGGGGACGACGGAGCGGACGATCCTCTTCCCGAAGAAGTCCGACACCGGCTGCACGGGGCCCTCGCGCATGTTCGTCCCCGGCGGCTTCGGCTGGCTGGCGACCACCGGTAACGGCAGCTGCCAGGCCCGCAGCGCCGTCGGCGGCCGCTCCACCAGCTCGACCGGCAACAACCCGTCCAACGGCTGCGAGCCGGCCGACTTCAGCGCCCTGCGCGGCGACGTCGTCCTGCTGCCGATCTTCGACGTCGCCGGCGACGAGGGGTCGCACGCCTGGTACCGCGTCTACGGCTACGCCGCCTTCCGGATCACCGGCTACTTCTTCGGCGGCCAGTACGAGTGGAACAAGCCGTGCGGCGGCAGCGAGCGCTGCGTCTCCGGCTACTTCGTGCGCTGGGTCGACCTCTCCGACCGATTCACCTACACGGACGACGGCCCCGACCTCGGCGCCGCGATCCTCCGACTGGTCCGCTAGGAGCTCCCCGCCGATGATCCGCAGACTGCTCGCCGCGCTCGCCGCGCTCGTCCTCGCCGCCGCCGGCGGGATCGTGCTCGTGGCCTACGTGCGCGGCGCCGACGCCCGGGCGGCCGCCGGCCTCCAGACCGTGGAGGTGCTGGTCGTCCAGGAGGTCGTGCCCGCCGGCACCCCGGCCGAGGAGCTCGCCGCCCTGGTCGACACCGAGCTGGTGCCGCGCAAGACCGCGGTCGCCGACCGGGTCACGGCCCTGGCCGACCTCGTCGGGCAGGTGGCCACCGTCGACCTGCAGCCGGGGGAGCAGCTGCTCGCCAGCCGGTTCTCGGCTCCCTCCGACCTCCGGGCCCCCGGCACCGTCGAGGTGCCCGCCGGCCTGCAGGAGGTCAGCGTGCTGCTCGACCCCCAGCGGGCGGTGGGCGGGCGGCTCGCCGCCGGCGACACCGTCGGTGTGTACCTCTCCCTGGAGTTCGAGGACGGCACGGCCACCACGCACGGGGTGCTGCACGGCGTGCTCGTCACCCAGGTGCAGGGGGCGCCCGCGGCCCCCGCGGAGGAGACCGAGACCGCCAGCGCGAGCTCGGCCGCGCCCACCTCCAGCCTGCTCGTCACCCTCGCCGTCCTGGCCCGAGACGCCGAGGCGGTCGTGTTCGGCGCCGAGCACGGCTCGCTGTGGCTGTCGCTGGAGCCCGAGGGCGCCGACACCAGCGGCACGCAGATCACCACCCAGGTCAACGTGTACGCGGGACGGCCCGAATGAGCCGCGTCGTGCTCGGCGCCGCCGGAGAGGAGCTGGCGCTGCGCGTCAAGGAGGCGGCCGACGGCGACGTGCTGCAGCTGCCCCCGGGCCGGCTGCCGGCCGACCCGATCCGCCTGGTCGAGCAGCTGACCGACGGCGAGCTGCCCGAGGTCCTGGTGCTCGGCCCGGAGGCGGCGGCCGCCGAGGCGCTGACCCTCGCCGCCCGGCTGGACGTGCAGTGCCCGGGGATCAGCGTCGTGCTGGTCGCGCCGCCGTCGGCGCCGCTGTGGCAGGAGGCGATGCGGGCGGGCGTGCGCGACGTCGTCGCCCCCGACACCGGCGTCGAGGCGCTGCGGGCGGCGTTCGAGCGGGCCGGCCGCGCCGCCGCCGAGCGCCGCCGCGTGCTGCGGCCGCTGGAGGAGACCGCGCGCTACACCGGCCGGGTGATCACCGTCGCGTCGCCCAAGGGCGGCGTCGGCAAGACGACCGTGGCCACCAACCTGGCGATCGGGCTGACCCAGGTGGCGCCCCAGTCGACCGTGCTGGTGGACCTCGACGTCCAGTTCGGCGACGTCGCCTCGGCGCTCGACCTCGCGCCCGAGTACACGCTGCCGGACGTCGTCCGCGGTCCCGCGGTCGAGGACACGATCGTCCTCAAGACCTTCCTCACCCAGCACCCGACCGGGCTCTACGCCGTCTGCGGCGCCGAGTCGCCCGCGGCCGGTGACACCGTCACCGGCGCCGACGTGACCCGACTGCTCGCCGCGCTGGCCCGCGAGTTCCGCTACGTCGTCGTCGACACCGCGCCCGGCCTGTCGGAGCAGACGCTGGCCGCGCTCGACCGGGCGACCGACGTGGTGATGCTGACCAGCATGGACGTCCCCGGCGTCCGCGGGCTGCGCAAGGAGATCGACGTGCTGCGCGAGCTGTGCATGATCCCCGCCGGCCGGCACGTGGTCATGAACTTCCACGACCCGAAGGGCGGCCTGCAGGTGCGCGACGTCGAGACGACGATCGGCAGCGGGGTGGACGTCGTGCTGCCCCGCTCCCGCGCGGTCCCGGCGTCGACCAACCAGGGCGTGCCGCTGCTGCAGAGCGGCAGCAAGGACCCGATGGCCAAGGAGCTGCGCCGCCTGGTGGGCCGCTTCGCCGCCACCCCGATCGTGCGCTCGCCCCGCCGGGCCAAGCACCGGGCGGCGTCGTGAACCTCTCCTCCCGCCTCGAGGCGGCCCGCGGTCGGCACGCCGCTCCCGAGCAGCCGGCGTCGCCCGGCGCGGCCGTGCCCCCGCCGCGCCCGGCGACGCCGGTGGTGGCACCCCCGCCCGGCGATGCGCTCTCCCGCCTCAAGGACCGGATCGGCAAGGCGCTGTTCGAGCGGATCGGCAGCCGCATGAACGACCCGTCCCTGGGCGAGGACGCGCTGCGCGCGCTGGTGCTCGCCGAGCTCGACGACGTCGTCGACGAGGAGAAGGTCCCGCTCAGCCCGGAGGAGCGGCAGCGGCTGACCGCCGAGCTGGCCGACGACGTGCTCGGCCTCGGTCCCCTGCAGCGGCTGCTCGACGACGACACCGTCAGCGAGATCATGGTCAACGGCCCCGACATGGTCTACGTCGAGCAGGCCGGGCGGCTCACCCGGACGTCGGCCCGGTTCTCCTCCGAGGAGCACCTGCGCCGGGTGATCGACAGGATCGTCTCCCGGGTGGGACGGCGGATCGACGAGAGCTCGCCGCTGGTCGACGCCCGGCTGGCCGACGGTTCCCGCGTCAACGCGATCATCCCGCCGCTGGCGTTCAGCGGCTCGACGCTGACCATCCGGAAGTTCGCCAAGGACCCGTTCTCGGTCGACGACCTGATCGGCTTCGGCACGCTCTCGCCGGAGATGGCCGAGCTGCTGCGGGCCTGCGTCGAGGCCCGGCTCAACGTCATCGTCTCGGGCGGCACGGGCACCGGGAAGACGACGCTGCTCAACGTGCTGTCCTCGTTCATCCCCGAGGGCGAGCGCATCGTCACGATCGAGGACGCCGTGGAGCTGCAGCTGCAGCAGGAGCACGTCGTCCGCCTGGAGTCCCGCCCGCCCAACATCGAGGGCCGCGGCGCCATCACCATCCGCGACCTCGTGCGCAACTCGCTGCGGATGCGCCCCGACCGGATCGTGGTGGGGGAGTGCCGCGGCGGGGAGTCGCTCGACATGCTGCAGGCGATGAACACCGGCCACGACGGCTCGCTGTCGACGGTGCACGCCAACTCGCCCCGCGACGCCATCGCCCGGCTGGAGACGCTGGTGCTCATGGCCGGCATGGACCTGCCGCTGCGCGCCATCCGGGAGCAGATCGCCTCCGCCGTCGACGTCGTCGTCCAGCTGACCCGGCTGCGCGACGGCACCCGGCGGGTCACGCACGTGACCGAGGTGCAGGGCATGGAGGGGGAGACGGTGACCCTCCAGGACGCCTTCCTCTTCGACTACTCGGCCGGGGTGGACGCGGCCGGCCGCTTCCTCGGCAAGCCGGTGCCCACGGGGGTGCGGCCGCGGTTCACCGACCGGTTCGCCGAGCTCGGCGTCGAGGTGTCCCCGCGGGTGTTCGGGATGCTGGAGCCGGTCCGCGCGCGGGGGCGGGCGTGACGGCGCCGGCGCCGCTGCTCCTCGGCCTGGCCGCGCTCGCCGGTGCCCTGGTGCTGCTCGCGGTCGCGGTGCTGCCGTCGGGCCGGTCGCGGGTGCCGCTCGCACGGCTGGACCCCGCCGTGGCGGCGCCGCCCCCGTCGGCGATCGCCGGCGCCGGGGCCGCGGCCGGCGCGGCCGTGGGCAGGGCGCTCGCCCGCGGCGGGCGCCTGGCCCGCGGGACGGCGGCGCTGGAGCGGGCCGGGGTGGCGATGGCGCTGCCCGACCTGGTGCTGCTGGTCGGCCTGGTCACCGCCGTGCTCGGCGTCCTCGGGTTCCTCGCGGGCGGACCGGTGGTCGCCGTCCTCGCGGCCGCCGCGGGGCCGCTCGGCGCCCGGACCTGGCTCTCGCTGCGGACCGCCCGGCGGCGGTCCGCCTTCGCCGAGCAGCTGGAGGACGCGCTGCAGCTGATGGCCAGCAGCCTGCGCGCCGGGCACAGCGTGCTGCGGGCGGTCGACTCGGTGGCGCAGGAGGCCGCCGCGCCGATGTCGGAGGAGTTCACCCGGGTGGTGGTCGAGACCCGCGTCGGTCGCGACCTCGTGGACGCCCTGGAGGAGACGGCCGCGCGGATGCGCAGCGACGACTTCGGCTGGATCGCGCAGGCGATCGCGATTCAGCGGGAGGTGGGCGGCAACCTCGCCGAGGTGCTCGACGCGGTCAGCGGGACCATCCGCGAGCGCAACGCGATCCGCCGCCAGGTCAAGGCCCTGTCGGCCGAGGGCAAGCTCTCGGCGATCGTGCTGATGGCGCTGCCGTTCGTCGTCTGCCTGTTCATCTCGGCCACCAACCCGGAGTACCTGTCGGTCTTCACGGAGACGGCGGTCGGCTGGTTGCTCCTGGTCGTCGCCGGCGGCCTGCTGGTCGTGGGCGCGCTGTGGCTCAAGAAGATGGTGAGCATCCGGTTCTGATGAGCGACCTGCCACCCCTCGTGCTCGCCGCCGCGGTCGCGGTCGGCCTCGCCCTGCCCCTGCTGGGCTGGGCCCTGCTGGCCCGGGCGGACGCCGCGACGGCCGCCGCCCGGGAGAACCTCGTGCGCGGGTACGAGCCCGCGCCGGCCGGCGCCGCCCGCACCGGGCCGGGCGCCGCCGCCCGGCTGGCCCGCTCGCTGACCCCGGCGGGCACGGTCGCCCGGCTCGACCGGCTCCTGGCCACCGCCGGCCGGCCCGCCGCCTGGCCGCTGTCCCGGCTGATCGCCGCCAAGCTGGTGCTGGCCGCGGTGGCGGCCGGGCTCGGGGTGCTGCTGCACTCGGCGAAGCCGGGTCTGCCGGTCCTCCTGCTGATGGGCGCGGTCACGCTGGTCTGCTACTTCGTGCCCGACCTGCTCGTGCTCAGCCGCGGGCAGGAGCGCCAGCAGGCGATCACGCTGGAGCTGGCCGACACCCTCGACCAGATGACCATCGCCGTCGAGGCGGGCCTCGGGTTCGAGGCGGCGATGGCCCGCACCGCCCGCAACGGCCGCGGCGCGCTGGCCGAGGAGCTGGTGCGCACGCTGCAGGACATCGCGGTCGGCCAGCCCCGGCGGGAGGCCTACCTGGCCCTCGCCGAGCGCACCGGCGTGCCGGACCTGCGGCGGTTCGTGCACGCCGTCGTCCAGGCCGACCAGTACGGCATCTCCATCGCCGACGTGCTGCGCACCCAGGCCCAGGAGATGCGGCTCAAGCGGCGTCAGCGCGCCGAGCAGAAGGCGATGCAGATCCCGGTGAAGGTGATCTTCCCGTTGATCCTCTGCATCCTGCCGACGCTGTTCATCGTCCTGCTCACCCCGGCCGTGATGCGCATCGTCGAGGCGTTCAGCGACTGAGCCCGACGGCGCCGCCCGCCGCGGCGGGCGGCACCGTCCGGCTCAGGCCTTCTTGTGCTGGCCCGAGGAACGGGGCTGGGCCGGGTTGGTCGGGTCGCCGTGGGACGGCGGGTTCATCGACGGGCCGGACGTCGCCTCGGACACCTTCGACCCGGCGGCCGCGTGCACCGGGGCCTCCGCGACGACGTCGGCCGCCGGGTCGCCCCCGGACGGCTGCGCGCCGCCGCGCAGCGCCTCGAGCCGGTTCTGCAGCACCTCGACGACGGGCAGCCGGTCGCCGTGCGCCCGCTCGTACTCCAGCAGGGTCTGCACGCCCGCCTCGTCCAGGGTGCGGATGCGCGACGTCAGCCCGCCCAGCGGCAGGTGGTCGTAGTCGGGCAGGGGAAGCTGGTCGTGCTCGGTCATGCCGACCGCCTACCCGTGCCCCCGGCATCCGACACCGGGGTGTGACACGGCGGTCGGTGGGTAGGCGGCGATCACGACCGGGCGCGCCGGTGCGCGCCCGAGCTGATCCACCCCGAGCCGACCGAGGAGTTGTCCGCACCCATGGACGTGTCGTTCCTGGCGCCCGTGTTCTCCACACCCGGGCCCTACGCCACGGTCTGCGCCGACGTGACGCACACCACCGAGAACGCCGACGCCGAGCTGGACCTGCGGGTCCGCGCCGTCGCCGAGAAGCTGACCGAGCAGGGCGCGCCGGAGGAGGTCGTCGAGGCTGTCCGCGGTCGGCTGCTCGAGGGCAACGACGGCGGGGAGGCCGGCACGTGGCGCGGCCGTGCCGTCGTCGTCGCCGCCGACGGCACGGTGGTGCTCGACTCGCCGCTGACCGACCAGCCCCGCCAGGAACTCGCCGAGTGGTCGCCGCAGCCCGACCTGCTGCCGGTGCTCAAGCAGCTGCCCGGCCGGGTGCCGCACATCGTCGCGATCGTCGACCGCGTCGGTGCCGACATCACCGTGTCGTCCCGCCCGGGCGAGGTCATCGAGGAGAAGGAGGTGGAGGGCGACAGCTTCCAGATCCGCAAGTTCCAGGGCGGCGGCTGGGCCCACCACCGCTACCAGCACAACGCCGAGAACAAGTGGGTGCACAACGCCGAGGAGGTCGCGCAGAACATCGCGTCGATGGTCCGCCGGCTGCAGCCGAAGTTCGTCCTGGTGGCCGGCGACATCCGGGCCCGGCAGATCCTCACCGACCGGGCCAGCGACCTCTGGAAGGACCTCGTCGTCAGCATGGACGAGGGCGGTCGCGCCGCCGGCGCCGACCGCGAGCCCGTCGAGCGGCGCGAGGCCGAGCTCGTCGCCGAGCACGAGGCGCACGAGGAGGCTGACGTCGTCCAGAAGATCGAGGGCGCGGCCGCCCACGGGCTGGCCGTCACCGGCACCGCCCCGGTCGTGGAGGCGCTGCGCAAGGGGCAGGTCGAGACGCTCGTCCTCGCCGACCGGCAGGACGACGACAAGCTGCTGGTCGGCGCCTCCCCGCTGGAGCTCGGGGTCGACCACGGCGACCTCGAGGCCCTGGGGAGCCAGGAGGCCCACTCCGTCCCGGCCGAGCGGGCGCTGCTCGCCGCCGCCGTGGCCGGCGGCGCCGGCGTCGTCGTCCTGCCGCGCGCCGCGATGCCCGGCGACATCCCGGTGGCCGCCGTCCTGCGCTACACCGACGCCTCCACCCCCGGGGGGAGCGACGCATGAGCGACCCGCACCGGCCCCGCACCGCGCCGGGTACCGACCAGGGCGACCTCGACCGCCGCGCCGCGCTCGCCGAGCACCTCGGCAAGGAGGTCTGGCCGGCCACCCGGGACGAGCTCGTCGCCCGGGCCACCGAGAACAACGCACCCGACGGCGTCCTCGCCGACCTGCGCCGGCTCGCCGAGGGGGAGCGGTACGAGAACGTTCAGGCCGTGGCGCAGGCGCTGGGCCTGGGCACCGAGCAGCAGCGGTTCTGAAGGGAGGTCGCCGTGACCACGAACAAGGAGCCGAGCCCGGAGGCCCTGGCCAACGTCACCGAGGGCAACATCGGCACGCGCGCCCAGCTCCTCCCCGAGGAGGCGGGGATGCGCGGCAGCGGCATGGAGGAGGTGGCCGCCGAGATCATCCTCGCCGAGTCCGAGGAGCGCACGGTGCACACCGACCCCGACGACGCCCAGGGCGCGCACCGGCAGTCCGCCGAGACCGCGGACCTGCCCTGAGCGGGGTCCACGAGCACCTGACGCAGCTGCGCTGGTCCGACCCCGACGTCTACGGGCACGTCAACCACGCCCGGGCGCTGGGGTTGCTGGAGGACGCCCGCCTGGCGGTGGCGGCCGGGGCGCCGACCGTCCCCGCCGGCGGGCCGCCCGGCGTCATCCTCGCCCGGCTCGAGGTCGACTACCTGCGGCAGCTGCGCTACCGCGCCGGCGAGCGGCTCCCCGTGTGCAGCTGGGTGACCCGGCTGGGCACGAAGTCCTTCACGATGCGCCAGGAGCTGCTCCAGGACGACGCGGTGGCGATCCGGCTCGACGCCGTCCTGGTCCCCCTCGACCCGACCACCGGCCGCTCGCGCCCGCTCACCGGCGACGAGCGGGAGTTCTGGGGCCGCTACCTCATCGGGTGAGCGCCCCACCTGCGGGAATGGTCCCGGCGGCGCGGGGGTACGCCGCCGGTGACCACGAGAGGAGCGGTCATGCCGAAGACCACGAAGGGCGGCAGCGCCAAGAAGAGCGAGCTGCCCAGCACGCTGCGGCGCTCGCCGGCCAAGGCGCAGCGCACCTACGCCAAGGCGCACGACTCCGCCCTCGACGAGTACGGCGACGAGCGGCGCGCCAACCAGGTGGCGTGGGCGGCGGTCAAGCACAGCTTCGAGAAGGTCGGCGACCGCTGGGCCCGCAAGGAGAAGGGCAGGAAGGGCCCCTCCGACCCGCAGGCCGCCGGCGGGCGCGACACGGACCGGAAGACCAAGGGCGGCGTGGACGCCAACGCGTCCAAGGACCACCTGCTGAAGCTGGCGAAGAAGCTCGACATCTCCGGCCGCTCGAGGATGAAGAAGAAGCAGCTCGTCGACGCCATCCAGAAGGCGAACGGCAAGAAGACCGCCGCCGCCCGCAAGAAGAAGTAGGCGGCCGGCGGCGCGGCTCAGGCGCCGGGGACCAGGACCAGCTCGGTCTGCCGGCCGTCGAGGTACTCCACGCCGTCGGCGGTCAGCGAGATCCCCTGCTCCAGGGCCATCCGCACCGTCTGGCCGCCCCACTCCGGCACGGGCACCCGCACGCACAGCTCCAGGGCGTAGACGGTGTCGGCGGGCAGCCGCCGCCGCCCGGCGCCCGGGACGCCGTCCTGCTGGTCCCACAGGCCGATGGCCGGACCGGCGCCGTGACCGTGGTAGCCGACGGGGTGGGAGTAGACGTCGCCGTCGATGCCCTCGGCCGCCGCGGCCGCCCGGGCCGCGGCGAGCACCTCGTCGCCCGTGCGGCCGATCGTCATCGCCGCCGTCGTCAGGTCCTGCATGCGGTTGCCCACGGCCAGCGCCGCCCGCAGCCCGGCCGGCGCCGCAGTCTCCCCGGGCCGCAGCACGTAGGCGTTGCGCTGGGTGTCGGTGGCCAGCCCCAGGCTGGTCAGCCCGACGTCGCAGTGGACGAGGTCACCGGGCTCGATCACCGCGTCGTACGGGACAGCGGGCAGCGTCGTCCCGCGCTCCTCGACGAGGGGGACGCCGGCGCGCTGCAGACCCACGGTCGGCTGGAACCACGCGGCCACCCCGAGGTCGGCGAAGCGCTGGCGGATCCACCAGGCCAGGTCGAGCGCCGTCGTCACGCCCACGGTGATCGCCGCGGGGGAGTAGGCCTCGGCGATGACCTGGTGGGCCAGCCGGTTGAGGGCGTGCAGCACCCGGATCTCCTCCGGCAGCCGCGTCTCCAGCCAGCTGACCGCGAGGTCCTCGGCGGGCACCAGCCGGTCGGCGAACGGCCCGAGCGCGGCGGTCAGCTGCTCGAACTCGGTGTGCGACAGCCCGTCGGCGAGCGCGAAGTCCGCGGAGACGTCGATGCCGATCCGCCGCGGGTCGGCCTGCTCGACGATCCGGCGCACGACCGCCCACTGCGACTCCTCGGCCGGCACGCCGGCGTCCTCGTCGGGTGACCAGGCGGGCACGAACAGGCCGACGGGGTAGCGGGAGACCGCGGCGGGGGTGACGCCGTCGTCGCTGCGGAGCAGGGCGAGCACCGTGCGCCGGCGGGCGGAGAGCCAACTCGCCGGCAGCAGCGTGGGCAGCACCGGGTCCTCGTTGTACTCGCGGCCGACGACCAGCCACAGGTCGATGCCCGCGCGGTCCATGAGGGCGGGCAGCAGGTCCAGCAGGCGCTGCGACAGCCACCGGTCGCGGACCTCGGCCTGCTCGCGCAGCGGCAGGGGCACCGTCCGCGTGGGGTCGGGCGCGACGAGGGTCATGCGGACAGCGAAGCAGACAACGGCCTGCTCCACCGGTCGAAGCGGCTAGGTGTAGTGACCACGGACGTTGTTGACGGCGTAGGAGGCTGAGCGAACAAGGAGACCTCCGAGCGAAGGTGTGGGTGCTGACGCCTCACCGACCGCCCGGAGGTCTCGTTGTCCCACGCTA
>NZ_JBJGYO010000050.1:0-11917 GCF_054050035.1 Geodermatophilus sp. SYSU D00815 | reverse complement strand
CTTAAGGTTGGGGGCCCCCCGCGCCCCCGGGCGGGGCCGGGGGGGGCCCCCGCCCCCCCCCCCCCCCGCCGCTCAGCCGAGCCCCAGGGCGGTGACGAGGGCGCGCAGGTGCGCGGCGCCCGCGGCGTCGTCCACCAGCCCGGGCACGGTCCGGACCGGGTAGGGGGTGTCGGCGCGCGCCGGGAGCGGGCCGACGTCGACGTGGGTGACGTCGTGGCCGAGGGCGTGCAGCTGGTCGGCCATGGCGTAGTCGGTGCGCGAGTCGCCGACCGTGGTCCACGTCGCCGGCAGCGGGCCGTCGGCGGACAGCAGCTGCAGCGCCCGGCGGGCGCCGAGGGCCTTGCCCGCCTCCACGGACTCCACGTCGGTGGCGATCACCGAGGGGTCCACCCGCCACGGGGTGCGGCCGGTCGCGTCCGGGAACGACCGGTCGCGCAGCCGCACCCCCAGGCCGGCCGCCGTGAGGCCCGCCACCAGCTCGGCGTCGAACGCCCGCTGCCGCCGGGCGTAGTGGTCGGCCGGGACGTCGGTGCGGGCCTCGACGGTCGCCATCGTGCGCTTGGTGGCGTCGACGAACATGGCGTCGCCGAAGCCGTCGCCGACCAGGGCCGCGAACAGGCGGTGACACTCCTCGGGCACCGCGAGCGCCGCGTCGACGTGGACCTCGCCGACGCCGTCGGGACCGGCCGTCGTCCACACCGCGCCCTTCTCGCAGACCGCGTGCAGCCGGGTGGCGCCGTCCAGGCCGGCCCGCACCAGCGGCGTCAGCACCCGCTCGACGACGAAGGCGTCGGAGCGGCCGGTGTTGAGCACCACCGGGATCCCGGCGCCCAGCAGGGCGCGCAGGTCGGCGAGCAGGCCGGGGGAGACGGTCCGGGTCACCGGGCTCGCGACCGGGCCGTCGACGTCCAGCAGCAGTCCGAGGGGAGGCGCGCTCACCCGCTCATCCTCCGGGTCGCCGCCCGCGGCCTAGGGTTGGGGCATGAGCGTGCGGCGGGTCATGGGCACCGAGGTGGAGTACGGCATCTCGGTGCCCGGTCAGCCGACCGCGAACCCGACGACGCTGTCCAGCCAGGTCGTCAACGCGTGGGCGGTGGCCGAGGCGCCCTCGCCCCGCCGCCCCCGGTGGGACTTCGAGGAGGAGTCGCCGCTGCGCGACGCGCGGGGCTTCGACCTGTCGCCGGCCCAGGCGCTGGACCACACCGACCTCGACGAGGACTCGGGGATGGCCAACGTCATCCTCACCAACGGGGCGCGGCTCTACGTCGACCACGCCCACCCGGAGTACTCCACGCCGGAGGTCACCAACCCGCGCGACGTCGTCCTGTGGGACAAGGCGGGGGAGATGGTGATGGCCGAGGCGGCCCGCCGGGCCGCCCGCATCCCGGGCACCCAGCCGATCCAGCTCTACAAGAACAACACCGACGGCAAGGGCGCCTCCTACGGGGCGCACGAGAACTACCTGATGGACCGGCGGACGCCGTTCATCGACATCATCCGCGGCCTGGTGCCGTTCTTCGTCACCCGGCAGGTGTTCGCCGGCGCGGGACGGGTGGGCATCGGCACCGAGAGCCGCAACCACGGCTTCCAGATCTCGCAGCGGGCCGACTTCTTCGAGGTCGAGGTGGGGCTGGAGACCACGCTCAAGCGGCCGATCATCAACACCCGCGACGAGCCGCACGCCGACGCCGACAAGTACCGCCGGCTGCACGTGATCATCGGCGACGCGAACCTGTCGGAGCTGTCGACCTACCTCAAGGTGGGGACGACGTCGCTGGTGCTGGCGATGATCGAGGCGCGGGCGCTGACCGAGACGCTGGCGCTCGAGGAACCGGTGGCCGAGCTGCAGGCGATCAGCCACGACCCGACGCTGACCCACCGGGTGCGGCTGCGCGACGGCCGACGGATGACCGGGCTGGAGCTGCAGTGGCTCTACCTGGAGCAGGCGCGCAAGTTCCTCGACGAGCGCGGGGAGGCCGACGAGCAGACCGAGGACGTGCTGCGCCGCTGGGCGGAGGTGCTGGAGGACCTGGGCACCGATCCGCTGCGCTGCGCCGACCGGCTGGACTGGCCGGCCAAGCTGCGGCTGCTGGAGGGCTTCCGCAGCCGGGACGGGCTGGCCTGGGGCGACGCCCGGCTGCAGGCGATCGACCTGCAGTACTCCGACGTGCGGCCGGAGAAGGGGCTCTACCACCGGCTGGTGGCGCGCGGGTCGATGCAGCGGTTGCTGGGCGACGACGAGGTGACCCGCGCGATGACCAGCCCGCCGACCGACACCCGGGCGTTCTTCCGGGGCGAGTGCCTGCGCCGCTACCCGGCCCAGGTGGCCGCCGCCTCGTGGGACTCGGTGGTCTTCGACCTCGGGCGGGAGAACCTGGTGCGCATCCCGACCATGGAGCCCCTGCGGGGCACCCGGGAGCACGTCGGGGCGCTGTTCGAGTCGACCTCGTCCGCGCAAGAGCTGGTCGACACCATCACCGGGGCCTGACGGCGGTCGCGTCCGGCATCCACGTACGGGTGACCTTGATTGTCACCGCGGGCGGGTACGTTCTGCGGTGGCACCAGCCACGAGCAACGGAGGCACCGATGGCCACCAGGGACACCGGCGGGCAGCAGCGGGCGACCAAGACCCGCGAGGACAACGACGAGATCGAGGCCTCGGTCGACACCGAGGTCGCCGAGCGGCACAAGGAGATGTCCGAGGACATCGACTCCATCCTCGACGAGATCGACGAGGTATTGGAGGAGAACAGCGAGGAGTTCGTCCGTAGTTACGTGCAAAAGGGAGGCCAGTGATCACTCTGCGTACCAGTGTATGACGCAGAGTAAAGGTGCCCCAGGTGCGGCAGAGGAAGCCGCTCAGCGACTTCGGCCGTAACCAGACGTTCGGTGACGGTCGGTCCTTCTACTGCCTCGCGTGCAATCGCGAGCGCAATCGGCAGCACTACCGAGCACGGCGCCGCGCTCGAGGCCATGAGGTCCGCGACCACTCGTGGATCCCTGAGGTTTTCGTTGGTGCCCGTCCTGCGAGCAGCCCGTGGCGCACGGGGACTACACGCGCAGCAGTCGGACGCCTTCCGGCTTCGGCAGTCAGTGCACGGCATGCAAGAGCGCGCTGGACAGCGCTGGCTACATCTACCGCACGTACAGGCTGACCCGCGCCGAGATCGCTGATCTGCGTGCCGCCAAGGGCAATCGCTGCGCCATCTGCGGCGAGCCGGACCCGCTGCACCTCGATCACGATCACGAGAGCGGGCTGACCAGGCAGCTGCCGTGTCAGCGGTGCAATTGGGGACTCGGTCTCCTGCGGGGACGATCCTGCCGTCCTGCGGGCCGCGGCGGACCACGTCGAGCGGCACCGCGCGCCGTCAGCGGACGCGGACGGGCAGCCCGGCTCGGGTGCCGCGGCGGCGGGCGACGTGGCTGTGCTCCGGCATGTGCCGGCACGGCCTCTCGGACCTGTGGGACCTCGAGCAGGAGGGCTGAGCAGCCGCCACCGCGCGTTCGCCCGAGGCGGACAGCCGCGCCGTCGGGCCGCCGGTAGGGTCGCTGGCGACACGACGATGACGCCGGCAACCAGCGGCGGGAGAGGCGGATGGGTGAGCGAGTCGTCAGGAGGAAGAGCCGGGTTCTCGCCGGTCTACCTGGACCGGGTGGGTTCCTCGTTCACCGACTTCCTCGCGTCCGCCGCGCCCGACCTGCTGCCCGGCCGCCGTCCGCTGCCCACCATGCCGGTCGGTGACCTCACCCCGCACGGCACCACGATCGTCGCGGTCACCTTCGACGGCGGCGTCCTCATGGGCGGCGACCGGCGCGCGACGATGGGCAACCTGATCGCCCAGCGCGACATCGAGAAGGTGTACCCGGCCGACTCCTACAGCGTCATCGGCATCGCCGGCGCCGCGGGCATCGCCATCGAGATGGTCAAGCTCTACCAGGTGGAGCTCGAGCACTACGAGAAGATCGAGGGGCTCACCCTCAGCCTCGACGGCAAGGCCAACCGCCTGGCGCAGATGATCCGCGGCAACCTCGGCGCCGCCCTGCAGGGCCTGGCCGTCGTCCCCCTGTTCGCGGGCTACGACCTCGACGCCGCCGACGGCACCAGCCCCGGGCGGATCTTCGGCTACGACGTCACCGGCGGGAACTACGAGGAGCGCGGCTACTCCGCCGTCGGCTCCGGCTCGCTGTTCGCCAAGAACTCGCTGAAGAAGACCTGGCGGCCCACCCTCGACGGCGGCGGCGCCCTGCGCAGCCTGGTCACCGCCCTCTACGACGCCGCCGACGACGACACCGCCACCGGCGGCCCCGACCCGGTGCGCCGGCTCTACCCGATCGTCTACCGGGTCGACGCCGAGGGCGCCGTCCGGCTGACCGACGCGGACGTGGCCGCCGTCGCTGACGCCGTCGTCGCCGAGCGCACCGAGAACGAGGGGCAGGGCTGACGCGCCATGACCATGCCGTACTACGCCTCGCCCGAGCAGCTGATGCGCGACCGCTCGGAGTACGCCCGCAAGGGCATCTCCCGCGGCCGCAGCGTCGCCGTGGTCGCCTACGCCGACGGTGTGCTGTTCATCGCCGAGAACCCCAGCTCCACGCTGCACAAGGTGGGCGAGCTCTACGACCGCATCGGCTTCGCCGCCGTCGGCCGCTACAGCGAGTACGAGGCGCTGCGGGTGGCCGGCGTCCGGCTGGCCGACGTCCGCGGCTACTCCTACAACCGCCGCGACGTCACCGGCCGGGTCATCGCCAACGCCTACGCGCAGACCCTGGGCGAGATCTTCACGATGCAGACCAAGCCCTACGAGGTCGAGCTCTGCGTCGCCGAGGTCGGCGACTCCCCGGACAGCGACCAGCTGTTCCGCCTGACCTTCGACGGCTCGATCGTCGACGAGCCGAACTTCATGGTGCTCGGCGGCCAGGCCGAGGTGGTCACCGGGCACCTCCGGGAGCACTTCACCACCGGCATGGGCCTGGCCGACGCGCTGAAGGTCGGCGTGCGCGCCCTGTCCGCGGTCAGCCCGGTCACCGCGGGCGCCGGCAACGGCGGCCCGTCCCAGCTGACGTCCCAGCAGCTCGAGGTCGCCGTCCTCGACCGGCGCCGGCCCAAGCGGGCGTTCCGCCGCGTCGTGGGCGCCGCGCTGCGCCGGCTGCTCGGCGAGGAGCCCGCGCCCGAGGTCCCCGAGGCGCCCGAGGGCGCCACCGCCGCCCGCACGCCGAGCGTGCCCATGCCGGGCACCCCGGCGGGCCTGGGCGACCCCGCGGCCGCCGACACCGCCGGCGGGACCGAGGGCAGCGGCGAGGGCGCCGGTCCGCAGCCGGGGCCGGCCGACGGCGCCGGCGGCGGTCCCGACGGCGGCTCGGACGACGCGACGGACTGATCGGTCCGCTTTCGGGCCCGGCGCGCGCCTCGTCCCGACTTCCGTCGCCGGAGGCGCCTAGTCTCGGTGCGTGGACCGACGGATCTTCGGGATCGAGACCGAGTACGGCGTCACGTGCACGTTCCGCGGCCAGCGCCGGCTCTCGCCGGACGAGGTCGCCCGCTACCTGTTCCGGCGGGTGGTCTCCTGGGGCCGCAGCTCCAACGTGTTCCTGCGCAACGGCTCGCGGCTCTACCTCGACGTCGGCAGCCACCCCGAGTACGCCACCGCCGAGTGCGACGACCTGGTCGAGCTGGTCGTGCACGACAAGGCCGGCGAGCGGATCCTCGAGGGCCTGCTCGTCGACGCCGAGCAGCGGCTGGCCGAGGAGGGCGTGGTCGGCGACATCTACCTGTTCAAGAACAACACCGACTCCGCCGGCAACAGCTACGGCTGCCACGAGAACTACCTGGTCGGCCGGCACGGCGAGTTCAGCCGGCTGGCCGACGTGCTCATCCCGTTCCTGGTCAGCCGGCAGATCGTGGTCGGCGCCGGCAAGGTGCTGCAGACCCCGCGCGGGGCCATCTACTGCGTGTCCCAGCGCGCCGAGCACATCTGGGAGGGCGTCTCCAGCGCCACCACCCGCTCCCGGCCGATCATCAACACCCGCGACGAGCCGCACGCCGACGCCGAGCGCTACCGGCGGCTGCACGTCATCGTCGGCGACTCGAACATGAACGAGACGACGACGTTGCTCAAGGTCACCATGACCGACCTGGTGCTGCGCATGATCGAGGCCGGCGTGCCGGTCAAGGACATGACGCTGGAGAACCCGATCCGGGCCATCCGCGAGATCAGCCACGACATGACCGGCCGCCGCAAGGTCCGCCTGGCCAACGGCCGGGAGATGTCGGCGCTGGAGATCCAGACCGAGTACCACAACCGCGCCGTGGAGTACGCCGACCGGGAGGGCTTCGGGCCGGTGCACCGGCAGATGCTCGAGCTGTGGGGCCGGGTGCTCAAGGCCGTCGACACCGAGGACCTGTCCCTGATCGACCGCGAGATCGACTGGGCCACCAAGTACAGCCTCATCGAGCGCTACCGGGCCAAGCGCGACCTGCCGCTGAGCCACCCCCGCATCGCGCAGATGGACCTCGCCTACCACGACATCAGCCGCACCCGGGGGCTGTACTACCTGCTCGAGCGCAACGGCCAGGTCGACCGGGTGGCCCACGAGCCGCGGATCTTCGAGGCCAAGAACGTGCCGCCGCAGACCACGCGGGCCCGGCTGCGCGGGGAGTTCATCCGCCGCGCCCAGGAGAAGCGCCGCGACTTCACCGTCGACTGGGTGCACCTCAAGCTCAACGACCAGGCCCAGCGCACCGTGCTGTGCAAGGACCCGTTCAAGGCCGTCGACGAGCGGGTGGACAAGCTCATCGCCAGCATGTGAGCGGAAGGCCCGGCCGGGCGGCGGCGTTCCAGCGATCGTGAGCAGGGACGTCGACGTCGTCGTGATCGGCGCGGGCCAGGCCGGGCTGAGCACCGCCTGGGCGCTGCAGCGGCAGGGCTTCGCCCCGCACGACGACTTCGTCGTCCTGGACGCCGGCGCGCGCCCCGGCGGCGCCTGGCAGCACCGCTGGCCGTCGATGACGCTCTCCGGCACCCACCGCGTGCACGACCTGCCCGGCCTGCCGTTCGTGCCGGCCGACACCTCGCTGCCCGCCCGCGAGGCGGTGCCCGCCTACTTCGCCGAGTACGAGCGCCGCTGCGACCTCCCCGTGCACCGGCCGGTCCTGGTGCGGGCCGTCCGCCGCACCCCCGACGACCGCTTCCGCGTGGTCGCCGACGCGGGGGAGTGGCGCACCCGCGCGCTGGTCAACGCCACCGGCACCTGGACCGCGCCGTTCGTGCCCCGCTACCCGGGTCAGGAGCTGTTCGCCGGCCGCCAGCTGCACACCGTCGACTACCGGACGGCGGAGGAGTTCGCCGGTCAGCACGTGGTCGTCGTCGGCGGCGGCGCCTCCGCCGTCCAGCTGCTCGGCGAGATCTCGCGGGTCACCGCCACCACCTGGGTGACCCGCCGGCCGCCGGTCTGGCGGGAGGGGCCGTTCGGCGAGGAGGAAGGGCGGGCCGCCGTCGCGCTGGTCGAGGCCGCCGTCCGCGAGGGCCGCTCCCCGGGCAGCGTCGTGGGGGTCACCGGGCTGGTGGTCACCCCGTGGGTCCGCGACGCGCTCGCCCGCGGCGCGCTGGAGCGGCTGCCGGTGTTCGACCGGCTCACCCGCGACGGCGTGGCCTGGGACGACGGCCGCGAGCTCCGCGCCGACGTCGTGCTGTGGGCCACCGGGTTCCGCGCTGCCGTCCGCCACCTGGCCCCGCTGCGGTTGCGCGCGGCCGGCGGCGGCATCCGGCTCGAGGGCACGCACGTGGCCGGCGATCCACGCGTCCACCTGGTCGGCTACGGCCCCTCGGCCAGCACGATCGGCGCCAACCGGGCCGGTCGCGCCGCCGCCCGCGAGCTGCGCCGGCTGCTGCGCCCGGCGACCGCGGCGGCCTGACCCGCCCTCACCGCCGGGCGAGGGCCGGCGGCGGGGTCAGGAGGGCTCCTCCTCGGGGACGGGCACGCGCAGCGCCGCGTAGCGGCCCGCCGCCGCGGCGGCCAGGAAGTACGCGCGGTCCTCCTCCAGCCCGCGCCCCATCGTCGACAGCGGCACCGGCGAGAGCTTCAGCGCGTCGTCCAGCCCGACGGTGTCCACCCAGATCACCTCGTTGCGCTCGGGCTGGCCGGCGAGGTCCTCGCCGATCTGCCCGCCGAGCTCCGAGGACAGCCCGCGCGGGGCCACCAGGGTCACCCCGCCGAGGGCCACCCGCCCGTAGGCGGTCAGCGAGTGGTGGGAGACGCCGCGGTGCCGCGGGCGGGGGTCGGCCTCGCTGATCCGCAGCGCGCCGATCGGCTCGCCACCCAGCACGGTGACGGCGTTGCAGGCCTCGCCGGCCGCGACGCCGGAGAAGCCCCACGGCGTCCCGGTGCCGAGGTTGCCGGGGCCCTGCGTGACGATCGCGACGTCGGCGCCGAGCACGTGCCTGGCGGCCAGCAGCCCGGTGTGCAGGGTGACCGCCTCGAGGTCGCCGCCGAAGGCCTGCCCCACGGTGATCGTGCCGGCCAGCGACGGCGCCAGCGCGTGCAGCGTGCGGGAGAACCCGGCGACCAGCGCGCCGCCGTCGGTCATGACGTAGGCGACCTTGAGGTCGGGGTCGGTGGCCAGCACGCCGATCAGCACCGCCGGCAGCGCCGAGTGCAGGTCGGCCACGACGACCGGCATCCCGCCCAGGTCGTCGGCCTCGGCGATCGTCGCGTGGTGCTCGGTCTCCTGCTCGTCCACGCCCTGCACGGTCACCTGCAGCGGCGTGTACCGGGCCTTGACCAGGTGCCCCGGCCCGTCGGGGTCCGGCGGCAGCCGGTCGGGGACGGCGACGACGAGCGCGTAGCCGCCGGTGCCCAGCTTCTGCGCCCAGGCGGTGGTGTTGAGCAGCACCTCGTCGCCGACCTCGGGCGTGCCCACCAGCGACGGGTGGGCCAGCGCCCGCACCTCGCCGTCGTCGGGCACCTCGACGGTGAGCTCGAGCGCGTCCCGCCAGGCCCGACCGATGGCCGTGACCCGGCCCCGGCGCCATCGGATGCGCGATCCCCCCGGTGTGCTCACGCACGCAGGCTAGCCAGGCCGCTCGCGCCGCGCTCCGTCTGACTAGCCTGGGCGCGTGGCGGCGAAGCGGGCGGAGCGGCTGGTGAACCTGGTCATCGCCCTGCTCGGCACGCGCCAGTACGTCACCGCCGCCCGGATCCGCGCCACCGTCCCCGGCTACGAGCCCGACGACGGCACCGACCGCGCCGACGAGGCGTTCAAGCGGATGTTCGAGCGGGACAAGGCCGAGCTGCGCGAGATGGGCGTGCCGCTGGAGACCGGCCGGACGAGCGTGTTCGACACCGAGGACGGCTACCGCATCGCCCGCGCCGACTACGAGCTGCCCGAGATCACCCTCACCGGCGAGGAGGCCGCGGCGGTCGGGCTGGCGCTGCGGCTGTGGGAGTCCGCCCAGCTCGCCGGCGCCGCGCACAGCGCGCTGGTCAAGCTCAAGGCGGCCGGCCTCGACGTCGACACCGGTCGGGCGATCCCGCTGCAGCCGCGGCTGGACGCCGGCGAGCCCGCCTTCGAGCCGGCCTACGCCGCCGCCCGCGACCGGCGCGTGCTCGAGTTCGACTACCGCCGCCCCGAGGACACCGCCCCCGCCCGCCGGCGCGTGCAGCCGTGGGGCGTCGTCGCCTGGCACGGCCGGTGGTACCTCGTCGGCTTCGACCTCGACCGGCAGGCGCCCCGGCAGTTCCGGCTCTCCCGGGTGGTCGGCACGCCGTCGGTCGTCGGCCCGCCGGAGGCGTTCGAGCCGCCGGCCGACGTCGACCTCGGCGCGATCGTCGCCGGGCAGGACTCCGGCGAGGAGCACCTCGTCGTCGTCCGGGCCCGGCCCGGGACGGCGATCGGCCTGCGCCGCTGGGCCACCTCCCTGGGCCCGGCCGAGGACGGCGACGACCGCCTGGAGCTGCGCACCGCCGACCCGCAGGGGCTGGCCGACCAGCTGGCCGCCTTCGGCGCGGACGTCGTCGTCGAGCACCCCGAGGAGGTGCGCCGCGCCGTGGTGGAGCGGCTGACCCGGCTGGCCGCCATGGACGGGGGCGCGCGATGAGCACCCCGTCGACCGCCGACCGGATGACCCGGCTGCTCACCCTCGTGCCGTACCTGCGCGCCCGGCCGGAGGGGGTGCGGCTGGCCGAGGCGGCCCGCGACTTCGGCGTCCCCGAGCGGCAGCTGCGCAAGGACCTCGAGCTGCTGTGGATGTGCGGGTTGCCCGGCTACGGCCCCGGCGACCTGATCGACCTGTCCTTCGAGGGCGACCGGGTGCGGGTCGTCTTCGCCGCCGGCATGGTCCGCCCGCTGCGGCTGACCACCGACGAGGCGGTGGCGCTCATCGTCGCGCTGCGCACGCTGCTGGAGCTGCCCGGCCTGGCCGAGAGGGACGCGGTGAGCCGGGCGCTGGCCAAGGTGTCCAGCGCCGCCGGGCACGCGGCCGAGCGGGTCACGCCCGTGGCGGTGAGCGTCGACGCCCGCGAGCAGGCCCTCGCCGTCGTCCGGGAGGGGCTGGAGCGCAAGCGGGCGCTGCACCTGACCTACTACGTGCCCACCCGCGACGAGCGCACCCAGCGCACCGTCGACCCCATGCGGCTGCTGCTGGTCGACGGCAAGTGGTACCTGGAGGCCTGGTGCCGCCGCGCCGAGGGGGTACGGCTGTTCCGGCTGGACCGCGTCGACGAGGTGCAGGTGCTCGACGAGCCGGCCGCGCCGCCGCCGCAGGCGCACGGTCGCGACGTCGAGGGCGGCGTCTACCAGCCCGCCCCCGGCTCGCCCGTCGTCCGGCTGCGGCTGGCCCACCGGGCGCGCTGGGTGGCCGAGTACTACCCGGTCGAGGACGTGCGGGAGGTCGACGACCCGCCCGGCGGCCTGGCCGTCACCGTGCGCACCGCCGACCTGGCATGGGCCCGGCGGCTGCTCTCCTCCCTGGGCGGCGCGGCGCTGGTCGACGAGCCGGCCGAGCTGGCCGCCCAGGTCGCCGCGGACGCCCGGGCGGCGCTGAGCCGGTACACCGACGACGCGCGACCCGCGCCCCGGCCGGCTGGCTAGGGTCGGTCCCGTGCTGCTCCTGGTCGTCTGGATCGCGGTCGGCGTTCTCACGCTGGTCGTCCTCGGTTCACTCGCCTACCTGACGCTGGCAGCGCTGCGGCGCCTCGGCCGGGAGGCGTCCGCGCTCGACCGGGAGGTGCGTCCGGTGCTCGAGGAGCTGCAGCGGGCCGTGGCCCGTGCCGCGGCGGCCCGTGCCGAGGACGGCCGCACTCCCTGATTGGGCTCGTCCGAACCCCCCGCGCGGGGGGCGGGTCCGGCGCGTTCCCGGCGTAGCATTCCCGCAAGTCGCCCAGCACTGGAGGAGTACCGATGAACCTCGGCCCCGTGGAGATCGGTCTGATCGTCCTGGCCGTCCTGCTGCTCTTCGGGTACAAGAAGCTGCCCGACGCCAGCCGCTCGCTCGGCCGCTCGCTGCGGATCTTCAAGGGCGAGATGAAGGGCATGAAGGACGACGACGTGCGCAGCAAGGACGCCGCCACGACCAGCCCCGTGCAGGGTGAGGTCGTGCCGCCGGCCGTCCCGTCGTCCGGTGACCTCAGCTCGCAGCTGTCCGCCGAGGCCGCCGACGCCGAGGCCCGCGCCGCGGAGGCCCGTGCCGCCGAGCTCCGCGCCCGGGCGGACCAGGCGCGCCGCGTTTGACCTCTTCTTCCTCGGGGGGGAACGCGGTGAGCCAGGGGGGCCGGCCGCGCCTGCGGCGGCGTCGAGCGCCGCGGGACCCGGCCGCGACGATGACGCTGATCGCGCACCTCAAGGAGCTGCGCAACCGCATCGCCAAGGCGCTGCTCGCGCTGCTGGTCGGCACGGCCGTGGCGTTCTGGTGGTACTCGCACG
>NZ_JBJGYO010000049.1:0-13558 GCF_054050035.1 Geodermatophilus sp. SYSU D00815 | reverse complement strand
CTGACAGATCGCGATATCCATCAACCAAAGGAATCCCCACCCGAACCCAACCGGGCCCGAGCATCCGGGGGTTGTTACTTGGCACTGACTTTCGGCACGCTGTTGAGTTCTCAAGGAGCGGACGCGCAACGAACCGGCCCTTCCGGGCTTCGTCGTCGGCGGAAGTCCTACCCTACACCGCGACCGGTGGGCTCCTCCAGGGGCTCCCCGGCTGGCCTCCCGGCCCGCGCGGCGCACCAAGAAAGTTACGTGCCCCCGCAGGTCGTGTCAAACGAGGAGGACGGTGACGCCCGACACCGTTCCGTAACTCGCGGAACACCTGCCCGACACGTCCTCGACGCGTCAGGACGGGCGCCGCTGCACGCCCGCGACCGACCGCTTGCCGCGCCGCAGGACCAGCCACCCGCCGGCCAGCCAGTCCGACTCCGCGGGCACGGCGTCGGCGTCGGTGACCCGCTCGTTGTTGAGGTAGGCGCCGCCCTCCTTCACGGTGCGCCGGGCCTCGGACAGGCTGCCGACCAGGCCCGCGAGCTGGAACAGGTGCGCGATGGTCGGCGTCTCCCCCTCGACCGTCACGTAGCCGGCCTCGCGCAGGGCGGCGCCCAGCGTCTCGGGGCCGAGGGCCGAGAGGTCCTCGCGTCCGAACAGCGCCCGGCCGGCCGCCTCGGCCTGGCGGAGCTCGTCGGGGCCGTGGACCAGCAGGGTCAGCTCCTCGGCCAGCGCCCGCTGCGGCGCGCGGGCTGCCGGCCGCTCGAGCGACTCGGCGACGAGCGCCTCGATCTCCTCCGCCGGGCGCTCCGAGAAGAGGGGGAGCCACGCGCGGCCGTCGGCGTCGTCGGCGTTGAGCCAGAACTGGAAGAACGCGTAGGGGCTCGTCAGGACCGGGTCGAGCCAGACGCTGCCCCCCTCGCTCTTGCCGAACTTCGTGCCGTCGGACTTGGTCACCAGCGGCGTGGAGAGCGCGTGGACGGCGGCGCCGTCGGTGCGGCGCACCAGGTCGATGCCGGCCGTCAGGTTGCCCCACTGGTCCGACCCGCCGCTCTGCAGCGTGCAGCCGTAGCGGAGGAAGAGCTCGCGGAAGTCGTTGGCCTGCAGGATCTGGTAGCTGAACTCGGTGTAGCTGATGCCGGCCTCGGAGTTCAGCCGCGCCGACACCGCCTCCTTGGCGAGCATCCGGCTCACCCGGAAGTGCTTGCCGAGCTCGCGCAGGAAGTCGATCGCCGAGAGGGGCTGCGTCCAGTCCAGGTTGTCGACGTAGATGGGCGGCTTGAGCCCGTCCCGCTCGGCCGGGATCTCGAGGAACGGCGCGACCTGCGTGCGGATGCGGTCCACCCAGCCGGCCACCGTCTCGCGGTCGTTGAGCTGCCGCTCCGCCGACGGCCTCGGGTCGCCGATCAGCCCGGTGGCGCCACCCACCAGCACGATGGGCTGGTGCCCGGCCCGCTGCAGGGCCCGCAGCACCATGAACTGCAGCAGGTGCCCGACGTGCAGGCTGGGCGCGGTGGGGTCGAACCCGCAGTAGTACGTGACCGGCCCCTCGGCGAGGTGCGCCCGCAGCGCCTCCTCGTCGGTGCTCTGGGCGATGAGCCCCCGCCGGTGCAGCTCGTCGATCACTCCGCGGTCGGTTGGCGTGGTCACGGGTCACCATCCTGCCCGCCGCGCCGGCGACGTGGCTTGCCGCCCGCCCGGAAGGCGCTCACCGACGCCGCGCCGGTCTCCCAGAACCGCCACGGCAGGTCGGTGGCCACGCTGATCCCCACCCGCGGTCCGGTGGAGACCGAGCCCGGCGGCTTCCCCCGGTGCAGGCGCACCGGCGACGACGGCGACAGCAGGTCGGCGGCCTTGTCCCCGGGACCGATCGCCAGCGCCTGGGTCAGCCGGGCCGGGCCGCGGGCGAGGTCGCGAGCCGCCCGGGCGGCCGGGCGGCGGGACCGGGCCAGCTCCTCCCCCTCCACCACGTCGCCCGCGCGCAGCAGCACGGCCGAGCCGACCCCGGCGGGGGCGACGACGACGTTGGCGCACCAGTGCACGCCGTAGCTGAAGTACACGTACAGCTTCCCCGGCGGGCCGAACATGATCTCCGCCCGCGGCGTCGGCCCGCGGTGCGAGTGCGCCGCGGGGTCCTCGCCCTGCCCCGAGTACGCCTCGACCTCGGTGAGCCGGACGGCGACCGTGCCCTCGGGCCGGTCGGTCACCAGCCAGCAGCCGAGCAGCGACGGGGCGACCTCCTCGGGTCGGCCCTCCAGGTCGGCCGCCGTGAGCAGCGGCCCGGGACCGGTCAGAGCGCGGCCGCCACGGGCGAGGACGTCGACCAGTCGGCGTGCTCGGTCGCCAGGGCCTCGAGCGCCGTGATCTGGCCGGCCACCCGCTCCGGCGCCGTCCCGCCCCGGGCCCTGCGGGCGGCCAGCGCGCCCGGCACGGACAGCACCGACCGGACTTGGGGGGTGAGGCGCTCGTCGATGCCGGCGAGCTGGTCGTCGTCGAGCTGGTCGAGCTCGAGCCCGGCCTGCTCGCAGAAGGCGACCATCTCGCCGCTGATCTCGTGCGCCGAGCGGAACGGCACGCCCTGCCGGACCAGCCACTCGGCGACGTCGGTGGCGAGGGCGAAACCCTGCGGCGCGGCCGCCTCGAGGACCTCCGGGCGCAGGGTCAGCGTCGCGACCATCCCGGTGACCGCCGGCAGCAGGAGGAGCAGCTGCTCCATGGAGTCGAAGACAGGCTCCTTGTCCTCCTGCAGGTCGCGGTCGTAGGCCAGCGGCAGTCCCTTGAGCATGGTGAGCAGCCCGGTCAGGTTGCCGACGAAGCGGCCGGACTTCCCCCGCGCCAGCTCGGCGATGTCGGGGTTCTTCTTCTGCGGCATGATCGACGACCCGGTGGCCCAGGCGTCGTCGAGCCGGGCCCAGCCGAACTCGGTCGACGTCCACAGCACGACCTCCTCCCCCAGCCGGGAGAGGTGGACGCCGATGAGCGCCGCCGCGAAGCAGAACTCCGCGGCGAAGTCGCGGTCGCTCACCCCGTCGATGGAGTTGTCCGAGGCGCGGTCGAAGCCGAGCTCGGCGGCGACCGCGTCGGGGTCCAGCGGCAGCGACGAGCCGGCCAGGGCGCCGGAGCCGTAGGGGCTCACCGCGGCGCGGCGGTCCCAGTCGCGCAGCCGGTCGACGTCGCGGGCGAAGGCGTGCGCGTGCGCCAGCAGCTGGTGGGCGATGAGCACCGGCTGCGCGTGCTGCAGGTGCGTCATGCCCGGCGCCGGGACGTCCTCGTAGCGCTGGGCCAGGCCGATCAGCGCGTACTCCAGCGACGCCAGCTCGCCGACCAGCGCCCGCACGGTGTGGCGCAGGTACAGCCGCAGGTCGGTGGCGATCTGGTCGTTGCGGCTGCGGCCGGCGCGCAGCTTGCCGCCGAGGGTGCCGAGCTTCTCGGTCAGCCCGCGCTCGAGGGCCTCGTGCACGTCCTCGTCGGACTCGACGGCGACGAACGTGCCGTCGGCGACCTCGGCCGAGAGCTCGTGCAGCGCGCCGAGCATCTGCTCGAGCTCGTCGTCGGTGAGCAGCCCGGCCCGGTGCAGCACGCGGGCGTGCGCCCGGGAGCCGGCCAGGTCGAACGGCGCCAGCTTCCAGTCGAAGTGGGTCGACTTGGACAGCGCGGCCATCGCCGGGGAGGGGCCGCCGCCGAAGCGGCCGCCCCAGAGGCGGGTCTGCGACGTCCCCGCGGTCACGCGCCCACCCGCTGGTCCCGGGCGGCCGCCAGCTTCGACGGCATGCCCCACAGCTGGACGAACCCCTTGGCCAGCCCCTGGTCGAAGGTGTCGCCGGTGTCGTAGGTGGCGAGGCCGAAGTCGTAGAGCGACTGCTCGCTGCGCCGTCCGGTCACCGTGGCGCGGCCGCCGTGCAGGGTCAGCCGGATCTCGCCGGTGACGTGCTGCTGGGACTCGGCGAGGAAGGCGTCGAGGGCCCGCTTGAGCGGGGAGAACCACAGGCCGTCGTAGACCAGCTCGCCCCAGCGCTGGCCGACCGTCCGCTTGAACCGGGCCAGGTCCCGCTCGACGGTGACGTTCTCCAGCTCCTGGTGCGCGGTGATCAGCGCGATCGCGCCGGGCGCCTCGTACACCTCGCGGCTCTTGATGCCGACCAGGCGGTCCTCGACCATGTCCAGCCGGCCGACGCCCTGCGCGCCGGCGCGCCGGTTGAGCTCCTCGATCGCCTGCAGCACGGTGACCGGCCGCCCGTCGAGCGAGGTCGGGACGCCGGCGGTGAAGCCGATGACGACCTCGTCCGGGTCCCGGGGGACGGTGGGGTCGGCCGTGTACTCGTAGACGTCCTCGACCGGCGCGTTCCAGATGTCCTCGAGGAAGCCGGTCTCGACGGCGCGGCCCCACAGGTTCTGGTCGATCGAGTACGGCGACTTCTTGGTGGTGGCGATCGGCAGCCCGCGCTCCGCGGCGAAGAGGATCGCCTTGTCGCGGGTCATGCCCGAGTCGCGGACCGGCGCGAGCACCCGCAGGTCGGGCGCGAGCGCGCCGATGCCGACCTCGAAGCGCACCTGGTCGTTGCCCTTGCCGGTGCAGCCGTGGGCCACCGTCGAGGCGCCGTGGTGCTTCGCGGCGGCGACGAGGTGCTCGACGATCAGCGGCCGGGACAGCGCCGAGACCAGCGGGTAGCGGTCCATGTAGAGGGCGTCGGCCTGCAGCGCCGGCAGGCAGAACCGGTCGGCGAACTCGGCGCGGGCGTCGGCGACGACCGACTCGACGGCCCCGCAGTCCAGGGCGCGCTGCCGGATCACCTCCATGTCCTCGCCGCCCTGGCCGACGTCGGCGGCGACGGCGATCACCTCGGCGCCGGTCTCCTCGGCGATCCAGCCGATGGCCACGGAGGTGTCCAGGCCACCGGAGTAGGCCAGGACCACGCGCTCTGTCACGGTGTGCTCTCTTCCAGGTCGTTCTTCAGCTCGGGGTAGACGGCCGGCGTCCGCTCGGCGAGCGCGCGCAGGCGGTCGGCCAGGGCCGGCCCGCCGTCGGGCTGCCGGGAGATCACCAGCACGGTGTCGTCGCCGGCGATCGTGCCGAGGACGTCGGGCAGGCCGACCTTGTCCATGGCGGAGGCGAGGAACTGCGCGGCGCCCGGTGGGGTGCGCAGCACCGCCAGGTTGGCGCTGCCCTCGGCGCCGGTGAGCAGGTCGGCCAGCAGGCGGGTGAGCCGGGCCGGGGCGGCCTGCGCCGGGCGCAGCGGGGCGTTCTCGGGGGGCAGCACGTAGGACGCCGGGGCGCCGTCCGACCCGCGCAGCTTGACCGCGCCGAGCTCCTCCAGGTCGCGCGAGAGCGTCGCCTGGGTGACCTCGATGCCGTCCCCGGCGAGCAGGCCGGCCAGCTGCGTCTGCGAGGTGACCGGCCGGGCCTCGATCAGCTCGCGGATGCGGGCCTGCCGGGCGCTGCGGGTGAGGGCGCCGGTCACCCCGATCGCTCCAGCAGCCACAGCAGCAGCGCCTTCTGCGCGTGCAGCCGGTTCTCCGCCTCGTCCCACACCGCGCTCTGCGCCCCGTCGATGACCCCGGCGGCGATCTCCTTGCCGCGGTAGGCGGGCAGGCAGTGCAGCACGACGGCGCCGTCCGCCGCCCGCTCCAGCGCCGCCTCGTCGAGGGCGTACGGCAGGAACGGCGCGACCCGGGCGTCGTACTCGTCCTCCTGGCCCATCGACACCCACGTGTCGGTGGCGACGACGTCGGCGCCGTCGACCGCGGCCGCCGGGTCGACGGTCCACGCCACCGAGCCGCCGGTCTCCGCGGCGATCTCGGCCGCCCGCTTGAGGACGGCGGGGTCGGGGTGGAACTCCTCCGGCGAGCCGATCCGCACGTGCATGCCCGCGGTCGCGCCGCCGAGCAGGTAGGAGTGCGCCATGTTGTTGGCGCCGTCGCCGAGGTAGGTCAGCGACCGGCCGGCCAGGCTGCCCTTCCGCTCCACGACCGTCTGCAGGTCGGCCAGGATCTGGCACGGGTGGTAGAGGTCGGTGAGCGCGTTGACCACCGGCACGCGGCTGACCGCGGCCATCGCCTCCAGCCGGTCCTGGCCGAAGGTGCGCCAGACGATCGCGGCCACCTGCCGGTCGAGCACCCGGGTGGTGTCCTCCACCGGCTCGCCGCGGCCGAGCTGGCTGGACCCGGCGTCGATCACCAGCGGGTAGCCGCCGAGCTCGGCGACGCCGACGGAGAAGGACACCCGGGTGCGGGTGGAGGGCTTGTCGAACAGGACGGCGACCGCGCGCGGCACGCCGTTCGGCGCCGCCAGCGGGGTCGGCGCCTGCGCGGTGTGCCGGGTGCGCTTGAGGTCGGCGGCCAGCGCCAGGACCTCGGCCTGCTCGGCGGGGGTGAGGTCGTCGTCCTTGAGGAAGTGCCGGGTCACTGCTGGGTCTCCAGGGCTGTGTTGAACGGCTCGGCTCCGGCCTCGTCCCGCTCCTCGGTCGCTGGCGCTCCCTGCGATGCTCGCTCGGCCGTCGTCAGCGCGGCGTCGAGGGCGGCGGGCAGGGCGGCGACGAACGCGTCGACCTGCCCGTCGGGGAGGACCAGGGACGGCGCCAGGCGCAGCACCCCCGGGGCGACGGCGTTGGTGAGGAAGCCGGCCGCGCGCAGCTCGGCCTCCAGGGCGCCGGCGACGTCGGCGGCGAGGACGACGCCGAGCAGTGCACCCCGCCCCCGCACCGCGCGCACGCCGGCGTGGCCGAGGCCCTCGATGCCGGCGGTGAACCGGTGCTCGAGCTCCTTGGCGCGCTCGAGCAGGCCCTCGTCGCGGATGGTGTCGAGCACGGCCAGCGCCGCGGCGGCCGCGATCGGGTTGCCGCCGAAGGTGGAGCCGTGCGAGCCGGCGGTCATCAGCTCGGCCGCCTCGCCGAAGGCGAGCACGGCGCCGAGCGGCAGCCCGCCGCCGAGCGACTTGGCCAGGGTGATCACCTCGGGCTGCAGCCCGTCGGCCTGGTGCGCGAACCAGTGGCCGGTGCGGCCGGTACCGGTCTGCACCTCGTCGACGGCGAACAGCGCACCCGCGTCCTGCGCGGCGCCTGCCGCGGCGGCCAGGTAGCCGGCCGGCGCCGGGACGACGCCGCCCTCGCCGAGCACCGGCTCGAGCAGCACCATCGCCGTCCGCTCCGACACCGCGGCGGCCAGCGCGTCGGCGTCGCCGTAGGGCACGTACGACACGCCGCCGGGCAACGGGGCGAACGCGGCGGCCTTGGACGGCTGGCCCGTGAGGGCCAGGGCGCCCATGGTGCGGCCGTGGAAGGCGCCCTCGGCGGTGATCACCTCGGTCTTCCCGGTGAGCCGGCTGAGCTTGAAGGCGGCCTCGTTGGCCTCGGCGCCGGAGTTGCAGAAGAAGACCCGCCCGGGCCGGCCGGCCAGCTCCAGCAGCCGCTCGGCCAGCGCCACGCCGGGCTCGTGCATCGCCAGGTTCGAGACGTGCCCCAGGGTGGCGGCCTGCTTCGTGATCGCCTCGACGACCCGGGGGTGGGCGTGGCCGAGGATCGTCGTCGCGATGCCGCCGAGCAGGTCGGTGTACTCGCGGCCGTCGACGTCCCAGACCGTCGCGCCGGCGCCGCGGGCCAGGGCGACCGGCGGGGTCCGGTAGTTGCTCATCATCACGGCCGACCAGCGGGTGGCCAGCTGCTCCGTCGCGGTCATCAGGCCTCCCGGGCGGCGGGGACGACCATCGTCCCGGTGCCCTCGGTCGTGAACATCTCCAGCAGCAGGGCGTGCGGCATCCGGCCGTCGACGACCGTCGCGCGGCGCACGCCGCCCTCCACCGCCCGCAGGCAGGCGGCCATCTTGGGGATCATCCCGGCGTCCAGGGTGGGCAGGATCTCGGCCAGCTCGGCGGCGTCGACCTGCTGCACCAGCGAGTCGCGGTCGGGCCAGTCGGCGTAGAGGCCCTCGACGTCGGTGAGGACCACGAGCTTCACCGCGCCCAGCGCCACCGCGACCGCGGCGGCCGCGGTGTCGGCGTTGACGTTGTGCACCACGCCGTCCTTGTCCGGGGCGACGCTGGCCACGACCGGGATGTGCCCGGCCTCGAGCAGCGCCGTGATCGGCGTCGGGTCGACGGCGACGACGTCGCCGACCAGGCCGATGTCGACCGGCCGGCCGTCGATCACCGCGTGCGTGCGCTCGGCGGTGAACAGCCCGCCGTCCTCACCGGACAGGTGCACGGCCAGCGAGCCGTGCTGGTTGATCAGCCCGACGATGTCGGGACCGACCTGGCCGGTGAGCACCATCCGGACGACGTCGATGGTCTCCGGGGTGGTGACCCGCAGCCCGCCGCGGAACTCGCTGGTGATGCCGAGCCGGGTGAGCATCTCGGTGATCTGCGGGCCGCCGCCGTGCACCACGACCGGGTGGATGCCGCAGGTGCGCAGGAAGACCATGTCCTCGGCGAAGGCGCGGCGGCACTCCTCGTCGACCATCGCGTGCCCGCCGTACTTCACGACGACGACGTTGCCGTGGAACTCCTTGAGCCACGGGAGCGCGCCGGTGAGGACGGCGACCTTGAGCGCGTCGCCCTCGGGGTCGTGCGTGCGCATCTTGCGGGTGGTGCCGATCCGCGGCTTCGGCGGGACGACGTCGAGCGGGACGTCGGGCGGCGTGGGGTCCTGGGCGTTCTTCGCGGTCATGTGGAGTAGGCCGAGTTCTCGTGCACGTAGGCGAGGGACAGGTCGTTGGTCCAGATCGTCGCCTGCTCGGTGCCGGCGTTCAGGTCGACGTCGATGGCGATCGCGCGGCCGGTGAGGTCGACGCCCTCGCGGGGGTCGCCGATCGCGCCGCCGCGGCAGACGGTGACGCCGTTGATGGTGACGTCGACCCGGTCGGCCTCGAAGGCGGCGTCGGTGGTGCCGATCGCGGCGAGCACCCGGCCCCAGTTGGGGTCGTTGCCGAACAGCGCCGTCTTGAGCAGGTTGTTGCGGGCGCACGCGCGGCCGGCGGTGAGCGCGTCCTCCACGGTGGCCGCGTTCCGCACCGTGATCGCGATGTCCTTGGTGGAGCCCTCCGCGTCGGCCAGCAGCTGCATGGCCAGGTCGGTGGCGGCCGCGGTGAGCGCCTCGGTGAGCTCGCCCTCCGTGGGCGTCGCCCCGCTGGCGCCGTTGGCCATCGCGATGACCGTGTCGTTGGTGGACAGGCAGCCGTCGGAGTCGACCCGCTCGACGCTGACGCGAGTCGCGGCCGCCAGCGCCCGCTGCAGCACCTCGGCCGGCACCACCGCGTCGGTGGTGAGGACGACGAGCATCGTGGCCAGGCTGGGGGCGAGCATGCCGGCGCCCTTGGCGATGCCACCGACGGTCCAGCCGTCGCGGGACTGCACGGTCGTCTTGGGCACGGTGTCGGTGGTCATGATCGCCCGGGCGGCGTCCGGCCCGCCGTCGGCGGAGAGCGCCTTCGCCGCGTCGGTGACGCCGGCGAGCAGCTTGTCCATGGGCAGCCGGACGCCGATCAGCCCGGTGCTCGCCACCGCGACGTCGATCGCGCCCAGCCCGAGCTCCGCGGCGACGTGCTCGGCGGTGGCGTGCGTGTCGCCGAAGCCCTCGGGCCCGGTGCAGGCGTTGGCGCCCCCGGAGTTGAGGACGACGGCGCGCAGCCTGCCGGACTGCAGCACCTGGCGGCTCCACTGCACCGGCGCGGCGGGGAAGCGGTTGGTGGTGAAGACGGCGGCCGCGGCGTCGTCCGGGCCGTCGTTGACGACCAGCGCGACGTCGGGGTCGCCGCTGGACTTCAGCCCGGCGGCGACGCCGGCGGCCCGGAAGCCCGCGGGCGCGGTGACGCTCACTTCGGCTCCACTCCGCACTCGCTCCGCTCCTCGCTCGCAGGCCTCGCTGCGATGCCCACCCGCGCGTCGGGGTCGCGGCTCACGGCGCCACCCCCACGACCGGGAGGCCGGTGGTCTCGGGCAGGCCGAGGGCCAGGTTGGCGCACTGGACCGCCGCTCCCCCGGTGCCCTTGGTGAGGTTGTCGACGGCGGCGACGACGACCAGCCGGCCCGCGTCGGGGTCGACGGCGACCTGCAGCGCGACGGTGTTGGCGCCGAGCACCTGGGCCGTGGTGGGCCACTGGCCCTCGGGCAGCAGGTGCACGAACGGCTCGTCGGCGTAGGCCTTGGCGTAGGCGGCGCGGGCGGCCTCGGCGTCGGTGCCCGGGGTGAGCGGCGCCGAGCAGGTGGCGAGGATGCCCCGGCTCATCGGCACCAGGGTCGGCGTGAAGCTCACCGTGACCGGCCCGCCGGCGGCCTGCGAGAGGTTCTGCACCATCTCGGGCGTGTGCCGGTGCACGCCGCCGACGCCGTAGGCGCTCACCGAGCCCATGACCTCGCTGCCGAGCAGGTGCGGCTTGGCCGACCTGCCCGCGCCGCTCGTGCCGCTGGCCGCGACCACGACGACGTCGGGCTCGACCAGGCCGGCGGCGAGCGCGGGGGCCAGCGCGAGGGTGACCGACGTCGGGTAGCAGCCGGGGACGGCGATCCGCCGGGCGTCCCTGAGCTGCTCGCGCCGGCCGGGGAGCTCCGGCAGGCCGTACGGCCAGGTGCCGGCGTGCTCGCCGCCGTACCAGCGGGCCCAGGCCGCCGGGTCGTTCAGCCGGTGGTCGGCGCCGCAGTCGATCACGAGGGTGTCGTCGGGCAGCTGCGCGGCGATGGCGGCCGACTCGCCGTGCGGCAGCGCCAGGACGACGACGTCGTAGCCGGCCAGCTCGTCGGCGGTGCTGGGCCGCACCTCGAGGTCGGCGAAGGGCAGCAGGTGCGGCTGCAGCTCGCCCAGGCGTCGGCCGGCGCTGGCATTGGCGTGCACCCCGGACAGCCGCAGGTTCGGGTGCCCGGCCAGCAGCCGGCACACCTCTCCCCCCGCGTACCCGGTGGCGCCGGTGACCCCGACCGTCCACGTCCGCCCTGTCATGTGCATGACCATACACAGCCATGCATAGCCGTTCACGAGCGGGTCTTCCGGCCCCCTCCCGGGGCGTCCTCCCCCGCCGTAACGGCTCCTCCCCCGCGCCGCACCACGAGGGAGGAGCCGTCGGGATCAGGTGACCTGATCGCCGCCACCGACGCGGCGCTTCTGTTGGGGATAACGGTGGGATCAGGACTGCGGCACGCGGTCGAGGAAGCCGAGCACCGTCCGGAGCCGGCCGTTGCCGTCGGTGACCGCGACGTCGGAGCCGGCGATCGGCGCCGGCTGCCCCGCCGGGCCCAGCTCCCACGAGAACCGCAGCTGGTCGTGGTGGCCGTCCACCGGGCCGGCCAGCCGGAACACGAAGCCGGGGAACCGCTGCTGCACCGCGCCGATGGTCGCGGCGATGCCGTCGGCGCCGCTGACGTCCACCAGCGGGTCGACGTAGCGGGCATCGGCGGTCCACAGGTCGGCCACCGCGGCGTGGCGGGCCTCGTCGTCGGTCTCGTTCCACGCGGCGATGTAGCGCTCGGCGAGGGTGGTCCAGTCGCTCACGGTTCGTCCTCTCGATCGGGCCGCCCGGCCGGCGGCGCTGGGAGAACCGTGGCCCGCCGGGGGAAGCGGGTCGATTACCTGCGAGGTAAGCGACGCGGGGCGACCGGCCCCCTACGGTCGGCGCCATGACGTCGCCGCCGGTGGGGCACCTGCTGCGCAGCTGGCGGCAGCGCCGGCGCCTGTCCCAGCTCGACCTGTCCAGCGAGGCCGGCGTCTCGGCCCGCCACCTGTCCTTCGTCGAGACCGGGCGGGCGCGGCCCAGCCGCGAGATGGTGCTGCACCTGGCCGAGCAGCTCGAGGTGCCGCTGCGCGCCCGCAACGAGCTGCTGGTCGCCGCCGGGTACGCCCCGGTCTACGGCCGCCGGGGGCTGGACTCCCCCGACATGGCCGCCGTCCGCGCCGCGCTCGACACGGTCCTGGCCGCCTACGACCCCTTCCCGGCCGTCGTCGTCGACCGCGGCTGGCACCTCGTCGCGGGCAACCGCGGCGTCGCCCTGCTCACCGCCGGCGTCGACCCGCGGCTGCTCGAACCGCCGGTCAACGTGCTGCGGCTGTCGCTGCACCCCGACGGGATGGCGCCGCGCATCCGCAACCTGCCCCAGTGGCGGGCGCACGTGCTGCACCGCCTCGGCCGCGAGGCCCGGCTCTCCGGCGACCCGGCGCTGGCGGCGCTGCACCGCGAGCTGTCGCTGCTGCCCGGCGGGCTGGACCCGCGCCCGCCGGACGGCATCGCCGTCCCACTGCGGATCCGCGCCGGGGACGCCGAGCTGTCCTTCCTCAGCACGGTGACGACGTTCGGCACCGCCGTCGACCTCACCGCGGCGGAGGTGAGCATCGAGGCGTTCCTGCCCGCCGACGCGCGCACGGCCGAGGTCGTGCGGTCACCGGGCTGACCGCAGCGCGGCGGTCATCGGGCACTGCGCCTGCGCGCGGGCGCCGATCCCGACCCGGTTCAGGTACCGCACGACCTCGCCGAACGCCCCGAGCAGGCCGGTCTCGGTGTACGGCACCCCCTTCTCGGCGCAGTGGGCCCGCACGACCGGCTGCGCCCGCCGCAGGTTCGGCCGCGGCATGCTCGGGAACAGGTGGTGCTCGACCTGCCGGTTCAGCCCGCCCATGAGCAGGTCGACGGCGCGGCCGCCGCGGATGTTGCGCGAGACCAGCACCTGCCGGCGCAGGAAGTCGATGCGCACGTCGGGCGGCACGACCGGCATGCCGACGTGGTTGACGACGAAGGTGCCCCCGAGCAGCAGCCCGAACACGGCGAGCTGGACGGCGAGGAACGCGACCGCGAGGCCGGCCGGCAGCGCCGCGAGCAGCAGGACGGGGAGCCCGACCAGCCGCACGGCGAGCAGCACCGCCTCGGCCGGGCGCCGCTCCCGCAGCACGTGGCGCACGGCGCCGCGGTGCAGGGCGAGCCCCTCGAGCAGCAGCAGCGGGAACAGCAGCCACCCCTGCCGCGCGGCCACCCACGCCCGGACTCCCCCGGCGGCCTGGGCCGCGGCGCCGTCCTCGGGCGTGAAGACGACGACGTCGGGCGCGATGTCGGGGTCGGCGCCCCTCCTGTTCGGGTTGGCGTGGTGGCGGCCGTGCTTGCGGGCCCACCAGCCGGAGCTCAGGCCCAGCACGAGGTTCGACAGCACCAGGGCCGCCCGCTCGTTCGCGCGGGGCGAGGCGAACACCTGCCGGTGGGCGGCGTCGTGGGCGAGGAAGCCGACCTGCGCGAGCAGCGCGCCGAGCCCGGCGGCCACCGCCAGCTGCCACCACGAGGAGCCGAGCAGGACGAAGGCGGCCGCGACGCCGGCGAACCCGGCGGCCAGCAGGGCGGCGCGCAGCGCGTACGCCGACGGCCGGCGCCGCAGCAGGCCGGCCTCCCGCACCTGCCGGGCCAGCTCGGCGTGGTCGTGCACGTGGGAGTCGCGGGGACGGGCGGGGGCGTCGGTCGGCATGCCCCTGATGCTTCGGCCGGCCGGCGCCGCGGGCGATGGTGCCAGCACCCCGATCCGGGGGGGGGGGGGGGGGGGGGGGGGGGGGGGGGCCGGGGGGGGGGGGGGGGGGGGGGGGGGGGGGGCGCGGCGGCGACGCCCCCACCCCCCAAC
>NZ_JBJGYO010000048.1:0-13613 GCF_054050035.1 Geodermatophilus sp. SYSU D00815 | reverse complement strand
GGCCGAGCTCCTGGAACGGCCCCGGTGCAGGGGCCCGCGGCGCGCGTCAGCGCGGCGCGGGGGGCCGAGCTCCTGGAACGGCCCCGGTGCAGGGGCCCGCGGCGCGCGTCAGCGCGGCGCGGGGGGCCGAGCTCCTGGAACGGCCCCGGTGCAGGGGCCCGCGGCGCGCGTCAGCGCGGCGCGGGGGGCACCGGGGTCCTTCTCCTATCCTGGGGACATGGCACGCAGCAAGCCCACGGACACCTCCTCACCCGGCGGCAAGGCCGGCCGCGGCCCCGGGGCCGGCGGGCGGGGGCGCGGCGCTGCGTCCACCGGGTCGTCGCCCGCGTCCGGCAAGGCCGCGAAGGCGGGCAAGGGCAAGGGCGAGAAGCAGCCCGGCCGGCTGAAGCGGTTCGGCCGCCAGCTCGGCATGATCAAGCAGGCGTACACGCTCACCAGGAAGAACGACCCGAAGCTCCCCTGGATCCTGCTGATCACCTTCGTCGCGGTCTTCGCCGTCGTCGAGGTCATCGCGATCCTGCTGAACTCCCCGTTCCTGTTCCTGCCGATCGCGATCCTGCTGGCGGCGCTCGTGGCGCTGATCGTCTTCGGCCGGCGGGCGCAGGGCACCGCCTACAAGCAGGTCGAGGGGCAGCCCGGCGCCGCGTCGTGGGTGCTCGAGGGCATGCGCGGCGACTGGCAGGTCACCTCGGGTGTCGCCGGCACCCCCCAGCTGGACGCCGTCCACCGGGTCACCGGCCGGCCCGGGGTCATCCTGGTCGGCGAGGGCGCGCCCAACCGCGTGCGCAACCTGCTGGCCCAGGAGAAGAAGAAGCTGGCCCGCGTGGTCGGCGACACCCCGATCTACGACGTCGTCGTCGGCGACGACGAGGGCCAGGTGCCGCTGCGCAAGCTGTCGGCGCACGTGATGAAGCTGCCCAAGAACCTCAACGGCGGCGAGGTCAACGCCCTGCGCCGGCGGATGAGCGCCCTCGGCGGGCCCAAGATGCCGGTTCCCGGCGGGCCGCTGCCGGGTGGCCGGCAGATGACGATCAGCCAGCGCCAGGTCCGCCGCCGCTGAGCACACCGCTCCCGGCGCCGGGAGCCGTCCGTCAGGCGACGTCGCGGCGGCGCACCAGCACCACGGCCAGCACGGCGGAGCCGACGAGGTAGTCCGCGAGCCGGCCGAACGCGGCCGGGCCGCCGAGGACGTCGATCACACCGGGCGGGTTCTGCCGGGCAGGTGGTCGGTGACGACGGCGAGCGCGCCGAGCACACCGCTCGCGCAGCAGGTCTCCACAACCAGCGCCCAGACCAGGCCGAGGCCGACACCGAGCGCGGGGCTGCGGGTCAGCACGCCCACCAGCACCCCGGCCGCCGCCCACATGCCGAGCACCAGCAGGCGCCGGTGCCGAGCGCCGCCAGCCGGTCGCCGGCGCCGGGCAGGTCGACCGGCTGCCCCTCGACGACCGCGATCACCGACGGGACGCCGCGGTCGACCGCCGTCGAGACCAGCACCAGGCCGGGGACGAGCAGCGACAGCGCGACCAGCGTGCCGCGGAACGCCGTCCCCCACCCGGGCCCCGGGTGAGCACCGTCTTCCCGGTGCCCCAGCCGTAGCCGCTGCCGACGACCAGCGCTCCCATGATCATCACCAGCGCGCCGTCGAACAGCGGCATGCCGTGGACCAGGGTCACCGGGGCGGTCGGCGGCAGCAGCCCGTCGACCAGCTGCCCGGCGGGGATGCCGCCGGGCACCGCCGTGTCGTCACCGGTGCGGTAGGCGATGTAGTCGAACAGGCACCCGAAGGTCAGGTTGAGGGTGAGCCATGCCCCCATCGGCGCCCACAGCGAAGGCCACCGGTACAGCCGCAGCAGCTCCGCGCGGGTGCTCCCGGTCAGCGCGGTCATCGCGCACCTCCCCGTCATCGCGAAGAAGATCTCCTCCAGCGACCGCTCGACGGTGCGGATCTCCCGCACGTCGACGTCCTCGCCCACCAGCTCGCGGGTGAAGGGCGGCACCACGGAGGAGGCGGCGTCCAGCCGCACCGCGCGGCCGTCGTCGACCACGGCGACGGTGTCGTCACCGGCGAACCGCATCGCGATCGCCGGCGCCCGGTCCAGCGGGTCGGCGCGCAGCTCGACCCCTGCCCCGGCGTGCCGGCCGACGTCGGCGCCGCGGCCTACCGGATCGTGCAGGAGTCGCTGACCAACGTGCTCGAGCACGCCGGCGCTGAGGTGCGCCTCGGGCGCGCCGGCGGCGCGCTGGTCGTCGAGGTGCGCGACACCGGCCGCGGCTAAGCCGGCCCGGCGCCCGGGAGCGGGTTCGTCGTCCGTGCGCGGCTGCCGCCGCAGGTTCCGTCACGGGCGGAACCCTCGTGATCCGCGTCGCCGTCGTCGACGACCAGGCGCTCGTGCGGATGGGCCTGCGCGTGCTGCTGGAGGGCGAGCCCGACGTCGAGCTGGTCGGCGAGGCCGCCGACGGCGCGGCCGGCGTCGACCTGGCGCGCGCGGCCCGGCCGGACGTCGTCCTATGGAGGTGCGGATGCCGGGGACCGACGGGCTGACCGCGCTGCGCCGGATCGCGGGGGACCGCGGCCTCGCCGCCGTCCGGGTCGTCGTCCTGACGACGTTCGAGCTCCACGAGCACGTGTTCGAGGCGCTGGCGGCGACCACCCGGATCGCCCGCAGCAGATCGAGAGCGGGAGATCGTCGCCTGGGTGGCGACCGGGCGGTCCAACGACGAGATCGCCGCCGAGCTGGTGGTGAGCCCGCCGACGGTGCGCACGCACGTGAGCCGGGCGATGCTCGAGCTCCCCGGCGCGCGACCGGGCGCAAGTGGTGGTGTTCGCGATCGGGTCCGGCCTGCAGGTCGACCGCTTATCAGACCCGGACGACGGCGGTCTGGGTGAGGCGGTCGTGCAGCCCGCGCCCGTCGGCGTCGACCACCAGCGCGGGCACCAGCAGGATCAGCAGCGCCGTCCGGACGACGGCGCGCCAGGGCGCGAGCCGCTCCCCCTCGCGCGGGTGCGCCATCCGCAACCCGAGCAGCCGCATGCCCGGCGTCTGCCCGAACAGCACCAGCGTGACCACGGTGACCGCGGCGAAGCTGACCAGGCTCCACAGCCCCGGCAGTTCGGGCGCGGTGAACAGGCCGGCGAGGAACGCCGAGGCGATGGCGTCGACCAGGTACTGGACGACGCGGGTGCTGAAGGGCGCCAGGGACCCGGGGCCCTCCGCCGGCAGCCCCAGCGCTGCGCCGCGGACGCGTTCCTGAGAGGGTGGCTCTGCGTCCCTGACCATGCCCGCCAGCGTAGGACCCGCGCGCAGCCGCGCTCCGCAGGACGAGGAGACTCCTCCTCGGCGACACGCCGGAGCCCTTGTTACGGCTCCGAAACATCCGAGACACCCGTGGGCAACTCCCCGCTCGTAGCGTCGCCACCGGCTGTCCGCCCACCACCGGAGGATCGATGTTCAACAGTCCCGACGAGGTCGCCGCCTACATCCGCGACAACGACGTCGAGTACGTCGACGTGCGCTTCTGCGACCTGCCCGGCGTCATGCAGCACTTCACCATCCCGGCGTCGACGTTCGGCGAGGACACGTTCTCCGAGGGCCTCGGCTTCGACGGCTCGTCGATCCGCGGCTTCCAGGCGATCAACGAGTCGGACATGCTGCTGCTGCCCGACGCCAACAGCGCCTTCGTGGACCCGTTCCGGACCCACAAGACGCTCAACGTCAACTTCTTCATCCACGACCCGATCACCCGCGAGGCCTACAGCCGCGACCCGCGGAACGTGGCGAAGAAGGCCGAGGCCTACCTCGCGTCGTCCGGCATCGCCGACACCGCCTACTTCGGCCCCGAGGCGGAGTTCTACATCTTCGACTCGATCCGCCACAGCACCGGGATCAACGAGGGCTACTACCACATCGACTCGGTCGAGGGGTCGTGGAACAGCGGTGCCCTGACCGGCGAGAACGGTGGCCCGAACCTCGGCTACAAGACCCGCCCCAAGGGCGGCTACTTCCCCGTCGAGCCGTTCGACCACTACAGCGACCTGCGCGCCACGATGATGTCCAACCTGACCGCGGCCGGGCTGGAGCTCGAGCGGGGCCACCACGAGGTGGGCACCGGCGGCCAGGCCGAGATCAACTACAAGTTCGACACGCTGCTGCGCGCGGCCGACAGCCTGATGCTGTTCAAGTACATCATCAAGAACACCGCCTGGGCGCACGGCAAGACCGTCACCTTCATGCCCAAGCCGCTGTTCGGCGACAACGGCTCCGGCATGCACTGCCACCAGTCGCTCTGGAAGGACGGCGAGCCGCTCTTCCACGCCGAGACCGGCTACGCGGGCCTGTCCGACACCGCCCGCCACTACATCGGCGGCCTGCTGGCCCACGCGCCGTCGCTGCTGGCCTTCACCAACCCGACGGTGAACAGCTACCACCGGCTGGTGCCCGGCTACGAGGCCCCGATCAACCTGGTCTACTCGGCCCGCAACCGCTCGGCCTGCTGCCGCATCCCGATCTCGGGCGACAACCCCAAGGCCAAGCGCATCGAGTTCCGCGTGCCCGACCCGTCGGCCAACCCGTACCTCGCCTTCTCGGCGATGATGATGGCCGGCCTCGACGGCATCAAGAACAAGATCGAGCCGCCGGCTCCGGTGGACAAGGACCTCTACGAGCTGCCGCCGGAGGAGGCCCTCGGCATCGAGAAGGTCCCGGCCTCGCTCGACGCGGTCCTGGACAACCTGGAGACCGACCACGAGTACCTGATCGACGGCGGGGTGTTCACCCCCGACCTCATCGAGACGTGGATCGAGTACAAGCGGGAGAACGAGATCGACCCGATCCGTCTGCGCCCGCACCCGCACGAGTTCGCGATGTACTACGACATCTGATCCACCGGGGCGGTACCGCCCCTGACCTGCACGTTCGCGCAGCCCCCGCCAGGGTCCCCCCGGCGGGGGCTGCGTCGTCCCCGCACCGTCGGGCGATCGTCGTCGGCCCGGGGTCGCGGGGACCGCGAACCCCGTCACCAGAGCCTGAGCGACCGGTCGAACCGCACGTACAGGAAGACCCGTCCTCCGGCGACCCGGACGCCGCTGCACACACGGCGCCGGTCGAGCAGGCTCCGCGCGGCGCACGCCTCCTGCGGCAGGCCGACGCTCGCCGCCAGGTCCCCGGCTGACCGCGTCTCCGGCCCGCTCAGCTGCACCTCGCGCCAGCGGCCACCGGATCCGCAGTGCACCTCCTCGCGCCCCGCCGTCACGCCGACGGGGAGAGGAGGGATGTCCTACCGCGGCGGGACCGCCCTCGTCGAACGCCGGCCACGACGCCGGCGCCACGACGACGAGCGCGGCGAGCACCGCGAGCACGGCGATCGGTCGGACCAGGGATCTCCGGCCGTCCGGCCATTCCGCACGCCTCGATCACCGAGCGTGATCTGCACTGCGCAAGAGCCCCCGAACGGGCTATCCGGAACCGCATCGTCCGTGCCGACGGATCCAGAGAGCCCCTCTCGGGCCATCTCACCGCGCGGACAGGAAGAGACGAGTGACTGCACGGAGCAACGGGGGTCGGCGTTCCCGCTTCGCCGGGACGCGCCGAGGCAAGGCCATCGCGGTGGCCGCCGCAGCCGCGGTGGGCTTCGGTGGCGCGGCCGTCGTCGACACGGCGTTCGCCGCGCCCGCGATCGAGGTCGCCGACGGCAGCTTCGGCCCCGGTGACGGCCTGACCCGGCTCGTCGTGACCGTGCCGGACGGCGACGCCACCGCGCACGTGAGCGCGCTGGAGGCGGTGGACGGCGTCGCGCACGCCCAGCCGCTGTTCGACGGCTCGGTGCTCGTGGCCGGCGACGGCATCACCCCCGCCGCTGTGCGCGACGCGCTGCCCGGTGCCGAGGTCAGCGTCTCCGAGCCCGGCCAGGTGTTCGCCGCCCCGGTCAGCGACCCCTTCTGGTCCTCCTACGGCTGGAACCTGGCCAACACCGGCACCAACTCCTACAACCAGACCGGTGTCGCCGGCGCCGACGTCGCCGCCCCCGCCGGCTGGCGCGCCGGCACGGGCGCCGGGACGGTCGTGGCGGTCATCGACACCGGCCAGATCACCAGCCACCCCGACCTGCAGGGCGCGCTCTGGACGAACCCGGCCGAGGCCTGCGGCGGTGGCGACACCGACGGCGACGGCTACGCCGGCGACTGCCACGGCTGGAACTTCTACAAGAACAACGCCGACATCACCAACGCCGGCGAGGACAACGGCCACGGCACCGGCGTGGCCGGCATCCTGGGCGCCCGCGCCGGCAACGGCCAGGGCTCGGCCGGCGTCGCGCCCGGGGTCACGATCATGCCGCTGGTCATCGGTGGCGGGAGATCCGTCGACCTGGCCCTCGGTGCGCAGGCCATCCGGTACGCCGCCGACCACGGCGCCGACGTCGTCAACGCGTCCTGGGGCGGCACCGGCGCGTCGACCATCCTGAAGGCGGCGATCGACTACGCCAACAGCAAGGGCACCGTGGTCGTCGCCGCCGCCGGCAACGACGCGGGCAACCGGGACACCACCCTGTACTACCCGGCCAGCCTCGACGCGCCGAACCTGCTCACCGTGGGCAACAGCACCGCCGCCGACGGCGTGAGCAGCTCGTCGGCCTACGGGGCCACCACGGTGGACCTGTTCGCGCCGGGCCACCTGGTCCTCGCCCCGAAGAACGACGGCGGGTACTGGCTGATGAGCGGCACCTCCATGGCCGCCCCGCACGTCGCCGGGGCCGCCGCGCTCCACGCCGCTCACGACCCGACGGCGTCCGCCGCGGAGATCACGGCCGCGATCATGGCCGACGTGGTGCCGGTGCCGGCGTTCGCCGGCAAGTCGGTCTCGGGCGGACGGCTGTCGCTGGCCGCGCTCGGCGGCGCGGCCGCGGACGTCGCGTACACGTTCACCGGGATGGTCCAGCAGCCCGGCTCGGTCGCCCCGACCGTGGTGGTGAGCGGAGCCGGGGACGCCGGGACCTACTCGGTGCAGCTCGGCCTGGGCATGGAGCACGAGGGCCAGGTCCACGCGCTCACCCGGCACGCCGTGTCCCTCGGCGGCATCACGGCCCCCACCGACGACGAGGGCGTGGCCACCTACTCCCTGGGCAGCCGCCCTGGTCTGGGCACGGTGACGCTCGACCCGACGACGACGCTGGCCGTGGGCCGCTACGTGCTCACCGCGCAGCTCTACCTCGACGGCGCCGCGCTGGGCCCGGCGCACGCCGCCCCGCTCATCGTGTCGGAGGACGTGCCGACCACCCCGGGCAGCCCCACCCCGTCGAACCCGTCCACGCGGGGCACGTCGACCCCGGGCACGTCGACCCCGGGCACCCCGACGCCGGGCACCTATGCGCCCGGCACGTCGAGCCCGGGCACCTCGACCCCGTCGACGCCGGGCACGTCGGCCCCGGGCACGTCCGCCCCGGGCACGTCCGCCCCGGGCACGTCGACCCCGCCGACCCCGAGCACCTCGACCCCGGGCACGTCGACCCCTGGTAGCTCAAGTCCGGGCACCTCGACCCCGACCACGTCGGCGCCGGCGAACCCCGGCTCGTCCCCGCCGGGCAGCTCCACGCCGAGCACCCCGACCCCGTCGAACCCGTCGTCCGGCGGCAGCAACCCCGGCGGCTCGGCACCCGACCTGGGCGGCAGCAGGACCTACCCCGCGGAGGGCGCGTTCCGGCTGACCTCCATCAGCCCGGCCCGGGTGAGCGCCGCCGGTGGCAGCACGGTCACCATCACCGGCGAGGCCATCCCCGCGGGAGCCCGTGTCCGGATCGGCAGCAGCGCCGCCGCCACCGTCACGAGCTCGTCGACGACGCGCCTGACCTTCACCGCTCCCGCCCGGGTGGCCGGCGGCTACGACGTGTTCGTGTTCAGCGCGGACGGCACCGCGTCCTCGGTGCTCACCGCCGGCCTCACCTACGTCGATGCCGCCACCGGCGGGGCGTCGAACCCGGGCACCTCGACCCCCGGCGCCTCGACGCCGTCGAACCCGGCGACCTCGACGCCGTCCGACCCGGGGAGCGCCACCCCTGGGACGGCGACGCCGACGCCGGCCGGTGGCGGCCGGGCGACGGTGCCCGGCCCGAACGGCGAGCGGCTGATGACCTCGGCGCGGTTCGCCGCGCTCGGCAGCTCGATCTGGAGGCTCGACTGCTCCAGCTCCTGCCGCGGCATGGTCGTCTGACCCGCCCCCTGGCCGCCCCCGTCGCACCCGCGGCGGGGGCGGCAGGGGCGGCGACCACCGGCGTCCGTGGTGGCGCGATCCCCACGATTCCTGGCCCGCCGGCCACTGGCGCCGTCGGGTCCCGACCGGCGAAGGTCGGGCGTGCTCGCGTACCCCTCGCTGTTCGAGACCGCGTGGCGGGCGCTGGCCGGCGGCCCGCCCCCGCCCCGCGCGGTCGAGGTCTCCGGGGCGACCGGGCTCGACGGACCGCTCGCGGTCGGCGACCTGGCCGTCGGCGCGGTGCTCGCGCAGCTGGTCGCCGCGCGCGACCTCGCCGGGCGGCCCGATCCCGTCGCCCTCGACGCCCGGCACGTCGGCTTCGCGTTCCGCAGCGAGCGCTACGTCCGCCGGGGCGGACGACCCGCCGGCGCCGGCTTCGCCCCGCTGTCCCGCTTCTGGCGCACCAGGGACGGCTGGCTGCGGCTGCACGCGAACTACCCGCACCACCGCCGCGCCGCGCTGGCGGTCCTCGGGGAGGACGACCCCGGCGCGACCGCGGCGACCATGGACGCCGAGCCCCTCGAGACCGCGATCGTCGAGGCCGGTGGCGTCGCGGCCGCCGTCCGCACGCCCCGCTCCTGGGCGGACTCCCCGCAGGGCCGGGCCCTCGCCGCGCTGCCCCTGCTCTCCCTCGACCGCATCGCCGACGGCCCGGCTCGGGACACGGCCCTGCAGGGGGTCCGCGTCCTGGACCTGACCCGGGTGATCGCCGGACCGGTGGCCACGCGCACGCTGGCCTCGCACGGCGCCGACGTCCTCCGCATCGACAGCCCGCGGCTGCCCGAGGATCCCGGCGCGCTCCTCGACACCGGCCCGGGCAAGCGGCACGCGGTGCTCGACTTCGCCTCCGTCAGCGGCCGGGCCACCCTCGAGGAGCTCCTGGGAACCGCCGACGTCGTCGTCCAGGGCTACCGCCCCGGCGCGCTCGACGCGTACGGCCTCTCCCCCACCGCCCTCGCCGAGCGCCACCCCCACCTGGTCGTCGTGCGGCTGAGCGCATGGGGGCCGACGGGTCCCTGGCGGCAGCGGCGCGGGTTCGACTCCCTCGTGCAGGCGGCCACCGGGATCGCCGTCACGTACGCGACCAGGGAGGGACCGGGGGCGCTGCCGGCCCAGGCCCTGGACCACGCCACCGGGCACCTCGCCGCCGCGGCGGCGCTGCGCGGGCTCGCCCGCCGCCGGGACGAGGGCGGGGTGTGGCACGCCGAGCTGTCGCTGGCGCAGACGGCGCACTGGCTGCTGGCCACCCGCGGTGGGCACGAAAGCAGGGACGACGGCGAAGGCGACCCGACGCCGTACCTCGTCGAGCTGCCGTCCCCGGGCGGCCCCGTGACGGCGGTCGCGCCCCCCGGCTCCCCGGTCTGGGCGCGCGGCCCCGTGCCGGCCGGCCACGACGAACCACGGTGGGAGACCCGCTGAGCGGCAGCGGTGGGCGGCCGGGTCACCCCGACCGGCGCAGCCGCGGCGGACAGCCGTCGACGTGGGGCGGCGAACCGGCGGGCACGGGCCTGCCCGGCGGGTCGTCGGCCTCGAGCAGCGGCGCCACGCGCGGGTGCCAGGCGGTGCCGCCGGCGGCGACGGCGCGGACGTGCTCGGGGATCTCGGCCGGGTCGTCGTCCTTGAGCAGGTAGCCCGCCACGCCGATCCTCCGGGCCTCGCGGGCGCTGGCGGGGGTGAGCCCGCCGGTCAGGATGAGGACCCGCACCTCCGGATGGGACGCGAGCACGCCCTGGGCCGCGGTCAACCCGTCCATGCGCGGCATCTGCAGGTCCATCAGCACGACGTCGGGCCGCAGCCGCTCCACCGCCTCGGCGACCTCGCTGCCGTCGGCGCACTGCCCGACGACGTCGATGCCGCCGGCCGCGGTGAGCAGGTCGGAGAGCGTGTCACGCACGAGCGGGTGGTCGTCGACGACCAGTACCCGGATCATCGGGGCTCCCAAAGGACTCAGACCCCCGTGATGGCCGGTGCCAGGTCGGGGAATACCCCAGAGCTTGGTTCTTCACTCTCTGCCACCGCCAGCCCACGGCATGGGGCCGGGTCTCCCCCTCAGCAGGGGGGACACCCCGGGTAGCCCCCGGTGTCGCCGGCACCCCTGGTGGCGCGCGCGGCGGCGGAGCCGTCGACGGACGCCCGCGTCCGGAAGCGCCCGGGGCGCCGACCACCCCCGGGCGCGCGGAAGAGCCCCGCCCGGGACGCTCCCGGGCGGGGCTCTGGGCTGGTAAGAGGCGGGTCAGCCGCCGAGCTTCTCCAGCAGGACCGCCACGCGCCACCGTGCGGCGACCACCGCGGGCGGCCGTGGCGACGTCTGCTGCCGGAGCGCCTCCGAGGCCGACTGGAGCACGGCCACGGTCGGTGCCGCGTTCGTCTCGAGCATGCGCACGATGCTGTTCACGTCATCCATCTGGAGCCCCCCGGCCGCACGATGCACTTGTTGCTGCGAAGGATGGCCCTGACGCACGGTCACCACCGCCCCCAATGTGGGGGGCCTCCTCCCCCAGCCGGGTCGGCGGGCGGCTGGGCCGACCACCGCTAGCGCGCGTCGTCGGCCAGGTCCGCGGTCACGGCGTCGAGCAGCCGGCGGTGGGCCTCGGCCACGGCCGACAGCTGGCGGCGCAACCGGCGCACCTCGACCTCGAGGGCCGCCACCCGCCCGGCGGCGGCCGTGTCCGGGCGGATCGGCTCGGCGTCGGCCGGGGGCGCCTGCGGCTCGGGCACGGGCGCCGGCGGCCGCGCCGGGGTGGGCGGGGTGGAGGGGCGCCTCGGCCGAGCACGCTCCGCCGCCGGCGACGGACCTCCCGCCGTGCCCAGGTACCGCCGGACGGCGCTCGCGGGGATCCGCCAGACCGTCCGCTGCCCCTGCCGCACCTGTTCCCCCACCAGGGTGCCGGCGCGCAGCTGCGCACGGACGGCGGCCGGGGTGACCCGGCGCAGCTCGGCGACCTGCTCGACGGTGAGGAAGTCGCCGTCGAGGCCAGGGACGCCACGGTCCCGGGTCGGCCGTTCCGTCATGTTGCGCAAACCCCCGTGCCGCACTGGTTGCGCAACAGCATGCCGCGAGTTCCGCGGTCGGGGCAAAGCAGCGCGTCAGCAGGCGCGTCGGATGGTTACCGTCGATCGAGGGCCCGCAGGAGCCCGGCCCTCCGTTTGCGCAACTCGGGGGGTGGTTCCCGCGTGACTTTGCGCAAACGCGGTTGTCGCTCCGCTTGCGCAAATCATCCCGCGAGCCCCACGTCGGGGTTCTCCCCGCTCGGGGGGTCCACCCCGCGAGTGGGGCGAATGGGACCGGCCGGCGAAACTCCCGGGACGGACCCCGCGAGTCGTGCGCCCGTCCCTCCCGGGCCGTGCCAGGATCCAGGTGTCGAAATCACCAGCGTGTAACTCGAGGAGGTCCCGTGGCGACCAGCTCCGCGGCGCCCGCCCGCGCCCGCCGCACCTCGCGCGAACCCGGCTTCTACACCCGGGCCCAGGTCGAGGAGGACCTCGGGCTGACGGCGACCGAGCTGGACACCTTCGAGCGCGCCGGCGTGCTCGGCGCCGAGCAGCGGCGCCGGCGGGGCGACACCCGCCCGGTCCTCTACTCGACCAGCGACCTGGCCGTCGCGCGCTTCGCCATGGCGGCGCACCGGCTCGGGGTCCGCGGCGAGCAGCTGCGCCGGCTCAGCGACGCGCTGCGGCTCAAGCGCAAGCGGCTGCTGCCGGGCTGGAACGGGCTGGTCGTCGTGGACGCCGACGGCGACGTCGAGCTGCTGGACGACGCCGGTGGCCTGGCCGACTACCTGCGCCGCTACCCGGTGCCGGTGGCCTCGCTGCTGGTGACCGCCCTGAGCGTGCCGGAGATCGTCACGGACGTGGCCGCCTGACCGTGCCCGACACCCGCGGGAGGCGCGCCGTGCGCTGACAGACCCCAGAAACACGACGTGGCACCAGCCTGCCAGCTGATGCCACGTGCACGCCCGACGGCCTGCGAGAGCCTCCGGAATGGACGCCACAAGGCTAGCAGCGGTCCGCCGGGTTGTCGTGCTGTTCCCACGGCACCGGTGTCAGGTTTCGCGACACCGGTGTCCGAGTCCTGCCCCCGGAGAGCCGCCGAACGATGACTCCTCCCCCTCCCCCGCCCCAGGGGGCCAGTGCGCCGACCGCTGCCCGGCCGGCGCTCGTCTTCGAGGTCACCAAGACCATCGCCGCGTACACCACCGACGGGATCGCACCCGGTGGCGGGCTGAAGGTGACGGTCGTGCCCGAGGCCGCCCTGCAGCTGCAGCGCGCCCTGGGCGTCAAGCTGTTCTCGGCGCTGTTCACGCTGATCTGCATGGCCGGCGACGACGGCTACCGCCTGGTCGTGGACACCAACGCCACCAAGCTCGCCGACCAGCTCGGCTGCAGCCGGCAGAAGGCCGGCGAGATGGTCACCCAGCTCGAGCAGGCCGGCTTCCTCGACCGCGAGCAGGCCCGGGGCATCGGCGGCCGCGCCGACCGGTTCGGCCGTGGCCGGTACGTGCTCTGCCCCGAGCTGTACCGAGCGGTCGAGCGCCGGCAGTCGCTCACGCACAGTGACCGGGCGCTGGGTGCGCCGTCCACCGGCGTCACGGGACCTGACACCGGTTCCCGGGCAACCGGTGTCGCAGAACCTGACACCACGTCGACCGGTGTCGGCGGATCCGACACCAGGCACGAAGCCGCAGGCCGCACCGGTGGCAGGTCCCGCGACACCGGTGCGCGCAGTCACCGTCATGGAGATGGGATGGATGAAGACCATCCATCCCCCTCCACCACCGACGCGCGGCTGACGCCGCCGTCGGTCGCGCCCGGTCGGCCGGTCCCCGACGTCGTCGCCGGCCTGCCGACCGGCGACGTCGTCGCGCTGCTCGGGCAGTGGGGCGTGTTCGACGCCGAGACGGTGGTCCGCACCGCCGATCCCGGCGTGCTCGACGCCGCCCTGCGGGAGATCTCCACGCGCTTCGCCGAGATCAAGAACCCCGGGGCCTACCTGCGCCGGCTGCTGGCCCGCGGCGGCCCCGCGCCGCAGCCCGACCGGCCGATCGCGGTCGCTCCCGCGCCCCGCGCGCCGGTGCCCGCCTCCCCTGCCGCGCAGCGGGCCGACGTGCCGGCCCCCGCCGGGCCGAGCCTGCCCGAGCTCACGGGCGGGCAGCTCGTCGCGGTGTACGCGCAGCTGCCCGAGGAGGCCCGGGCCGCGGTCGACCGGGCGCTCGGCCGGATGGCCCAGGTGGCCGGGGCCGGGTGGTGCAAGGTGCCGGAGCTGACCCGCACGCGGCGGTTGTACCTGGTGGGCGTGCTCGAGCGGCTCGGCCTGCTGGAGCACACCCCCTGACCGGCGGCACCTCGCCTCGACCTCCGGCAGAGGTCGAG
>NZ_JBJGYO010000047.1:0-14327 GCF_054050035.1 Geodermatophilus sp. SYSU D00815 | reverse complement strand
GCCCTGGACGTCGACGCGGTCGACGATGCCCTGGACGTCGACGCGGTCGACGATGCCCTGGACGTCGACGCGGTCGACGATGCCCTGGACGTCGACGCGGTCGACGATGCCCTGGACGTCGACGCGGTCGACGATGCCCTGGACGTCGACGCGGGCGACGACGGCGTCCACGTCCAGCGTCGCGGCCAGCCGGTCGAGGTCGACGTGCTCGCGGACGAGCGCCGTGACGTCGAGGCGGGAGAGGACCGCCCGGGTCACCTCGGGCACCGCCACGTCCGCGACCGCCGACAGCGCCCGGACGGCCGCCGACACCGGGTGCGCGAGCACCCGGCCGAGCGGGCCGCCGAGCGTCGCGTGGACCGAGGGGAGCCGGGGGAGGCGGGACCGGTGGCCGCGTGCGGCGGTCTCGGCCGCGTAGCGCACCAGCGCGGCGGCGACGGCCAGGACCGCGAGGGCGCCGTCGACGACGTCGTCCACGGGGGTGGGGTCCGGGCGCCCGGCGACGAGCGGCCGGACCTGCGGCTGCTCCGGGCTCACGGCCACGGTGGGCCGCACCGCGCTGGCAGGTTCATCCGGGCCTCCCGATCGGTCGCCACCGGTCAGGATCGCCGCCGCGGCCCGGGCTCCCCTCGTCCGCGGGGGGTGAGTCCGTCGCCGCCGGGCCGGAGGACCTTCGCCTCTGACCCCGGGGCCGCCCGGCTCGGCAGGCTCCTACGGGAACCGGAGCGTTTCGCGAGGTCCGAGAAGGCGCGGGGGAAGCGACCTGGAGGGCACCGCATGACCAGGCTGTCGGCGAGGGAGGAGCCGGTCCGGGAGATCGCCGAGACGTGGCGCGGAGGGCCGGCGCTGCTGGCCTCGAAGCTGGAGCCCGCCGACCTGGCGCACGCCACGGTGCCGCGCGAGCGGCTGCTCGGGGTGCTGAGCCGCGCCGTGCAGCGCACCTCCCTCACGCTGCTCAGCGGCCCGGCCGGTTCGGGCAAGACCGTCCTGGCCGCGTCGTGGCTGCGGGCCGGCGGCGTCGGCTGGCCGGCCGGCTGGATCACCCTGGACGAGTACGACGACGACCCGGCCACCTTCTGGAGCTACGTCGTCAGGGCGCTGGCCGACGCCGGCGTCCCCCTGTTCCGGACGCCGGATCTCGTCCCCGGCGAACCGCTCCCCGCCTGGCTCGTGCCGCAGCTGGCGGCAGACCTCGCCGCCGCGTCGCAGCCGGTGGTCCTCGTCCTGGACGACGCCGACCACCTCACCGACCGGTCGATCGCCGCCGGTCTGGACCTGCTGCTGCAGCACGCCGGCGGCCGGCTGCGGCTGGTGATCTGCGGGCGGGCCGACCCGCCGCTCCCGCTGCACCGCTACCGGCTGGCCGGCACGCTGTCGGAGGTCCGCGGCGACCAGCTGGCCTTCACCGCGGAGGAGACCCGCGAGCTCCTCGCCGCCATGGGCGTCCCCGTGTCGCCGGCCGTGGCCCGAGCCCTGTGCGCGGAGACGCAGGGCTGGGCGGTGGGCCTCCGGCTCGCCGCCGCGCCGCTCAAACAAGGCGTGCCGGCCGAGCACCTGGTGACGTCGCTGGCGCGCGACGACGGCAGCGTGGCCCAGTACCTGTTCGCGGAGGTGCTCGCGCGGCAGCCCGCCGGCGTGCGCCGCTTCCTGCTGCGCACCAGCGTGACCGACGAGCTCACGCCCGACCTCGTGGACCGGCTCGGCGGGCGGCCCAACGCCCGCCGCATCCTGACGGGGCTGGCCCACGCGAACGCCTTCGTCGAGCAGTCGGCCGAGGCGCCCGGGGGCTTCCGCATCCACCCCCTGTTCCGCGAGATGCTGCAGGCGCAGCTGGCCTACGAGCGCCCGGGGGAGGTCGCCCGCCTCCACCGGGCGTGCGCCGCCGCGTACGCCGAGGCCGGCCGCTCCGCCGAGGCCGTCGAGCACGCGATGGCCGCGGAGGACTGGGCGTTCGTCGTCCACCTCCTGGTCGACGACCTCCAGGTGACGCGCGTGCTGGCGCACGGGGGCGACCCCGCGCTGCGGGGGCTGCAGGCGCTGCCGGCCGCCTTCCCCGGACCGGAGGCCGCGGTCATCCGGACGGCCACCGCGCTGGCGGCCGGCCGGACGCCCCGGCCGGCCGATCTGCGGGCCGCGGCCGCCGCGCGGGACGGGGGCGACCGGCCGGCCCTGCGCGTGTCGGCGGCGCTCACCTGCCTCCTCGCGCAGGACGGGGGGGACACCGACCCGGCGGCCGTGGTCGCGCGGGCCGACGCCGCCGCGGCGCTGGTCGCGCTGCTGCCCGACCCGGACCGCCGGGAGCGCCGGGAGTGCCTCGCGCTGATCAGCGGCCAGCGGGCGTTCGCGGCGCTGCGCACCGACGCCGCCGCCGAGGAGGTCCTCGCCGGGCTGCGCGCCGCGGCGGCCGCCGCCGCGACGGCCTCGGCCCGGCAGCTGCGCGGCCGCGCCGTCGCGCACGTGGCGCTGCTGGAGGCGCTGCAGGGGCACCTCGAGCGCGCCGCGCACCTCGCCGCGGAGGCCGACGCGCTCGCCGCCGAGGAGGGCCGGGACGAGCCCGACCGCGAGCCGGCCGCGGCGACCGCGCTGGCCTGGGTGCACCTGCGCCGGTACTCGCTGGTGGAGGCGCGCGAGTGGCTGGGGCGGGCACGGGCCCGGAGGCCCGACCCGGGGGCGGTGGTCCTCGACCCGCTGCTGGCCGTCCTGCAGTGCCAGCTGCTGCGGTTGCGGCACGAGTACGACCCGGCCGCCGCGTGCCTGGAACCGCACCTGCGCGGGGCCCGGCTGCCGCGGTGGGTCGCGGAGCAGGTGGTCACCGAGGTGGTCCGGCTCGCCGTCGCCCGCGGCCACGTCCGCGAGGGGCTGCGGATCCTCGCCGACGCGGGCGGGGACGAGCCGTGGGGACGGCGCCTGCGGGCGACGGTGGAGCTGCTCTCGGGGGAGGCGGCCGGGGAGCCGGCGCCGGAGGACCGCTCGGGCCCGCTGGCCGCGGTGGTCGACTCCCTCGTCGTCCGCGCGTGCCAGCTGATGGAGGCCGGGCGCGCGCCGGCCGCCGCCGAGGAGCTCGCCGACGCGCTCGACCTGGCGCGGCCGGAGCTGCTCCGCTGGCCGTTCCTCGACACCCCGCCCCAGGTGCGGGTGCTGCTGCGCTCGCACCCGCGGCTGCACGGCCTCGGCGAGTGGCTGAACCCCGCCGTGACCGGCGGGGCGGCCCGGACCCGGGGCGCCGACCGCGCGCGGCAGGAGACGCCCGACGTCGTCCAGGAGCTCAGCGAGCGGGAGCTCGAGGTGCTGCGCCACCTCGCGGAGATGCTGTCCACCGCGGAGATCGCGGCGACGATGTTCATCTCGGTGAACACGGTCCGCACGCACATCCGCAGCATCCTGCGCAAGCTCGCGGTGACCCGGCGCAACCAGGCCGTCCGACGGGCCAGGGAGCGCGGCATCCTCTGACGCCGGCCCCTCTCATGCGCGGTGGGGGAGGCGGCCGGGGCGCGGGGCCGGGCAGGGTCGTGCCGTCGTGGAGGTGCGGCGGAGGGAGCGGGCCGATGGCGAGGACACGGGTCCGGTTCGAGCTCCGGGTCGCGACGGTGGTCGGGCCGGCCGCGCTCGCCACGTTCCGGGTGCCCGTGAGCCCCACCGCCGTGCCGCGCCGCACGGTGTACCGGTTGCGCGTACCCGCCGACCGCGACCTCCCCGAGGTCGTCCACCGGCTGACCGCGCGGGACGTCGAGGTGCTGGAGATCCGCCGGTGCGACGACGTGCCGCCCCGCCGGCCGGCCCCCGCCCGGCACGAGCCGCAGGGCGATCCCGGGACCGGTGGTGCCCGCGTCGTCCCCCTGCGCCGGGCCGGGCCGCCGCGGCCCGACCCGCGGCCGGCCGGCTGAGGGCGGGCGCCCGACCCCGCCGTGCGGGGGAGCCCGATCATGCGCGGCGGACGATGCCGGGGCGGTCGCGGGCGCAGCACAGTGCCGATCACCACCACCACGCGGGCACGCACCGGTCCGTTCGAGGAGGACAGCTGATGACCGACACCTCGCACCGCAGCAGTTCCGACGTCGACCAGCCCTACGGCCCGGCCCCCACGGCGTGGGCCGGCTGGGTGGTGTTCGCCGGCGTCATGCTGATCATGCTCGGGGCCTTCCAGATCATCGAGGGCCTCGTCGCCCTGTTCGACGACGGCTTCTACCTCGTGGGCCGGGAGGGCCTCGTGGTGAACGTCGACTACAACACGTGGGGCTGGGTCCACGTCGTCGTCGGCGTCGTCGGCGTCCTCGCCGGGCTGGGGCTCCTGGCCGGCAACATGGTCGCCCGGGTCGTCGGCGTGATCGTGGCCTTCCTGAGCGCGCTGGTGAACCTCGCGTTCCTCGCCGCGTACCCGGTCTGGTCCGTCATCATGATCACGATCGACGTCGTCGTGATCTACGCGATCGTCGTCCACGGCAAGGAGCTCAAGGGCTACTACCGCTGACCGCTCGTCCGAGGGTGCCCGTCCCCGTCCGGGGCGGGCACCCTCGCGCGTCGGCCGCGCGGATCGTCCGGGCCGGGTGAGGGGCGCGGGGCGGGCGCGGGGGGACGGTGAGCGCCATGACCGCAGACCTCCAGCACGCCCCCGACCTCGACGAGATGGGGCCGGTCGACTACCTCGTCGTGGCCTTCCCGACCGACCGCATGACCGGTGAGGCCCTGCCGCTCCTCGTCGACCTGGTCGACCGGGGCATCATCCGCATCCTCGACCTCGCCTTCCTGCGCAAGGACCACGACGGGACCGTCACGACGCTCAGCCACGTCGACCTCGAGCGCATGCAGGTGCTGGAGGCGGCGCTGTTCGACGGGGCGGCGTCCGGGCTGCTCGGTCCCGACGACATCGCCGAGGCGGCGGCCGCGCTGGACCCGGGGACGGCGGCCGGCGTGCTGGTGTACGAGAACGCGTGGGCCAGGCCCTTCGCCGCGGCGCTGCGCCGCTCCGGCGGGCGGCTCGTGGGGGCCGGCCACATCCCCGTGCAGGCGCTCGTGGCCGCCCTCGACGCGCTCGAGGCCGAGGAGCGGGCCGGCGCGCAGCCCGTGGGCTGACCGCGTCACGGCCGGCGCGGCTCCCACCCCGGCCCTGTGGCGGCCCACTCCTGCGCTCACCGGCGCACCGGTGCGCCTCGCGGACCACGGTCGTCGCCGTCGCGGCGCGGACCAGAGGCCACATCATCCCCCGAGGGGGAGGCCCCCGGGTGCGCTCCGGCGGCAGGCTCGGCACCGGATCCGACGCCTCCGCCAGACGGTGTCCCGGCGGAAGGAGCAGCCGCGATGGGACGACAGGTGTACGAGCTGCGCGTGCGCGGGCCCGTCCCGGCCGACCTCCTCGACGAGATCGGCGCCGAGGACCTCGGCGAGGAGCCGCCCCTGACCATCCTGCGCACCGAGCCGACCGACCAGCCGGGCCTGCACGGGGTGCTCCAGCGGCTGCGCAGCCTGGGGCTGGACCTGATCGAGGTGCGGACGACGGGGCCGGGCACGTACGACGACGTCCCCACCTGACGAGCCCCACCTCCCCTGACGAGCCCACCTCCGCCCGCCGCGGGCCGGGCGGCAACCCGTCAGGAGGCGGGCTGCCGCCTCCGCTGGTGGGGGAGCAGGAACGCGGCGACCCACCCGACCAGGGCGAAGCCGCCGAGCACCACGAGCGAGGTGCCGTACGGGGTGCCGCTCGCGGCGGCGACGAGCACGGAACCGGCGACGGCCACGCCCAGCGACGACCCCAGGTTGCTCACGCTGCGGGAGACGCCGGAGATGTCGCCCTGGACCCCCTCCGGCCAGGCCGACTGCACGACGTTGACCGACGCCGTCAGCATTGCCCCCACGCCGAAGCCCATGAGGAACAGGCCGGGCCAGAACGTCCAGTTGGCCGACTGCTCGCGGGAGAGCACCAGCAGCAGGAGGAGACCGACGACGGTCAGCGTGAAGCCGGCCCGGATGAGCAGCCGCTGCGGGTGCCGGCTGGCCATGCGCTGGGCCATGGCCGACGACAGCAGGATGCCGATCGTGGCCGGGATGAGCATGAGGCCGGTCTCGATGGCGGAGTAGCCCCGCTCCTGCTGCAGGAACACCGAGATGACGAAGAACGCGCCCTGCAGGACCAGCCACTGCACGGTCTGGGTGAGCAGGCCCAGGTTCGACGTGCGGTTGCGGAACAGCGCGGGCGACACCAGCGGCGTCCGGCCGCGCCGCTCGCGGGTCTGGACGTAGAGGAAGAACAGGCCCAGCACCAGGCCGCCGGACGCGACCAGGATCCACACCCTGGCCGATCCCCAGCCCTCGGTGCCGGTCTGCAGGACCCCGTACACGACCAGGAACAGCCCGGCCGCCGACAGGACGGCGCCGAACAGGTCGAAGCGGGGCCGCTGCGCGGGCAGCGGCGGGTCGTCGATGCGGCGGGCCAGCAGCGCGATCGCGGCCACGACGAGCACCTGCAGCAGGAACGACGCCCGCCAGCTGACGTAGCTGGTGATCAGGCCGCCGATCAGCGGGCCCGCGGCCGACCCGAGCCCGGCGGCGCCGCTCACGACGCCGAACCACTTGGCCCGGGTCCTCACGTCGTCGAAGACGACGGTGATGAGGATGTAGATGGGCGGGATGAGCAGCGCCGACCCGATGCCCTCCAGCAGCGAGTAGCCGATCGTCAGCATCCCGAGGCCCTGCGCCAGCGCGGCCAGCAGCGCGCCGGCGCCGTAGACGACCAGGCCGAGGATGAAGCAGAACCTGCGGCCCCAGATGTCGGTGAGCTTGCTGCCCGGGATCATCAGCGCCGCCATCGTCAGCGTGAACAGCGTGATGGTGGTCTGGATCCCGGAGACGTCGGTGCGGAGGTCGTCGGCGATCGTGCTGATCGCGACGTTCATGTTCGACGCCGCGTAGCTGGCGATGAACTGCGCGAGGGCGAGCGGCAGGACGACGGCCCCCGCCGTCGCCACCGCCGCGCCGCTGCCGGCGCCGGTCCTGGTCATGGGTGCTCCTCCCGGGCGGATCGGCGTCGGCCGGCGGCTCGGCGGGTCAGGACGTGCGCTGCTCGGGGATCGCCTCGGCCAGCGCCTCGACGCCCAGGAGGGCGCGCAGGATGTTGCCCGCCGCGGCGGTGATGCGCGGGGTGCCGACCAGCGGGGCGATGGCGACGAGCACCGACTGCGCCCGCTCGGCGGTGACGCCGGCCTCGGCCGCGGCGCCGAGGCTGACCGCGTAGGAGGCGGGCGGGGCGTCGAGGGCGACCAGCACGGCCAGCCGCACGAGCACGTAGGTCTCCGGGTCCAGGCCGGAGCGCTCCAGCGCGTCGAGGTTCATGGCGAGCACGGTCTCGATCACGGGGGCATCGCCCTGGGCGAGGGGGCCGAGGGCGGAGTCGGGGGCGGTCTGCGTCATGGGTTCCTCCTGCGAGCGGGACGGACGGCGACCAGCCTGGGAAGCCGGCCGCCGCCCGTCGTCACCCCCGGGGGACGATGCGCCCGCCGTCGTCAGCGCGGCGGGCGGCCGTCGAGCGCGGCGTCGAGGGTGACCGCGGCGTCGATCAGGGCCAGGTGCGTGAACGCCTGCGGGAAGTTGCCGATCTGCTCACCGGTGAGGGCGATCTCCTCGGAGTACAACCCCACGTGGTTGCCGTAGGTGAGCATCTTCTCGAAGGCGGTCCGGGCGTCGTCGGTCCGGCCGGCGCGGGTGAGCGCGTCGACGTAGGCGAACGTGCAGAGGGAGAACGTGCCCTCCGAGCCGCGCAGGCCGTCCGGGGACGCCTCCGGGTCGTAGCGGTAGACGAGGCTGTCGGTGACCAGCTCGCCGTCCATCGCCCGCAGCGTCGACTCCCACATCGGGTCGCGGCCGTCGACGAAGCCGACCGTCGGCATGCGCAGCAGCGCCGCGTCGAGGACGTCGGTGTCGTAGTGCTGGACGAACGCGCCCCGGCTGCGGTGGAAGCCGCGCTCCATGACCTGCCGGTAGATCTGGTCGCGCTCGCCGGTCCACCGCTCCAGCCGTGCCGGCCGGCCGTGCTCGGTGGCCAGCCGGATGCCGCGGTCGAAGGCCACCCAGCTCATCACCCGCCCGTAGGTGAACGGCTGCCGGCCGCCGCGGGTCTCCCAGATGCCCTCCTCGGGCTGGTCCCAGTTGTCGGCGAGCCAGTCGAGGACCCGGCCGATCGCCGTCCAGCCCTGGGCGGGCAGCGGCAGGCCGGCCCGGACGGCGGAGCACATGCTGTCCAGCGCCTCGCCGTAGATGTCGAGCTGCAGCTGCTCGGCGGCGCCGTTGCCGACGCGCACCGGCGCCGAGCCCCGGTAGCCGCGCCAGTGGTCGAGCACGTCCTCCTTGAGCTCGGAGGAGCCGTCGATCCGGTACATGATGTTCAGCGGCCCGCTGTCGCTGTCCAGCCGCTCGCGGATCCGGTCACCCATCCACCGTCCGAACTGCGCCGCCTCCTCGACCATCCCCAGCCGCAGCAGGGCGTGCACCGAGAACGACGCGTCGCGCACCCAGGTGTAGCGGTAGTCCCAGTTGCGCTCGCCGCCGACCTGCTCGGGCAGCGCGGCCGTCGGCGCGGCGACGATGCCGCCGGTGGGCGCGTAGGTCATCAGCTTGAGCGTGATCGCCGAGCGCTGGACGTCCTCCCGCCAGCGGCCGACGTAGGCGGAGCGGCCGACCCACGACCGCCAGAAGGCGACGGTGCGGTCGAGGAGGTCCTTCACCTCGGCGAAGCGGATCTCAAGCGGCGGTCCCTCGGCGGCCGACTCGAGCACGACGCCGCGGGACTGGCCCGCGGTCAGCTCGACGCGGATGTGCGCGTCGCCGTCGGTCAGCTGCCCCGTGCCCACCCGGGCGTCGTCCGGCTCGCGGACGACGTGGAAGGTCAGCCGCTGCCCGTTCGCGGAGAACACGGCGCCGTGGTCGGTGATGTCCACCTGGTGCCGCTGCCGGCCGTAGTCGAACCGGGGGGACAGCTCGACCTCGAAGGCCATCCGGCCGCGGACGCAGTCGAGGATGCGCACGATCCGGTGGGTGTCCGTCGCGGCGGCCCCGGCCGGGGGCATGAAGTCGACCACCTGGCCCATGCCCTCCGAGGTGAAGAACCGGGTGACGAGGACGGCCGTGTCGGGGAGGTACATCTGCTTGGAGGTGTACGCGGTCCCGGACGGGCGGATCCGGAACCGCCCGCCGCGCTCGTCGTCGAGCAGGGCGCCGAACACGCTGGGGGAGTCGAAGCGGGGACAGCAGAACCAGTCGATCGACCCGTCGGTGGTGACGAGCGCGGCGGTCTGCAGGTCGCCGATCATCCCGTGATCGGCGATCTCGGTCTCGAGCGGAACGGTCTGGGTCATGCGGCGACGCTCGCGGCGGCCGGTGGCGGGCACATCGTCCCCCGGGGGTGATGAACCCGGTCCGCCCCGGCGGTGACCGTGGTGGCATGCGCCGATTCGCGACCGGGGTGCTCGTCCTGGTGAGCGCGCTCGCCGTGCTGCTGGCGAGCACGTCCCTCTGGACGCGCCGGCACGTGATCAACACGCAGGTCTTCGTCGCCACCGTCGGGACGACGCTCGACCTCCCGGCCGTCGAGGCCCGGATCACCGAGCAGGTGACCGCGACCGTCATGGGGGTCCAGGAGGTGCGGGACGCGATCGACGACGCCGTCGCGGCGCTGCCCGACCGCCTCCAGCGGTTCCAGGGGACCGTGGAGGAGGGCATCGCCTCGCTGGTGTCGGCCGGGGTGCAGCGGCTGCTCTCGGAGGACCCGTTCCGCCCGCTCACCGCGGCCGCGCTGACCTCGGCGCAGACCCAGCTGGTCAACGGCGAGCCGGTGCAGTTCACGCTGGGCCAGGCCAAGGAGCGGGTGCCGGAGTCGCTGCAGGACGGCATCGCCGGTCAGGTCCTCGACCTGCTGCCCGACGACGTCGGCGTGACGCTCCTGACCTCCGCGGAGGCCCCGCAGGTCTACGACGCGGTCGACCTGCTGGAGTCGGTGTGGTGGTGGCTCGGCCTGCTCGCGCTGGTCGGCCTGGTGGGCGCGCTCGCGGTCTCCCGGCACCGCCGGGGGACGCTGCGGGCCTGGGCCGTGACGACGACGGTGCTCCTGCTGCTGCTCCTGATCGCGCTGCGGGTGGCGCGGGGGCGGGTGGTCGTCGCGGCCCGCCCGGAGAACCGCGACGCCGTCGGTGCCGTCTACGACGTGCTCGCGGCGAGCCTGCGCTCGTGGACCCTCTGGCTGCTCGGCGCCGTCCTGCTCGTGCTCGTGCTGACCCTCGCCTGGGGACGGCTCGGGGTCGTCGCGGCCGTGCGGCGCGGCGCCGCGGCGACGCGCGCCCAGCTGCAGCAGCGGCGGGAGGAGCGGCGGCCGGCGCAGGCGGCCGCCGACGGCGCCGAGCCTCCCGCCGAGCCGTGGACCCGCCGCGTCGCCGCCGGCACGAGGGCGTTCGCCGCCGGCCTGGAGCTGCCGGCGCGGACCGAGCGGGCGGGTGGGTTCGCCCGCGAGCACGAGCGGTCCGCGCGCTGGCTCGGCATCGCCGTCGGCGCCGTCGTCCTGCTCTTCTGGCCGTCGCCGACCCTGTCGGTGCTGATCTGGATCGTGGCCCTGGTCGCCCTCTACCTCGGCGCGCTCGCCTGGCTGGTCGGCCGCGCGCCGGAGCCGGCCCCGGCGGAGCCTCCCGGTCCCGCGCCGCTGGTCCCGGCACCGCGGCCGGCCGTCGACGGCGTGCTCGTGCCCGCGGGCGTCGGCGGGGCCGGCGCGGCGCAGCACGCGGCGGAGCCGCTGGTGCCGGCGGCGCTGACGCCGGAGGCGATCTCCACGCTCAACGGCCGGCTCGACCTGCTCGTCCGGCTGGGCGCCGCCCGGGACGCCGGCGTCCTCACCGACGAGGAGTTCCACCGCGAGAAGGGCCGGCTGCTCGGCGTGTGACCCCTCAGGGGGCGTGCTCGGCGCGCTGCCGCCGGGCGTGGTCCACGGCGGCCAGGAAGACCTTGAGGACCAGGCCGATGAGCACCAGGTCGCCGATCATCTGCGCGGTCGTGAGCAGCCGCGCCACCTGGCTGACCGGGGCGATGTCGCCGAAACCCACCGTCGCGAAGACGGTGACCACGAAGTAGACGCCGTCGGTCCGGTCGACCGGCTCGGTGAAGGCGGCCGGGTCGGTGCTGGAGAGCACCACGTACGCGGCGGCGAAGAGGAGGAGGAACAGCGGGAGGGTCAGCGCGGTCGCCTCCACCGCGCGCAGCGCGGGATGCTGGGAGCGCAGGATCGCGCGCGCCTGCCAGCCGACCAGCAGGCCGAGGACGACCACGCCGGCTGCGAGCGCGGCGAGCGTCCCGACGCTGAAGTCGCGGTCCAGCGGCAGGGCGGAGTAGAGGACCAGCAGCGCGGCGGTGGTCCCCGCGGCCCGGACCAGGCCGAGGACCAGCGAGCGCCGGTGGGGCCCGTCCACGGACCGGCTCCCCGGCCGGCTCAGAGGTCGGACCGGGCCCGGACCCGGCCCGCCGCGGCCGCGTCGGCGAGCCGGCGGTGGTCGTCGTCGTTGACGTCGGCGTAGGCCTCGCCGAAGTCGGCCACCGCGTGCTCGAACGCCGAGGAGGTGCCGAGGTAGCCGGCGATCGCGATCCGGTCGCCGGAGCGCGCGTGGGCGCGGGCCAGGCACCAGCCGCACAGCTCGCCGTAGCGCAGCAGGCCCTGCGGGCGCAGCTCCTCGATCTCGATCGACCCCTTCCAGTCCCGCAGCTGCCGGACGTAGAAGTCGCGCGCGACCCCGTCGATCCCGGTGCTCCGCTGCCAGCCGAGGAAGATGTCGCTGGCCTGCTGCATCAGGCGCTGGCCGGCCACCACCCGCTGCCCCTGGTTGCTGTAGCGGCTCCTGCCCACGAACTCGGCGTGCACCGAGGGACCGGCCTCCTTGACCTGCAGCAGCAGGGGGTCGTCCTGGTCCCGGCCGACGAGCAGGATCACCCAGCAACGGGTGCCGACGCTGCCCACCCCGACCACCTTGCGCGCCATGTCGACGAACGCGTACCGCTCGAGCAGGGTGCGCCGGTCGGCCTGCAGCGACCCGCGGTACTGCCGGACCAGGTCGCGGAACGACTCGGCGAACCGCTGGAACTCGGCGTCGTCGACCAGGTCGCGCAGCGGCACGACCAGCGGCGCCTCGGGGCGGATCCGCAGCTGCCCGTCGACGACCTCGGTGAGCTTGCCGAACGCCTGCAGCGTGTCGCGCGTGCGCGCCCGGGCCAGCGCCCGCGCCAGCCGCTTGCGCGGGCCGGGGTCCAGCTGCGGCGAGAGCTCGGTGAGCAGCTCGTCGGCGTCGACGCGCGAGTACCAGACGTCGATCTCCCGGGCGGCGGCGAACTCGGCCATCGCGGTCCGGTAGCGCGCCCCGGCGGCGACGGCGATCGCCCGCCGCTGCTTCTTTCCGAGGCCCTTCTGCCGCGCGGCGACGACCAGGCTGGCGACCAGCCGCTTGACGTCGTGCTCGAACGGGCCGGGCAGCGTCTCGTCGAAGTCGTTGGCGTCGAAGACCAGCCGGCGTTCGGGGGAGCCGAAGAGCCCGAAGTTGGACACGTGGGCGTCGCCGCACATCTGGGCGGTCAGGCCCGACCGCGGCGCACCGGCGAGGTCGGCGGCCATGACCCGGGCGGCGCCGCGGTAGAACGCGAAGGGCGACTGCAGCATGCGGCCGTAGCGGATCGGACCGAGCTCGGGGAGCCGGTCGGTGGCCTGCTCCTCGAGCAGCGCGAGCGCGTCCACCGACGCCGTCCGCCCCACCTCGGCGTGCGCCTCGAGCGGGACGGCGGCGCGCAGCGCCTTGCCCGCCGCGTGCCGCTCCCTGGGCGTCGTGGGGGGTGCGGTCCGCGGGGCCGGGATCACCGGGGTCGTCGTCAGCACGTCGAGCTCACCTCGTCCACGAGTCCGTCGGCGCTTTGGAGGAAGGTGCCGACGGCGGTGGCCGCGGCGGAGAGCGAGGAGGCCGACGGGTCCGAACCCGCCGCGGAGATCGCCGACTGCACGGCGTCGGCGTCGGACCGGACCGTGTCGACCTGGGAGGAGAACTGGTCCCCGAGCGCGCCCGTGAACGACGACCAGGCGTCCTGGACCGTCGTCCACGCCGACTGCAGCGAGCTGAGCCCGTTCTGCACGACCTGCACGTCGCCGAGCGCGCTGAGCGAGGCGCGCATGTCGTCCGCCTCCGCGCAGACGTCGGCGGACGAGGAGGTCTGCGAACCCCGGGAAGACGACGACGCCGACGCGCTCGAGGTCGCCGACACGGTGCCGTCGTCCGAGCCCGAGGAGCAGGCGGCCGGCCCGAGGACCGCCAGGGCGAGCGCGACGGTGGTGGCCGCGGTGCGGAGGGACCGGCTCATGCCCCGACCGTGTCGGTGCGGGCCGCGCGCCGCGTCATCCGCAGGGGGTGAGGTCGCCGGTCGGTCCGGGCGCGAGTCTCGTCGAACGAGCTCATCCGTGCGGGGAGGACCCGAACATGACCGCGAACGTCTCCAGCCCCTACGCCGGAGCCGCCCCGAGCAGGAGCGGTGGCCTGCGCGTGGCCGTCGGGTTGCTCGGTCTCGCGGCGCTGGTCGTCGGGGTCGTCCTGCTGTTCGACCCGGCGGCCGCGGCGCGCAGCCTCGCGTGGCTGGTCGGCATCTCCCTCGTGGTCGGCGGGCTGCTGGAGTTCGCCGTCGACCGGTCCACCGGTCACCGCGGGGCCACCCTCCTGCTGGGCGGCGTCCTGGTGGTCGGCGGCGTGCTCGCCGTCGTCTGGCCGGGGGTCACGCTGTGGACGCTGGCCCTGATCACCGGGCTGTCGCTCGTCGTCCACGGCGCCGCGCGGGTCGGGCTGGCGGTGGTCGGGCGACGGGAGGTCGACGGCTGGGGCTGGCTGCTCCTGGCCGGCGCGGTCAACCTGCTCGTCGGCGTGGTGGCGATCGCCTGGCCGGCGGCCACGGTCCTGGTCCTCTCGCTGGTCCTCGGCGCGCAGGTCGCCGCCTTCGGTCTGCTCCTGCTCATCGCCGCCTTCCGGCACACCGACGCGCGCATCGGCGCGTGAGCCCCTTCCTCCGGACGGGAGACCCGACATGCCCGGACTGCTCCGCGGGATGGCCCGCACCGCCGTCGTGGCCGGTACCGCCACGGCCGTGTCCAACCGCGTCTCCCGGCGCCAGGCCAACCGGTGGGCGAGCCAGCAGGCCCGCGCCGCCCCGGAGCCGCAGTACACGGAGCCGGAGCCGCAGTACGCCGCGCCGGCGCCGGCGGCGGCGCGGCCCGCCCCGACACCCCACCAGGCCCCCCTCCGCCACCAGGGCCCGCATCAACACAACTCCCAGAACTTCCA
>NZ_JBJGYO010000046.1:0-15321 GCF_054050035.1 Geodermatophilus sp. SYSU D00815 | reverse complement strand
CGTGCGAGTACCACCAGAACGCCACGGCCGTGCCGACCAGCAGCGCGAGCAGCGCCTTGGCGATGCGGTTGCGCAGCTCCTTGAGGTGCGCGATCAGCGTCATCGTCGCGGCCGGGTCCCGCGGCGCCCGGCGCCGCCGCACGGCCACTCCCCCGCCCCCGTGCCCCGGTCAGCGGCGGGGGTCGGGGACCGAGGCGCGGGCGGCCTCCGCCCGCGCCCGCGCCTCGGTGGCTCCGTCGACGATCTCGCCGACCACCACCGGACCGGCGGCGGGCGTGCGGTCGTCGTCCTTCATGCCCCGCATCTCGCCCTTGAAGATCCGCAGCGACCGGCCGAGGGCGCGCGAGGCGTCGGGCAGCTTCTTGTAGCCGAACAGCAGCAGGACGGCCAGGACGATCAGGCCGATCTCGACCGGACCCAGGTTCACGGGGACTCCTCGGGGAGGCGGGGGGAGGGTGTCACTTGCCGAAGCCGGCGGTGAGGCCGCTGAGCAGCTGGCGCCGGCCCAGCGCGTAGAGGACGACGATGGGCAGGGTCGTGAGGACGACCGACGCCGCGACGGCCGGCACGTTGACCCCGTACTGCCCCTGGAAGTTCGCCAGCGCCAGCGGCAGCGGCCGCTCGGAGGGGCTCTGGATGACGATCAGCGGCAGCAGGAAGTTGTTCCACACCGTCAGGCCCTGGTAGATGCCCACCGTCACCAGCGCGGGCTTGGTCAGCGGGAAGGCCAGGCGCCAGAGCATGGTCCACTCCCCCGCGCCGTCCATGCGCATCGACTCGAACAGCTCGCGCGGGACGTCGCGGATGAAGTTGCCCAGCACCAGCACCGACAGCGGGATGGCGAAGGCGATCGACGGCAGGATGATCGCCAGCAGGGTGTCGTACATCTGCAGCCGGATGATGATCAGGTAGATCGGGATGATCACCGCCTGCAGCGGGATGGCCAGCCCCATGAGGAACAGCGAGTTGCTCCACCGCAGGAACCGGCGGCCGGTGCCGCGCACGATCGCGTAGGCGGCCATGAACGAGATGGCCACCGCCGGGATCGTGGCCCCCAGCGTGACGATCACGCTGTTGACGAAGTACCGGGCGAAGTCGGCCTCGATGACGAACTGGTAGTTCTCCAGCGTCGGCGAGGCCGGCAGGAACGGGTTGCTCGTGAAGTAGTTGGCCCGCGTCTTGAAGCTCGTGACGACGATCCAGTAGATCGGCACGATCACGACGAGCAGCCACAGCCAGGCGAACCCGCCGCCGAGCCAGTTGCGCCGCTCCGTGCTCCCCGAGCCCGCGCGGCCGCCGCGCGCGCGGGGGCGGTCGGCGATCTCCGGAGCCCCGCCGGTCTCCGGTGCCATGACCGTCGCCATCGTCAGGCTCCTTCCAGCTGGCTCTCGTCGCCGCGCCCGCCGAGCCGCCGCAGCAGCAGGGCGATGGCGAGGCCGAGGAGGACGAGGACGACGGCGATCGCGCTGGCCGGGCCCATGAGGCTCGCCTGGAACCCGGTCCGGTACATCTCCAGGGCCAGCGACCGCGTCGCGTCGCCGGGGCCGCCCCCGGTGAGCACCCAGATCAGGTCGAAGAAGGTCAGCGACCCGACGACCATGAGCGTGGACGACGTGATGATCGTGTACTTCAGCTGCGGCAGCGTGATGCTGAAGAACTGCCGCACCCGGCCGGCGCCGTCGAGCTGCGCCGCCTCGTACATCGACTGCGGGATCTGCCGCACCGCGCCCTGGTAGATCAGCGTGTGGAACGGGATGAACTGCCAGGACACGACGAAGACGACGACGCCGAGCGCCAGACCGCCCTTGCCGAGCCAGTCCTGCTGCAGCAGCGGCACGCCCAGCCCCGCGCCGAGCCCGAAGTTGGGGTCGAGGAGGGCCTTGTAGGTGATGGCGATGGCGGCCGCGGACAGCAGCAGCGGGACGAAGAACAGCACCGCCAGGAACTCGCGGTACCGCTGGCGACCGGCCAGGAAGACGCCGATCAGGATGGACAGCGGCGTCTGGAACAGCCAGGACAGCGCCATGATCTCGAAGGTGACCCACAGCGCGTGCGGCAGGCCGGGGTCGGTGAGCACCGCCGTCCAGCTGTCGAACCCGCTGGGCACGATCGCACCGAGGCCGTCCCAGGTGGTGAAGCTCAGGCCGAGGACCCCCAGCAGGGGGACGACGCCGAAGCCCACGAACATGAGCAACGCCGGCAGCACCAGCCAACCCACCCGGCCGGAGCCGCCGACCGACGACGCGGACCGCGGGGTCCGCGTCGCCGGCACGGCGGGTGGTGCGATGACGGTCACTTGCCGATGACCGCGTTCATGTTGTCGGCGAACTGCTGCGGCGAGACGCTCAGCTGGAACAGGCCGGAGATGTTGTCCAGCAGGGTCTCCGCGGCCGTGGGCGAGAGCGCCTGGTCCCACGACTGGGCGAAGACGTTGGCGTTGCTCGCCGTGTCGTAGACGAAGCCGAGGAACTCGGCGTCCTCGCTCTCGCTGAGCTGGCTGTCGGAGCCGTTGACGATCGGCACGCCACCGGTGGCGATCCACTCGCCGACCTCTTCGTCCTGCAGCACGCCCTCGGCGAAGAACTTCTTGGCGAGGTCCTTCTGCTCCTCCGAGGCCGCCGCGTTGATCGACAGGTACTGGCCCGGGTTGCCCACCGTGTTGCTCGGGTCGCCGGCCCCGCCGTCGACCGGCGGGAAGTTCATCCAGCCGAGGTTGCCGCCGGTCACGAAGTCGCCGCCGTCGGTCTTCATGCTCGCGTAGGTCCACGAGCCGTGGAGCATCATCGCGGCCTTGTCGGTGTAGAGCAGGGCCTGGTCGGCGTTCTGGTCGGCCACGATCGAGGCGAAGCCGTCGATGAACCCGTTGGCCCGGATCAGGTCCTGGACCATGGTCAGCCCCTGGATGGCCGCCGGGTTGCTCCAGGCGTCCGGCTCGCCGTCGAAGACGGCCTGGAAGACCTCCGAGCCGCCGACCCGGTCGAAGGCGAACTCCAGCCACATCATGTTGGTCCACCGCGACTGCCCGGCCAGGGAGAACGGCGCGATGCCCGCCTGGTTGAACCGGGGGACGAGGTCCATGATGTCGCCCCAGGTCTGCGGGGGCTCGGCGCCGACCTGCTCGAAGAGGCGCTTGTTGTAGAAGAGCACGATCGGCTGCACGGTCTCGGCCGGCATCGCGTAGATCTTGCCGTCGATGGTCGCCGGGCCGAACGACGACGGGAACAGCCGGTCGCGGACGTCGGCGTTCTCGTCGAACCAGGACGTGAGGTCCTCGACCTGGCCGGCGTCGACCCAGCTCTTGAGGCCGCCGCCGCCCCAGCCCCAGATGATGGTCGGGCCCTCGCCGGCGCCGAGCGCCGTCCGGATGCGCGTCTTGTACGCGTCGTTCTGGAACGTCGTCGACGTGATCTGGGTGTCGGGGTTGGCGTCGTTGAAGCGGTCGACGGCGCCCTGGCGGATGTCCTCCTGCGGCTGGCCGCTGAGGAACCAGTAGGTGCCACCGCCCTCGCTGGCCTGGCCGGGCCCGGAGCTGCCGCAGGCGCTGAGCGCCAGCGCGCCGGCGGTGGCCGCCGACAGGCCGAGGAAGTTCCGCCGGGAGAGGGAGAATTGTCCGAAATCCACGCTGGTCTCCGTTGTCCAGAGGCCGCGGCTGCGGTGCGCCGCGGCGGATCGTCGCCTTCGTCGTGCGTTGAGGTCCGGGAGTGGTGGAAGCGCTCCCACAGCCGTACTACTGTGAGCACCACCACTCGAAGAGGATTGCGGCGCGGACGCTACTTTTCGGGGAGAGCGATGTCAACGGGGTGTTGTGCTATCGCTCACACTAGGCCACAGTAGGTGGCACTTCGTGGCTCGTGCCTGCGGCGATTCCCTCCGCTCTGCCCTCCGAAAGGGCAGTTTCGTGCCCGAAAAATCGAAAGTTATCGAACTGAGACATTCGGAGGAGCCACCGTGACGGCCACGGACCACCCTGACACCACCGCCCAGGTCGCCCCGTGGCACGACACGACCCTCCCGGTGGCCGACCGGGTCGAGCTGCTGCTCGCGCGGATGACGCTCGAGGAGAAGGTGGCGCAGCTCGGCAGCCGGTGGGTCGGCAACGACATGCAGGACGAGCCGACACCCGACGTCGAGGGGGAGGTGCTCAACGTCGCCCCCATGCAGGACGTCTTCGCCGCCTCCGGCACCACCCCGCTGGAGGAGGCGAGCCGGCACGGCCTGGGCCACCTCACCCGCGTCTACGGCAGCGCCCCGGTCACCGCGGCCGAGGGCGCGGCGGAGCTGGTCCGCCAGCAGCACGTCGTCCTCGCCAACTCGCGGCTGGGCATCCCCGCCCTGGTCCACGAGGAGTGCCTGACCGGCTTCACCGCCTTCCGCGCGACGGTCTACCCGGCCGCGATCGCCTGGGGCGCCACCTTCGACCCCGACCTGGTGGAGCGCATGGCCGCCGCGATCGGCCGGGACATGGCCGCCCTCGGCGTGCACCAGGGCCTCTCCCCCGTCCTCGACGTCGTCCGCGACTACCGGTGGGGTCGGGTCGAGGAGACCATGGGCGAGGACCCGCACCTGGTGTCGGTGCTGGGCACCGCGTACGTGCGCGGGCTGCAGAGCTCCGGCGTCCTGGCCACCCTCAAGCACTTCGCCGGGTACTCGGCCTCCCGCGCCGGGCGCAACCACGGTCCGGTCTCCATGGGCCGCCGCGAGCTGCTCGACGTCGTGCTCCCCCCGTTCGAGGCCGCGGTGACCCTCGGTGGCGTCGGCTCGGTGATGAACTCCTACTCCGACGTCGACGGCGTCCCGGCCGGCGCCGACCCCTGGCTGCTCACCGAGGTGCTGCGCGACGACTGGGGGTTCCGCGGCACCGTGGTCTCCGACTACTGGGCCGTGCCCTTCCTCGCCACCATGCACCGCGTCGCCGGCGACGCCGCGGGGGCCGGCGCGCTGGCCCTGGCCGCGGGCATCGACGTCGAGCTGCCCGACACCCTCGGCTACGGGGCCGGGCTGGTCGAGCAGGTCCGCCGGGGCGCGGTGCCGGAGGAGCTGGTCGACCGCGCCGCGCGCCGGGCGCTCACCCAGAAGGTCGAGCTGGGCCTGCTCGACCCGGGCTGGACCCCGGAGGGATCGGTCGCCGGGGCCGACGCCGTGGAGCTGGACTCCCCCGGCAACCGGGCGCTGGCCCGCGAGATCGCCGAGCGCTCGGTGGTGCTCCTCGACGCCGGGACCGCGCTGCCGCTGCTCGGCGCCGACCGCCCGCCGCTGCGCCGGGTCGCCGTCGTGGGGCCGTGCGCCGACGAGGCCCGCACCATGATGGGCTGCTACGCCTTCCCCAACCACGTGCTCCCCCGCCACCCCGGCTCGGGTCTCGGCATCGAGGTGCCGAGCGTCCTGCAGGCGCTGCGCGAGGAGCTCGCGGACGTCGAGGTCGTGCACGAGCAGGGCTGCCCGGTGCAGGCCGAGGACCGGTCCGGGTTCGCCGCGGCGGTCGAGGCCGCCCGCGGCGCCGACCTGTGCGTCGCCGTCGTCGGTGACCTCGCCGGGCTGTTCGGCCACGGCACCTCCGGCGAGGGCTGCGACGCCGACGACCTGCGGCTGCCGGGGGTGCAGGCCGACCTGCTCGCCGCGCTGCTGGACTCCGGCACGCCGGTGGTGGTGGTCGTGGTCTCCGGCCGCCCGTACGCGCTGGGCGAGGTGCACGGCCGGGCCGCCGGGCTGGTGCAGGCGTTCATGCCCGGAGAGGAGGGCGGGGCGGCGGTGGCCGGCGTCCTGTCGGGCCGGGTCTGCCCCGGCGGCAAGCTGCCGGTGCAGGTCCCGCGCCGCCCCGGCGGCCAGCCGGGCACCTACCTCCAGCCGCCGCTGGGGGGCGCGGAGAGCGCCGGCATCAGCAGCGTCGACTCCACCCCGCTCTTCCCGTTCGGCCACGGCGCCTCGTACACCACCTTCGAGGTCGACGACCTGCGGCTGAGCGCCGCCGAGGTGCCCACCGACGGCGCGTTCACCGCGTCGGTGCGGCTGCGCAACACCGGCGAGCGGGCCGGGGACGAGGTCGTCCAGCTGTACCTGTCGGACGTCGTCGCCTCGGTGGTCCGCCCGGTGAAGCAGCTGACCGGGTTCCGCCGCGTCTCCCTCGCCCCGGGCGAGGCCGTCGACGTGGAGTTCGAGGTGCACGCCGACCGCACCGCCTTCTCGGGCCGGGACCTGCGCCGCATCGTCGAGCCCGGGGACGTGGAGGTGCTCGTCGGCACCTCCTCGGCGTCGCTGCCGTGCCGCGCGACGGTGCGGCTGACCGGACCGGTGCGGGAGGTGGGCGCCGACCGGCGGCTGGTCACGCCGGTGACCGTGCGGGCCCGCCCGTGACCACGGCCCGGGAGGGGCGGGCGACGCTCGCCACGGTCGCCGCCGCCGCGGGCGTCTCGGTGGCGACCGTGTCCAAGGTGCTCAATGGCCGCAGCGACGTCGCACCGGCCACCCGCGGGCTCGTGCAGAGTCTGCTGGCCGAGTACGACTACGTCGGCCGCGGCGCCGACGCGGTGCGCCGGGCGGTGCCGACGGTGCGGCCCACGGTCGAGCTGGTGTACGCCGGCGACCTCAACGCCTACTCCACCGAGGTGCTGCAGGGCGTGCTCGACGCCGCCGGGATCATGGGGGTCGCGGTGGTCGTGAGCATGCGCAGGCCGGGGCAGCGCCGGTCGGAGACCGGCCGGCCGGCGGCGTGGGCCGGCGAGCTGGCCGCGGCCGGGCGGCGGGCGGTCATCGCCGTCGTCGACGAGCTGACCTCCGCCGACCTGACGGCGCTCTCGCGGGCCCGGCTGCCGCTGGTCGTCATCGACCCGGTGAACCTGCCGCACGCCGACGTCCCCAGCGTCGGGTCGACCAACTTCACCGGCGGCCTCTCGGCCACCCAGCACCTGCTCGGGCTCGGGCACCGCCGGATCGCCTACGTCGGCGGTCCGGTCACCTCGGCGTGCAACCAGGCCCGCCTCCACGGCTACCGGGCGGCGATGGACGCCGCGGGGGCGGCCGTGCCGCCCGAGTACGTGCGGTTCGGCGGGTTCCTGCACGCCGACGGGCTGGCCCAGGGCGGGGCGCTGCTCGACCTCCCCGAGCCGCCCACCGCGGTCTTCGCCGGCAGCGACGAGACGGCCGTGGGCGTGCTCGAGGCGGCCCGCGCGCGGGGGCTGCGCATCCCGGAGGACCTCAGCGTGGTGGGCTTCGACGACACGGCGGTCGCCCGGCTGTCCTCACCCGCCCTGACCACGGTGCGCCAGCCGCTGCAGGAGATGGGCCAGGTGGCCCTGCGGACGGCGATGCAGCTCGCCGACGGCGAGGCGATCGCCTCCCACCACGTCGAGCTGGCCACCGAGCTGGTCGTGCGGCAGTCGGCGGCCCCGGCGCCCGGCTGAGCGGCGCTGGCACAGTGGACGGGGTGAGCTCCTCCCCCGCCGAGGCCGGCCGCGCCCGCGCCGACGAGTACCTGCGCCTGCTGTCCGCCGAGGACCCCGCCGCCGACGAGCTGCTCGCCGGCCTGACCGAGGTCCGCGAGCTGGTCTTCGTCGGCGCCGGGCTGACCGCCGTCGCCCGGGCCCTGGGCCGCTCGCTGCCGCCGGCCCAGCGCGCCCAGGCCAGCACCCGCCAGCTGCGGCTCGGCCAGGTGCGCGACGCCAACCGCGACGACCCCGACGGGCTGCGGGTGTGGCTGCGGCGCTCCGCCGAGGAGGTGCTGTTCCTCCGGTCGCTGCGCGCCGCGGTGGACCGCGCGGCGGGTTGAGCCGGGCGGCCGCTCCCCGAGCCGGGCGGCCGTCTCCCCGAGCCGGGCGGCCGCTCCCCGAGCCGGGCTAGGTGCCGCGGGTGGCGGCGCGGGCCAGCGGCAGGCCGGCCACCAGCACGGCGCCGAGCAGCGCGTAGGTCCACGGCAGCCCGACCCAGGCGGCGACGAGACCCGGCAGCAGCGCACCGACGCCGGTGCCGCCGTCGAACGCGGCGTTCCAGAAGGCGCTCGCCGTGGTCGCGCCGTCGTCGCCGGCCCGCCGGAACGCCGCCAGCAGCGTGAGGTTCTGCGCCGCGCCGTAGCCGAGCCCGAAGACCGCGGCGCCGGCCAGCACCGTCGCCGTCCCCTGCTCCACCCCGAGGGCCAGGACGAGGAGGCCGACGGCCGAGGCCAGCACCGACACGGGCAGCAGCCCGCGGGTCCCGATCCGGTCGGCCAGCAGCCCGGCGCGCCAGCGGCTGACGGCGGCGGTGAGGTTCATCAGCAGCAGGGCGCCGGTGGCGATCAGCGCGTCCGGGCGCTCGATGGGCAGGAAGGTGACCACCGCTCCCCCGGCCGCGGTGACCGCGAACAGCAGAAGCGAGGGGACCAGGACCGCCCGGCGGGCGGCGCCCGGCGAGCCGGCCGCGCGCGCCGGGGCCGGTGCCGCCCGCACCAGCCGCGGCACGAGCGGCAGGGCCAGCACGGGGGCGGCGGCCAGCCAGGCCAGCCAGCCGGCGTGCCCGCCCAGCACCAGCGCCACCCCCAGGGGGACCGCGATCAGCTGCGGCACGGCGATGGCCAGGCCGTACAGCCCGATGGACTCCCCGCGCCGTTCCGGGGGCACGAGGAGCCCGGCGAGGGTCGAGCCGAGCACGGTGAGCACCGCGAAGCCGGCCCCGCGGACCGCCGAGATGCCGGCCAGCCAGGCCAGCGAGTCGCCCGCCGCGTAGAGCGGTGCCGGCGCCCCGAGCGCCACCAGCCCGGCGCCCAGCACCGGCCCGAGACCGAAGCGCGCGGTGAGCGCGGGCACCGCCATCTGCAGCGCGATGGTCACCAGCAGGAAGACCGTCGTGACCACGCCGGCGGAGGTGACCGACGCCCCGCCCGTGACGGCGTAGGCGGGCAGCGAGGCCAGCGTCAGGCAGAAGCTGAGGAAGCCCAGGGCCGTCGCCGCGATCAGCGCCCGCAGCGCCGGCGAGCGCCACAGCGACGTCCGCGTCCCCGTCCCGGTCACGGGGCACACGGTATGCAGGGGCGGTGCCCCTGCTCACCATCGGCCACGGCCCGGACGCCCGCGCCCGCCTCGGCGAGCGGCTCGTCGCGGCCGGCGTCGACCTGGTCGTCGACGTGCGGCGCTTCCCGGGCAGCCGGAGCAACCCCGACGTCCGCCGGGAGGCGCTGGCGGAGTGGCTGCCGCAGGCCGGAGTCGGCTACCGCTGGGAGGAGCGGCTCGGCGGCCGCCGCCGGCTGCCCCGGGGCGAGCCGGTTGCCGACGGCTGGTGGACCGACGCCGCCTTCGCCGCGTACGCCGCGCACACCCGCACCCCGGAGTTCGCCGCGGCGCTGGACGAGGTGCTCGGCGAGGCGGCCGGCGCCGCGGTGGCGGTCATGTGCAGCGAGAGCGTCTGGTGGCGCTGCCACCGGCGGCTGGTCGCCGACGTCGCCGTCCTCGGGCGAGGGGTGCCGGTGACCCACCTGATGCCCGACGGGCGCTCCGCCGGCCACCGCCCCGCCGACGGCGCCGTCGTCGGCGACGACGGCCTCGTCCGCTGGCCCTGACGGAGTGCCACGGCGCGGAGAACGCGCCCGTGGCGCTCCGATCAGCCCATGTGCGGGTAGCGGTGGTCGGTCGGCGGGACGAACGTCTCCTTGATCGAGCGGGTGGAGGTCCAGCGCAGCAGGTTCTGCGCCGCGCCGGCCTTGTCGTTGGTGCCCGACGCCCGCCCGCCGCCGAACGGCTGCTGCCCGACGACGGCGCCGGTGGGCTTGTCGTTGACGTAGAAGTTGCCGGCGGCGAAGCGCAGGAACCGCTCGGCGTGCGCGATGGCGGCCCGGTCCTGCGCGATCACCGACCCGGTGAGCGCGTAGGGCGCCACCGACTCCATCTGCGCGAGCACCGCCTCGTACCGGTCGTCGTCGTAGACGTGCACGGCCAGCACCGGGCCGAAGTACTCGGTGGTGAACACCTCGTGCCCGGGGTCGGTGCCCTCGACGATCGTCGGCCGCACGAAGAAGCCCTCGCTGTCGTCGACGGTCCCGCCGGCGACCACGGTCAGCGCCGGGTCGTTCTTGGCCGCGTCGAGCACCCGCGCGAGCTTGTCGAACGAGCGCCGGTCGATGACCGCGCCGAGGAAGTTCGCGAAGTCGGTGACGTCGCCCATGGGCAGCGCCTCGGTCTCGCCCACCAGGTCGTCGCGCAGCCGGGCCCAGACGCTGCGCGGCACGTACGCCCGCGACGCCGCCGAGCACTTCTGCCCCTGGTACTCGAAGGCGCCGCGGATCAGCGCGGTGCGCAGCACGTCGACGTCGGCCGAGGGGTGCGCGACGACGAAGTCCTTGCCGCCGGTCTCCCCCACGATCCGCGGGTAGGCGCGGTAGGAGGAGATGTTCTCCCCGACGGTGCGCCACAGGTGCTGGAACGTCGCCGTCGACCCGGTGAAGTGGATGCCCGCCAGGCCGCGGTCGGCGAGCACGACGTCGGAGACGGCGATCCCGTCGCCGGGCAGCATGTTGATCACCCCCGGCGGCAGCCCGGCCTCCTCCAGCAGCCGCAGGGTGAAGTGCGCCGCCAGCTGCTGCGTCGGCGACGGCTTCCAGATCACGGTGTTGCCCATGAGGGCCGGCGCCGTGGGCAGGTTGCCGGCGATCGCGGTGAAGTTGAACGGGGTGATCGCGTAGACGAAGCCCTCGAGCGGGCGGTGGTCCACCCGGTTCCACACGCCGGGCGAGGACACCGGCTGCTCCTCGAGCACCTGCCGCGCGAAGTGGACGTTCCAGCGCCAGAAGTCGATCAGCTCGCAGGCGCTGTCGATCTCGGCCTGGTAGGCGGTCTTGCTCTGGCCGAGCATCGTCGCGGCGTTCAGGGTCTGCCGCCACGGCCCGGCGAGCAGGTCGGCGGCCTTGAGGAACACCGCGGCCCGGTCGTCGAACGAGAGGGACCGCCAGGCCGGGGCCGCCTCGGCGGCGGCGAGGACCGCGTCCTCGGCGTCGGCGTGGGTGGCGTGCGCCGACCGGCCGAGGACGGCGGCGTGCCGGTGGGGCTGGACGACGGCGAACTCGGGCCCGCCGGGCATCCGCTCCTGCCCACCGATCGTGGCGGTCAGCTCGAAGGGGGCGTCGGCCAGCTCGGCCAGCCGCAGCTCCAGCGCCGCTCGCTCGGGCGAGCCGGGGGCGTAGCCGAGCACGGGCTCGTTGCGTGGTGGGGGTACGCGGGTGACGGCGTCCATGGCGGGTCTCAGCCTTTCGTCGCGAGGGAGCGCAGGAAGAAGCGGAGGTTCGCGGGGCGCTCGGCCAGCCGGCGCATGAAGTAGCCGTACCAGTCGACGCCGTAGGGCACGTAGGCGCGCACGCGCACCCCGGACGCGGCGAGCCGGCGCTGCTCGTCGGGGCGGATGCCGTAGAGCATCTGCACCTCCCACGAGTCGGCGCCGCGGCCGTGCTCGGCGGCCAGCCGCCGGGCGAGGTCCAGCATGCGCGGGTCGTGCGAGCCCACCATCGGGTAGCCGGGGCCGCGCACGAGCACGCCGAGGCAGCGGGCGTAGGCGGCGTCGACCTCGCGCCGGCTCTGGAACGCCACCTCCGGCGGCTCCCGGTAGGCGCCCTTGACCAGCCGCACCCGGGAGCCGGCCGTGGCCAGGGCGCGGGCGTCGTCCTCGGTGCGGCGGAGCATCGCCTGCAGCACGGCGCCGGTCCCGGGGTGCTCGCGGCGCAGCTCGGCGAGGACCGCGAGCGTGGAGTCGACGGTCGTCGACTCCTCCATGTCGAGGGTGACCGTGGTGCCCATCGCCGAGGCCGCGGCGACGACCGGCCGCACCAGCTCCAGCGCCAGGTCCCGCCCGCCCGGCAGCGCCTGGCCGAAGGCCGACAGCTTCACCGACACCTCGGCCGCCGGCCCCAGCCCCAGCCCGGCCAGCCCGTCGAGCGCGGCCAGGTAGGCGTCGCGGGAGCGCTTGGCCGCGGGCGGGTCGGGCACGTCCTCGCCCAGGTGGTCGAGGGTGACCATGATCCGGTCGGCGGCCAGCGCCCGGACGGCGGCCAGCGCCTGGTCCAGCGTCTCCCCCGCCACGAAGCGGTCGACCACCCGCCGGGTCGCGGGCGTGCGCAGGACGAGGCGTCGCAGCGCCGGCCGCCGCGAGGCCGCGAGCAGCGCTCTCTGCACCAGCACCGGCCACCTCCGCGGGAGAGACGACGTCCTCCCCCGACGCTAGGCATGCCGGGGGTCGCCTGCCAGGGCGAGGCGCGCGATTCGTTGCTCACCTAAACTTGCCGCCGATGGCTGCAGGAGGAGAGGCGCTGCCTCGCCACGGCGCCGACGTCCTGCGGACCCTGCGCACGGCGACCGCGCACGAGCACGAGCAGGTCGAGTCGGCGCTCGACCTGATGAGCCCTGCGCTGGACCGGGCGCGGCTGGCCGACGTCCTCGCCCGCCTGCACGCGTTCTGGCGGGCGGCGGAGGCCGGGCTCGACGACTGGGCCCAGCGCTCGCCGGCCGACGCCGCGGCGCTCGAGTGGCCCCGGCGCCGCCGGTCCGACCTCTTCGCCGCCGACCTCGCCGCGCTCGGCGCGCAGGCGGCCGCCGAGCTGCCCGAGCTGCCCCCGGTCGACGGGACCGACGACGCGCTGGGCCGCATGTACGTGCTCGAGGGGTCCACGCTCGGCGGCACGTTCATCGACCGCCACCTCGCCGCGCTGCCCGGCCTCGGCGTCCGGATCGGCGCGTTCTCGCCCTACGGCGCCGACACCGGCGCGATGTGGCACGCCTTCCGGCGGTTCACCCGCGAGCGCGCCGAGGACCCCGACCGCGTCGTCGCCGCCGCGGCCACCACCTTCCGGGCCCTCGCCGACTGGTGCGAGCCGGTGGCGGCGTGAGCGGGCAGGTGCCGGAGGTCGAGTGGCTCGCCCCCGGCACGCCGGTCGACCTCACCAACTGCGAGCGGGAGCCGATCCACGTCCCGGGCAGCATCCAGCCCCGCGGCGTCCTGCTCGCGGTCAGCGAACCGCACCTGGTCGTCCAGCAGGTCTCGGAGAACCTGGCGTCGCTGACCGGCGTCGCGCCGGGGGACGCGCTGGGCCGACCGCTGGCCGACGTCCTCGGCGTGGCCTGCGCCGACCTGGTGGCCCGGTCGGCGAGCGCCTTCGGCGACCTGCGCGAGCGCAACCCGGTGGAGCTGACCCTCGACGTCGACGGCAGCCCGGTGCCGGTCGACGCGATCCTGCACCGCGCGCTGATCACACCCGGCGACGCGCCGCTGCCCGGGCAGCCCTCCTCGCCGGTCGGCGGGGGCGGCGCCGACGCCGTCACCAGCCTGGTCGTCGAGCTGGAGCCGGCCCGGGGGCCGCGGCCGTTCTCCTTCCCGAACACCTACCAGGCCGTGCGAGGCACGGTCGGCGCGCTCAACCGGGCCAGCACGCTGCAGGAGCTCTACGACATCACCGCCCAGGCGGTGCGCTCCCTCACCGGGTTCGACCGGGTGATGGTCTACCGCTACGACGCCGACTACAACGGCGAGGTCGTCGCCGAGGCCAGGGCCGAGCACCTCAACTCCTTCCTCGGCCTGCACTACCCGGCCAGCGACATCCCGGCGCAGGCGCGGGCGCTGTACGAGAAGAACTGGATCCGGCTGATCTCCGACGTCGACTACGCGCCGGCGCGGCTGGTCCCGACCGAGCACCCCGGCAACGGCCGGCCGCTGGACCTCACGTTCTCGACGCTGCGCAGCGTCTCGCCGATCCACCTCGAGTACCTCAGGAACATGGGCGTGCGCGCCTCGATGTCGATCTCGCTGCTGCGCGACGACAGGTTGTGGGGCCTGATCGCCTGCCACCACTACGACGGCCCGCACGCCCCGCCGTACGCCACCCGGGCGGCGGCGGAGTTCCTCGGCTCGACCCTGTCGCTGCGGCTGGTCGACCGGGCGCAGGAGGAGGAGACGCAGCGGGCGCTGCAGGTGCGCTCCACGCTGGCCTGGCTCACCGCGGCCACCCTCGACGAGGACCGCCCGCTGGCCGACACGCTGCTCGGCGAGCCCGACCTGCTCGACCTGCTGCCCGCCGACGGCGTCGCCGTCCGGCTGCAGGGGCACTCCGGGACCCGCGGCGCCCCGCTGCCCGAGGGGCTGGCCGAGGCGGTCGCCGACTGGGCGGCCACCCGCGGCGCCGACGTCGTCACCACCGACGCGCTGGCCCAGGTGGCCCCCGAGCTCGGGGCGCCGCTGGACACCGCGTGCGGGGTGCTCGCCCTGCCGCTGCCGGAGGGGCAGCACGTCGTCTGGTTCCGCGGCGAGCAGGTGCGGCACGTCGACTGGGGCGGCGACCCGCACAACAAGGCGATCGCGCTGCGGGAGGGCGACGAGGTCCGGCTCTCCCCGCGCCGGTCGTTCGAGCGGTGGCGGGAGACGGTGCGCGGCCGCTCCGAGCCGTGGACCGGCCAGGAGATCGCCGAGGCGACCGAGCTGCGCACCCACCTGCTCGAGGCCCTCTACGCCCGCTCGCGCAGCATCGTGCGGGCCGCCGAGAGCCTGCAGCGCAGCCTGCTCACCGACCCGCCGCAGCCCGAGCACCTGCAGGTGGCCGTGCGCTACGTCCCCGCCGCCCGCGAGGCGCAGGTCGGCGGCGACTGGTACGACGTCTTCTCCCAGCCCGACGGCTCCACCGTGCTCGTCATCGGCGACGTCGCCGGCCACGACACCGAGGCGGCGGCGACGATGGCGCAGCTGCGCGGGCTGCTCCGCGGCATCGCCTACGACAGCGCGGCCGGCCCCGCGGCGGTCCTCGACCGGCTCGACGCCGCGATCGAGGGCCTGCAGCTGGGGGCGATGGCCACCGTGCTGGTGGGGCGGCTGTCCCCGGCCGGCGACGACGGCCGAACCCTGCTGCGCTGGTCCAGCGCCGGCCACCTCCCGCCGGTGGTGATCGGGCCGGACGGGGCGCAGCAGCTGCTCGACGGCACCGGGCTGATGCTCGGCGTCGACCCCGGGGCGCGCCGCCGCGACCGCGAGGACGTGCTCGAGCCGGGCACGACGGTGCTGCTCTACACCGACGGGCTGGTCGAGCGCCGCGACCAGGTGTTCGACGACGGCATCACCCGGCTGCAGCGGGCCCTGTCCGACCTGCGCGCGCGCCCGGTGGACGAGCTCAGCGACGCGCTGCTGGCCCGCCTGCTGCCCGAGGAGCGCGCCGAGGACGACGTCGCGCTCGTCGCCGTCCGCCTGCGCGAGCGGCAGGCGGACGGCGGCTAGGGAGTGTCTGGCGGATCATGGAATCCACGTGAGTAGCGCGGCGAGGTGGAGCGCGCCGGCGTAGTTGCGGGCGTGCTTGTCGTAGCGGGTGGCCAGGCCGCGCCACTGTTTGGCCTGGCA
>NZ_JBJGYO010000045.1:0-16460 GCF_054050035.1 Geodermatophilus sp. SYSU D00815 | reverse complement strand
GGCTGGTGACGGCGCTGGAGCCGTTCGTGCTCCGGCGACGCGGCGGCCGAAGCGGAACACGTCCTCCGGGTCCACCGCGGCCTTGACCGCCCGCAGCCGCTCGAGGTCGCCGTCGCCCCACAGCGTGCCGACCTCCTGCGGCCCGGCCGCGCCGAGGAAGTTCAGCAGCGCACCCCGCGCGGCCCAGGGCCGCAGCCGGTCGACCACCGACTCGACGACGCCGGGCACGACGTCGGCGACCGGCGGGAACATCGGGCCGAGCACCCAGGCGGAGAAGGCGGCGTCGCGGCCGGCGACGGCGTCGGGGACGGCGGCCGGCCGGGACAGCGCCCCGCCCAGGTGCCGGATCTCCGCCATCGCCAGCGGGAGCTCGACCTCGGGACCGGCGGCCGCCAGCAGCGCGTCGACGGTCTCCGCGGTCAGCTCGCGCAGGGTGAGGCCGCGGTCGTAGGCCGGCATCGGCGTCGTCGGGTCCATGTGGATGGAGTCGACGGCGGTGTAGGGCATCGGCGCGACGGTGTCGATGATCGACGGCGCCGCGGCCCGCATCGGGGCGAGCAGGGCCGCGCCCTCGTCCTCCGGGCCCAGGTGCGCGATCCGCAGGTGCACCACGGTCTGCCCGCGCAGCGGCTCCGGCAGCGACGGGTCCGGGGGCAGCCGCAGGATCGCCACCGAGCTGGTCGTCTCCTCCGGGACGGTCGCCACCCACTCGCGGTAGGCGTGCAGGATGGCGGCGGCCGCGGCGCCGGGGAAGAAGATGCAGCCGCCGTAGAGGGAGGCCACCGGCACGAGGTCGAACTCCAGCGCGGTCACGATGCCGAAGCCGCCCCCTCCGCCGCGCAGCGCCCAGAACAGCTCCGGGTCGCTGTCGGCGTCGACGGTGCGGATCCGCCCGTCGGCGGTGACCACCTGCGCGCGGCGCACCAGGTCGGCGGCGAAGCCGTACCTGCGGGCGAGGACGCCGAGCCCGCCGCCGGTGGTGTAGCCGACCACGCCGACACCGGACGACGAGCCCGACAGCGGGGCCAGGCCGTGCGGCGCGGCCGCGTCGATCACCTGCCGCCAGCGGGCGCCGGCGCCGACCCGCGCGGTGCGCGCCTCCGGGTCGACGGCGACGTCGGCCATGCGCTTCGTCGTGACCAGCACCGCCCCGGCGAGGTCCTCGGCGAGGCCGTGGCCGGTGGCCTGGACCGCGACGCCCAGGCCGCGCTCCCGGGCCCAGCCGACGGCGGCGGCGACGTCCTCGGCGCAGGTGGCGCCGACGACGACGGCCGGCCGCGGGGTGTGCGTGGTGACGAACGGGGCCACCTCGTCGGCCAGGGCGGGGTCGCCGGCGCGCAGGACGGGGCCGGCGACGGCCCGGGCGAGGTCGTCGGTGCCGGGCAGGACGGTGGTCATGGGTGCTCCAGGGGCAGGGGAGGGGGGGCGTGGGCTCAGCGTCCCGCGGTGACCTCGAGCTGGACGAGCATCCCGGGCAGCGCCAGCCGGGCCACGCCGACCAGGGCCAGGGGCGGGGTGGCGCCGGCGAGGGCGAGCCGCTCGGTGAGCACGTCCAGGGAGGCCAGGACGGCGTCGAGGTCCACCGCGTGGACCGTCAGCCGCAGGACGTCGCCGAGGTCCATGCCGCCGGCGGCGAGCACGGTCTCGACGTTGGCGAGGGCGAGGGCGAGCTGGGCCGCCGGGTCGTCCTCGTGCAGCAGCTCGCCGCCCTGGTCGAACGACCCCAGGGCGCCGGTGGTGAGCAGCCGGTCGGGGGTCGGCCGGGCCTGCGCCAGGTCGAACCCGAGGGCCGCGCTCCAGGCGCTGGGGTTGATCCGCTCGACGCGGGCGGTGGTCTGCGTCATGGCGACCACGCTGGCCCGGCCGTCCCCCCAGGTCCATCCCGCAGACCTGGGGATCGGCACCCCCAGACTCCTGGGATACCCGACGTGCCCCGCTGACCTGCACACTGTCGCCTCGTGAGCAGCCTGCTGACCGAACGCGTGCGCGCCCAGGTGGACGGCCTCGCCGTCGGCGGGCTGGACGTCCCGACCTTCAGCGCCTCGGCCCTCGAGACGCTGGCGCGCGCGGTGCCCTTCTCGGCCGCCTGCTTCGCCACCGCCGACCCGGCCACCGGGCTGGTCACCAGCACGGTCAAGTCGGCCATCTCCGACAAGCACGACGAGGAGTGGGCGCACTTCGAGTACGTGGTGCCCGACCCGACGGCGTTCCTGGACGTGTCCCGCCGCCCGGGCCGGGTGGTCGGCCTGCGCACCGAGACCGACGGGCGCACCGAGCTCTCGCCACGCTTCACCGACTTCATCCAGCGCTACTGGGACTTCGGCGACGAGATGCGCGCCGCGCTCACCGTCGACGGCCGCACCTGGGGGTTCATCGCCCTGTTCCGCGAGAGCGGCAGCGGCTTCAGCCCCCTCGAGCAGGAGTTCCTCAGCAGCATCGGCCCGTCCCTGGCCACCGGGCTGCGCGGCGGGCTGCTCGCCGCGGCCGCCGGCCCGGCGGTGGCCGTCGACGGGCCGGCGGTGCTCGTCGTCGACGCGCGGGGCGAGATCGCCTCGGCCAGCGTGGGCGCCGCCGCGCAGGTGGCCGAGCTCGGCGGCGGCCCGCTGGGGGAGGCGCAGCTGCCGCTGGCGCTGCTCAGCCTGGTCGGGGCCGCCCGCCGGGTCGCCGCGGGCGGCCGGCCCGGCACGCCGCGCGTGCGGCTGCGCACGCGGTCGGGCACCTGGGTCGTCGCGCACGCCTCCCCGCTGCTCGCCCGCGACGGCTCCTCTACCGACGTCGTCGTCACCATCGAGGAGGCGCGGCCGCCGGAGATCGTGCCGATCGTCGTGGCGGCGTTCGGGCTGACCCCGCGCGAGCAGGACGTCGTCCAGCTGGTGCTGCAGGGCGTCGACACCAGCGCGATCGCCGCGGCGCTGCACCTGTCGGCGTACACGGTGCAGGACCACCTGAAGTCGATCTTCGCCAAGGTGGGGGTGCGCAGCCGCCGCGAACTCGCGGCGCGGGTCTACTTCGACCAGTACGCCCCGCGGTTCGGCCAGGAGGTCGGCCCCTCCGGCTGGTTCGCCGACGGCGCGGGGGTCCCGGCGCCGCGGACCCCCGATACCGTGACGGGGACCACGTCGAGCGGCCGGTGACCGCGCCGGCCCGTCCCCCCGGGAGCCGGCATGCGCGTGCCACTGACCACCCGTGACTTCCTCGACCGGGCCGAGCTCGTCTACGGCGACCGGGTCGGCGTCGTCGACGAGCCCGACCAGCCCGCCCCGTCGCTCGGTGAGCTGACCTACCGCGAGGTCGCCCGCCGCGGCCGGGCGCTGCAGGCCGGGCTCGACGAGCTCGGCATCGGGCAGGGCGAGCGCGTGGCCGTGGTCAGCCACAACAGCGCCCGGCTGCTCGAGCTGCTGCTGGCCGTGCCGTCGTCCGGGCGGGTGCTCGTGCCGGTCAACTTCCGGCTGTCGGCCGACGAGGTGCGCTACATCGTGGGCCACTCCGGGGCGCGGGTGCTGCTGGTCGACCCGGAGCTGGAGGAGCCGCTCAAGGGCGTCGACGCCGAGCACAAGCTCGGCACGGGCGACGAGTACGAGCAGCTCCTGCGCTTCGACGCCGAGCCCGCGCCGTGGGCCGAGCCCGACGAGGACGCCACCGCCACGATCAACTACACCAGCGGGACGACGGCGCGACCCAAGGGCGTGCAGATGACCCACCGCAACATCTGGGTCAACGCCGTCACGTTCGGCATGCACATGCAGGTCGGCGACCGCGACGTCTACCTGCACACGCTGCCGATGTTCCACTGCAACGGCTGGGGCATGCCCTACACCACGGCCGGTCTCGGGGCCCGGCAGGTGGTGCTGCGCAAGGTCGACGGCGTCGAGATCCTGCGCCGCGTCGACCGGCACGGCGTCACCCTGATGTGCGGCGCGCCGGCGGTGTGGAACGCCGTCCTCGACGCCGCGCAGACGTGGGAGGGCGAGATCCCCGGCCGCGACCGGGTGCGCATCGTCGTCGCCGGGGCGCCGCCGCCGTCGCGGACGATCGCCCGCGTCGAGGCCGAGCTCGGCTGGCAGTTCAACCAGATCTACGGCCTCACCGAGACCGCGCCGCTGCTCACCATCAACCGCCCGCGCGAGGAGTTCGACGCCCTCGACGCCGAGGAGCGGGCGAAGAAGCTGTCCCGGGCCGGCGTCCCGGCGGTGGGGATCCGGCTGGAGACCAGCGAGTCCGGCGAGGTGCTCGCGCAGGGCAACGTCGTCCTGGCCGGCTACTGGGACAACCCGGACGCCTCGGCCGAGGCGCTGGAGGGCGGGTGGTTCCACACCGGCGACGGCGGGGCCATCGACGACGGCGGCTACCTCACGATCTCCGACCGCAAGAAGGACGTGATCATCACCGGCGGCGAGAACGTCTCCTCGATCGAGGTGGAGGACGTCGTCTTCAGCCACCCGGCCGTCGCCGAGGTCGCCGTCATCGGCATCCCCGACGACAAGTGGGGGGAGCTGGTGACCGCCCTGGTGGTCCGCGCCGAGGGGGAGCAGGTCACCGAGCAGGAGATCATCGCCCACTGCCGGGGCAGGATCGCCGGCTACAAGATCCCCAAGCGGGTCGAGTTCCGCGACCAGATCCCCCGCACCGCGACCGGCAAGATCCAGAAGTTCAAGCTCCGCGAGCAGTTCTGGTCGGGCTCCGAGCGCCAGGTGAACTGACGCCGGACGCCTCACCCGCGGGGGTGACCGGCCCTCCCGCGCGCCGCTGACCTCGCCGATCGTGGACCCGGTGCGCCGCTCCTGGGCGCCGGACCCGGGAGGTAGGTCTTCGTGCGAGCGCGCACAGCCCTGCGGCGCGCGGGAGGGACGGCGCTCGGCGCCCTCACCGTTCTCGTGCTCGCGCTCGGCCTGACCGCCGGCCCGGCCTCGGCGGCCCCGAGCGACGCGCAGGTCGCCGCGGCGCAGGCCGCCGCCGACGCCGCCGCGGCCCGCCACGCGGAGCTGTCGGGGCGGCTGGCCGCGGCGCAGGCCGCCGTCGCCGGCGCGCAGGCCGCCTCGGCCATCGCGCTCGACGAGTACCAGGCCGAGCAGGCCGCGCACGACGCCGCGCGCGCCGCCGCGGACGCCGCCGCCGCGGCCGCGGCGCAGGCCGCCGCCGACCTGCGGGCCGCCCGGGACGCGCTGGTGGCCTTCGCCCGGCGCAGCTTCGTCTCGCACAGCACCTACCCCGGCGCGGCGGCGCTGCTGGAGGCCGGGAGCCCGACCGAGCTCATCGAGCGCGCCGCGCTGCTCGACGCCGCCGGCGCGCACCGCGGCGACGAGGTCGACCGGTTCACCGCCGCCGACGAGGCGGCCGAGCGGGCCGATGCCGCGGCGCGGGCGGGCCTCGCCGCGGCCGCGCAGCTGCAGCAGCAGGCGGCCGACGCGCTGGCCGTCGCGCAGGAGGCCGAGCGCGCCGCCCGGCAGCAGGCCGCGGCGGTGCAGGAGGAGCAGACGCGGATCGAGGGAGAGCTGGCCGCCGCGCAGGCCGAGCTCGCCACGCTGGTCGGCGCGCAGCAGGCGGCCGCCCTGCTGGCCCGGCAGGGCCCGCGCCCGGCCTCGACCGGTGGCCTCCCGCGCGACGTCACCGAGGCCGGTGCCGGTTCGGAGTCGGCCGTGCGAACGGCGATCGCCGCGGGCCTGGCCCACCTGGGCACGCCGTACTCCTGGGGCGGCGGCGGCTCGCGCGGCCCGGGCCACGGCATCGACCCGGACGCCGGCGTCGTCGGCTTCGACTGCAGCGGCCTGACCCAGTACGCCTACGCGCAGGCGGGCATCGCGATCCCGCGCAACAGCCGGGCGCAGTACGCCGCGCTGCCGAAGGTGGCACGCGCCGACCTGCGGGCGGGGGACCTGGTCTTCTGGGCGAACGACCCCGGCGACCCGTCGACGATCTACCACGTGGCGATCTGGCTGGGCGACGGCACGGTGCTGCAGGCGCCGCAGAGCGGCGACGTGGTGAAGGTGTCGCCGATGTGGTGGGGCGGCTACGCCGGCGCGGTGCGTCCCTCGGCGTGAGCGGCGGCCCGGACCCGGGCGATGGGGCGTCGGGCAGCCACGGGGGGAGCTGCCCGACGCGAGGACAAGGCTAGCAGCGCCAGCGCCCCAGGGGGCAGGGGTGCGCCGCGCGTCGCGCGTCGTGTCGCGCGCTCGTCCACGCCGTCCGCCGCCCAGGAACCTGTAGGACACTGGCCGTCGACGGGCATGCCGCCCGTCGACGGCCGCCCTCGTCGGGGAGGCCGCCGACCGGCCCGACCAGGGAGCCACGTGACCAGCGCCGCCAGCACCCCTCTCGAGACGTCCAGCCCGTCCGGCAGCTCGGCGGCCGGCGCGGCTGCGGTGCCGCCGTCGGCCGACGCCGCCCGCCTGGAGCGCGCGCTGTTCGAGATCAAGCGGGTCATCGTGGGCCAGGACCGCTTGGTGGAGCGCATGCTGGTGGCGCTGCTGGCCCGCGGCCACATCCTCCTCGAGGGCGTGCCGGGCGTGGCGAAGACGCTCGCCGTCGAGACGCTGGCGCGGGTGGTGGGCGGCAGGTTCGCCCGGCTGCAGTTCACCCCCGACCTGGTGCCCGCCGACATCATCGGCACCCGCATCTACAAGGCCGGCCAGGACGCCTTCGACACCGAGCTCGGCCCGGTGTTCGCCAACTTCGTGCTCACCGACGAGGTCAACCGCGCGCCGGCGAAGGTGCAGTCGGCGCTGCTGGAGGTGATGGCCGAGCGGCAGGTCTCCATCGGCGGCGTCACCCACCCGCTGCCCGACCCGTTCCTGGTGCTGGCCACGCAGAACCCGATCGAGAGCGAGGGCGTCTACCCGCTGCCCGAGGCCCAGCGCGACCGCTTCCTCATGAAGGTGCTCGTCGACTACCCGAGCCCCGAGGAGGAGCGGGAGATCATCTACCGGATGGGCTCGGAGCCGCCGGTGGCCGAGCGCGTCCTCGCGCCCGAGGACCTCGTGCGCATGCAGCGGACCGCCTCGCGCGTCTTCGTGCACCACGCCCTGGTCGACTACGTCGTCCGGCTGGTGGTCGCCACCCGGTCGCCGCGCGAGCACGGCATGGACGACGTCGCGACGTGGGTCTCCTACGGGGCCAGCCCGCGCGCCTCGCTGGGCCTGATCGCCGCCGCCCGCGCGCTGGCCCTCGTCCGCGGCCGCGACTACGTGCTGCCGCAGGACGTGCTCGACGTGACCGCCGACGTGCTCCGGCACCGGCTGGTGCTCTCCTACGACGCGCTGGCCGACGGCGTGCCGGCCGACCACGTGGTCAAGCGGATCGTGCAGACCGTGCCGCTGCCCCAGGTGGCGCCGCGCCAGCGGGCGGCCGGCTTCGGGCCGGGCGCCCCCGGGGGCCCGCACGTGCCGCCGCAGCAGCCGCCGGTGTTCGGGGTGCCGGCCGGCGCGCCGGGCCAGTTCGGCCCGCCCGGGCCGCAGGCCGCCGGCCCGCAGCCGCCCGCCGGCCAGGCCACGCTCGCGCCCCCGCCGGGGGCCCAGCCGCCGTCGCCGAACGGCGGGCCGGCCCCGCAGGCCCCCGGCGGCAACGGCTTCGTCCAGGGTGCGCCGAACCCGCCGCGTCCGTGACGCCCCTGTTCCGCCGAGGGGGGACCCTCCAGCAACCGCCGCAGCCGACGCCCGACCACCCCGGGCTGCTGCTGCACGCGGCGACCCCCGGGTCCGGCGTCGAGCCCGGGGACGGCGACGGCACCGGCGCGCCGCCGCGGTTCACCGACGGGCCGGCCGACGTGCTGCTGCGCCGGCTGGAGCTGACCGTGCGCCGCCGCCTCGACGGGCTGCTGCAGGGCGACCACCTCGGGCTGGTGCCCGGCTCCGGCAGCGAGGCCGGGGACTCGCGGACCTACCACCCGGGCGACGACGTCCGGCGGATGGACTGGCCGGTCACCGCCCGCACCCAGGTGCCGCACGTGCGCGAGACGATCGCCGACCGCGAGCTGGAGACGTGGGCGGTCGTCGACCTGTCGGCCAGCCTCGACTTCGGCACGGCCAACTGCCAGAAGCGCGACCTGGTCATCGCCGGGCTGGCCGCGGTCAGCCACCTGACCGTGCACGGGGGCAACCGGCTCGGCGCGGTGGTCACCACCGGCGAGCGGGTCGACCGGTATCCCGCCCTGAGCGGCAAGCTCGCCGCCGAGCGGCTGCTCCGCTCGGTGGTGGCCACGCCGCGCGCGTCCGGCGGCCGCCGCGGGGACCTGGCCGCCGCCCTGGAGACGCTGCGCCGTCCGCACCGCCGCCGGGGGCTGGTCGTCGTCCTCTCCGACTTCCTCGGCGACAGCGACTGGGAGCGGCCGCTGCGCGGTCTCGCCGCCCGGCACGAGCTGCTCGCGATCGAGGTCGTCGACCCGCGCGAGCTGGAGCTGCCCGACGTCGGCGACCTCGTCGTCGTCGACCCCGAGACCGGGCAGACGCTGGAGGTGCCCACCGGCAACGCCGAGTTCCGGGCCCGCTTCGCCGCCGGCGCCGCGGCCCAGCGCCAGGCGGTCGCCGCCGCGCTGCGCCGGGCCGGCGCCGGGCACCTGCAGCTGCGCACCGACCGCGACTGGCTGATGGACGTGGTCAGGTTCGTCGCCGACCGACGGCGCGCCGGCACCGGAGGAGCCTCCCGATGACCTTCCAGTCCCCGCTGTGGCTGCTCCTGCTGCTCGCCGTCGCCGCGCTCGTCGCGCTGTACGTGGTCCTGCAGCTGCGCCGCAAGCGCTACGCGGCGCGGTTCACCAACGTCGCGCTGCTCGGGTCGCTGGTGCCCAAGCGGCCGGGCTGGCGGCGGCACGTGGCGTTCGGCGTCGTCGCCCTGGGGCTGGCCGCGCTGGTGGTCTCGCTGGCCGTGCCCAGCGCCGAGGTCCGCGTCCCCCGGGAGCGGGCCACGGTGATCATGGCCGTGGACGTGTCGCTGTCGATGAAGGCCACCGACATCGAGCCGACCCGCTTCCAGGCCATGCAGACCGCCGCCAAGCAGTTCGTCGACGTGCTGCCGGAGCGGATCAACCTCGGCCTGGTCTCCTTCGCCGGGTCGGCCACCACGCTCGTGCCGCCGACCACCGACCGCGGCCAGGTCCGCGCGGCGATCGACAACCTGGAGCTGGCCGAGGCGACCGCGATCGGCGAGGCGGTGTTCACCTCGCTCAGCGCGATCGAGAACTTCCAGAACAGCCTGGACGCCCCCAGCGAGGACCTGCCGCCCGCGCGGATCGTGCTGCTCTCCGACGGGTACAACACCGTGGGCCGCGACGACACCCAGGCGATCGACGCGGCGACCGCGGCCGAGATCCCGGTCTCGACGATCGCGTTCGGCACCGACTACGGCACCCTCGACCTCAACGGCGAGACCGTGCCGGTGCCCGTGGACCGGGCGACCCTGGAGCGGATCGCCGACGAGACCGGCGGGAGCTACAGCGAGGCGGCCAGCGCCGCCGAGCTGGAGCGCGTGTACGCCGACCTGGGCAGCCAGATCGGGTACACGACCGAGCCGAAGGACATCAGCCCCTGGTTCGTGCGGACCGGCGTCTTCCTGGCCTTCCTCGGCGCCGTCCTCAGCCTCTTCTGGACGTCCCGCCTGCTGTAGCGGGGGCCCGGTACCGTCCTCCACCCCGCCCCGAGCGGGCGCAGGGTGGAGGACGGCGTCCTCACACGGTGAAGCCGCGCTGGCGGCGCACCAGCTTCTTCACCATGAACAGCGTCTGCAGCACGGTGATCAGGTAGAGCACCGGCCAGCCGATCGACAGGATCGCCGACTGGACGCCGACGCTCTGCTGGTTCCAGGCGAGGATGAGGACCACGAACGTCGCGACGGCGCAGACCGCCGGCATGACGTACGCCGACCCCCGGCCCCGCTCGGCCGCCGCCTGGGCCGCCCAGTTGTCCTTCTCCACCCGGGCGAGGAACTGCACCCAGGCGGTCACGAAGTGACCCATGCGGATCCACATGTACAGCTCCGCCGGGAAGAACAGCAGCGCGTAGAAGATGTCCGACGCGCTCTTGTCGTGCATCGACGCCGCGATCCGCAGGTTGAGCAGCGTGGCCACCGCCGGCGGGATCAACCAGATCGGGTTGAACACGAACGCGTCGATCGACAGCGCCGCGGCCAGCAGGAGCAGGAAGCTCATGCGGGTGCCGACGTTGAACAGCATCGAGACGTTCTCGTACCAGCGCAGCCGCAGGTTGGGGTGCAGCGGCTGACCCTTCGTGTCGCCCCGCTGGCCGGGCCAGAGCAGGTCGATGCCGCCGAAGTTCCACTTCACCTGCTGGCCGTGCAGCGCGCGGAGGGTGAGCATCGGACCGACGAACGCGCGGGCCCGGGCGCTGATCTTGGTGCTGAACCCGGCGTCCTTGATCTGCAGCGACAGCTTGGAGTCCTCGACCTCCGAGTCGCGCACCCAGGGCGCGGACTGGTGGTGGCGGTACATGACCGACTCCAGCGCGCGCACGCTGAAGAGGCTGCACTGCCCGCCGAGGACGGCCATGTTGCGGCCGCGGACCAGGTTGTCCATGTTGAACCCGGCGAACTGGGCCCGCTGGCCGGCGACGAGGAAGCGCGCCATCGCGCCCCTGACCCTGCTCTTGTCGAAGGTGTAGATCGCCGAGAGCCCGCCGATGCGCGGGTCGGTGACCATCTCCTTCTCCAGCCACTCGACGCAGCGCCGGTCGAGGGTGGTGTCGCCGTCGACGCCGAGGATGTAGTCGTAGCCGCGGCTGAGGTAGTAGCCGAAGTTGAGCGCGCCGACCTTCTTGTCGGGGTTCACGCCGATGTCGTGCACGTGCACGTGGGTGCGGAACACCTCACCCTTCACCGTGCGCTCGTGGTAGCCGGCGAACCGGCCGGCGATCTCCAGGGTGTCGTCGTCGGTGTTGTTGACGATCACGTGGATGACGTCCGGCAGCCGCGTCTGGGCCAGCAGCGAGGTGAGGACGTCGGCGATCGTCTCCTCCTCGTTGTAGGCGGGGACGATGCAGCTGATCGTCGCCGTGCGCGGGGCGTCGCGCGCCGGGTCGGCGAAGTCCTCCGGCAGCAGCGAGGTGATGTCGGGGACCCCGCCGTCCCCCCGGGCCATGAGCTGCACCCGGTCGGTCGCGCGCCGCAGGTGCGGCGTGGTGGGCATCAGGGCGGTCATGACGGGTTCTCCTCGAGCGGCAGCTGGAGGGTGTCCAGCACGGTCTGGCGGAAGTAGGTCCCCGAGTCCTCCTCGGTCTCGACCAGCAGGTCGAACTGGACGTAGACGGTCAGCGAGGTGGCGCCGGCGGTGGACGGCGTCAGGCTCAGCACCGTGCCGTAGGTGAACGGCGGGGTGACGACGAACTCCCCGCGGTCCTCGGTGACCGTGGTGCGGGCGGTGCCGTCGTCGGCGGTGACCACGAAGCGGGTCACCCTGGTCTCGGCGCCCGTGCCGCCCTCGAGGTGCGCGGAGAGCTGGATCGTCTTGGCGCTCTCGGCGGTCCAGGCGGTGGCGTCCTCGGCGGTCCAGTAGTCGATCACCAGCGTGCTGGCGCCGGCGGCGACGGCGTGCGTGACCGACCCGGCGTCCAGCTCACCCGCCGGGCGGGTGCTGGACCGCGCCGCGGCCTGCGCGGCCACCTCGGCGGTGGGCGCGGCGGCGGACGTCGTGGTGGCCTCGACGCCCGGGCTCATCGTGACGTCGGGCAGCTCGCAGGCGCTCAGGCCCGCGGCCAGCCCGGCGAGCAGGACGGCGGACGCCATCCTGGTCCTGGCAGAGCGTGGTGACATGCGGTTTCCCCCCGTACGCCCGGTGACCGGAGCGGCCGTCCGGGCAGCCAAAAGGGGGAACGAGCTCGACCGTTCCCCCTGCGGTCGTCACCGACGGTAGGGAGCGCCGACCCCGCAGGAGAACGCCTCTCACGCGAAGGGTGGAACGGGCATGCCGGTGTGGGTGAGAGCGGGACCACACACGTTCACGGCAGCTGCCCGGCTCCTGCCGGGGCCGTCAACGGGCGGGGTCGAGGACCAGCTTGCCGGTGGTGCGGCGGGCCAGCAGGTCCTGGTGGGCCTCGCGGACGGCGGACAGGGGGTAGCGGCCGCCGCCGACCGGCCGCAGCCCGCCCTCGGCGACCATGGGCAGCAGCTCCTCGAGCGCCGCGTCCATCATCTCGGGCCGGCTCATGCAGTGCGCCAGCCAGAACCCGATGACGGCGCGGCTGCGGTGCATCAGCGCGCCGGGGGCGACCGCCGTCGTCTCCTGCCGCGCGGCCATGCCGTAGGTGACCAGCCGGCCGAACGGGGCCAGCGCCGACAGCGAGCCGGTGAACACGTTGCCGCCGGTCATCTCGAGCACGATGTCGACCGGCCTGCCGCCGTTGGCCTCGCGCAGTGCGGCGGTGAACTGCTTCGGGTCGTCGTCGGCCAGCGCCGGGTCGACGGAGGCGTCGGCGCCGAGCTCCTCGGCCAGCGCCCGCTTCTCGGGGCTGGAGGCGGTGGCGATCACCCGGCCGGCGCCCCACCTCCGGGCCAGCTGGACGGCGAGCGAGCCCACCCCGCCGGCGCCGGCGATCACCACGACGGACTCCCCCTCCCGCAGGTGCGAGCTGGTGCGCAGCAGGTGCCACGCGGTCGCGCCCTGCAGGACGACGGCGAGCGCCTGCTCGTCGGTCACGTCGTCGGGCACCGGCCAGGTGAGGCGCGTGTGCGCGGCGACCTTCTCCGCGTAGCCGCCGCCGTCCAGCAGCCCGACCACCCGCTGCCCACCGCCGGCCGGGGTCCCCACGAACTCCGCGCCCGGCACGAGCGGGAGCCGCTGCGGGGCGAGGTAGCTGTTCTCGGTCTGGTGCGTGTCGGCGTAGTTGATCCCGGCGGAGGAGACGTCGAAGAGCTGCTGGCCCTCGCCGGGGACGGGGTCGGGGAGCTCGACGACGTCGAGGACCTCCGGGCCGCCGAAGCGGGTGATCTGCACGGCTCGCATACCGCGAGGCTAGGGCGTGCCGCGGGAGCCCGGCCGCCCCCCGCCGGCGGGCCCGCGGCGCCCGGCCCGCATGCTGGTGGCGATGGGCCCCGACCGGCTCCCCAGAGCGGGGGAGGAACGCTCAAGGAGGCTGCCGGTGGTGCCGACCCCCTTCCCCGTGCGACAGGGACTCCGAGCCGCCGGGATCGGCATCGCCGAGCACGTCGGCCTGGTCGGCATCGCCGAGCACGTCGGCCTGGTCGGCATCGCCGTGGTCGTCGGCCTGGTCGGCCTCGCCGGGCCGGCCGCCGCCGCGCCGTCCGACGGCCAGGTGAGCGCCGCGCAGCGGGCGGCCGACGACGCCGCCGCGCTGGTCGGGCAGACGCTGGAGCAGATGGGGGCGGCGCAGGCGGCGCTGGCCGAGGCCGAGGGGCGCGCTGCGCTCGCCCTCGGGGAGTACGAGCAGACCCGGCTGGCGCTGGAGCGGGCGCAGGCCGATGCCCGGGCGGCGGCCGCCGCGGCCCGGCAGGCCCGGGCCGACCTGGCCGCGGCGCGGGGCGCCGTGGCTGCGTTCGCCCGCGACAGCTACATGGCGGGCAGCACGTCCCCGCACCTGGAGAGCCTGCTCACCGCGTCGGACCCGGCGGAGGTCCTGGAGCGCCTGGTGCTCCTCGACGCCGCGGGGGATCACCGGTCGGCCGTGCTCACCACCGTGGCGGCCGCGCAGCAGGCGGCGACGGACGCCGAGGCCGTCGCCGGCGCGGCGGTCGACGAGGCCGACCAGCTGCGGCAGCGGGCGCAGGCGGAGCTGACCACGGCCGAGGCCGCCCGGACCGCCGCCGCCCGGCAGGTGACCGAGCTGCAGGCCCGGCAGACCGCGCTGCAGGACCAGCTCGACCGGGCTCGGGAGACCCTCGTGGGCCTGGAGGCCCAGGCGGCGGACGCGCCCGCCGACCCGCCGTCCGGTCCGGCTCCCGGCACGACGCCGACCCCCGACAGCGCGCCGGCCCCCGACACGGCGCCGCCCGCCGACGCGGCGGCACCCGCGCCGACCGGGCACGACTGGGACGCCGTCGCCCGGTGCGAGTCCGGCGGCAACTGGAGCATCAACACCGGCAACGGCTACTACGGCGGCCTGCAGTTCAGCCCGTCGACCTGGGAGGCGTTCGGCGGCCTCGCCTACGCGCCGCGGGCCGACCTGGCCACCCGCGAGGAGCAGATCGCCGTGGCCGAACGGGTGCTGGAGGGGCAGGGCCCCGGCGCCTGGCCCACCTGCGGCCGCAACCTCTGATCCGCCGAGCGGGATGCTGGTGGCATGGCCAGCGAGCACGTGACCGGGTGGGAGCAGAGCGGCGGCGAGGACCTGGCGCACGCCGTGCGGCGGTCGGACGCCGACGCGCCCCCGCCCTGGACCTCGGTCTGCGGCAGCCAGATCGGTCTCGTCCGCGGCGCGTGGACGCCGGGGGAGGGCCGCTCGGTGCCCCCGTGCCCGCGGTGCGCGGAGCTCACCGCCGGCTGAGCCCGGCCGGCGTCCGGGGCGACCGCCGCGCTCCTGGGGTCGAGTTCGCCCTCCCGGAGGCCTGCGGCACCGCAGGGCCGCGAGCTCATCCCCTGAAGCCGTTCCGCGAGCACTGCTCCTGCGCTGCTGCCCACCCCGGTCCCCCCTGCTCGAGCGTGCCGCCGGCCGGGTCCGGCAGGCGCACCCGGCGCACGGCGCCCACCTCCGCGATCCCTCGCGCCGGGCTCGGGAAGGTGTGACCTGCGACCACCGACTAGGTTTCGACTGCGACAGGGTCGTCCGGCGCAGGGGAGTGGCACGTGGGCAGATCGGTGCTGGTGACCGGCGGCAACCGCGGCATCGGGCTGGCCATCGCCCGGTCCTTCGCCGAGCAGGGCGACTCGGTGGCGGTGACCCACCGCGGCAGCGGGGCGCCGGAGGGCCTGTTCGGCGTCCGGTGCGACGTCACCAGCAGCGAGGACGTCGACCGCGCGTTCGCCGAGGTCGAGGAGCACCAGGGCCCGGTCGAGGTGCTGGTCAGCAACGCCGGCATCACCCGCGACGGCCTGCTCATGCGCATGAAGGAGGAGGACTTCGCCGAGGTCCTCGACGCCAACCTGACCGCCGCCTACCGGGTGGCCAAGCGGGCCTCGGCGCGCATGGTGCGCAACCGCTGGGGCCGGATGGTGTTCATCTCCTCGGTCGTCGGCCTGCTCGGCTCGGCCGGGCAGACCAACTACGCGGCGAGCAAGGCCGGCCTGGTCGGGCTCGCCCGCTCGATCGCCCGCGAGCTGGGCAGCCGCAACGTCACCGCGAACGTGGTCGCGCCGGGCTTCGTCACCACCGACATGACGGCGGCGCTGCCGGAGGAGCGGCAGAAGGAGATCCTGGGGCAGGTCCCGCTCGGCCGGTACGCCGACGCGGAGGAGATCGCCGGCGTCGTGCGCTTCCTGGCGAGCGACGCGGCGGCCTACATCACCGGGGCGGTCGTCCCGGTCGACGGCGGACTGGGGATGGGGCACTGATCGGGCATGGCTGACGGAATTCTCGCGGGCAAGAAGGTCCTCGTCACCGGCGTGCTGACCGAGGCGTCGATCGCCTTCGCCACCGCCCGGATCGCGCAGGAGCAGGGCGCCACCGTCGTCCTGTCCAACTTCGGGCGGGCGCTGTCCCTGTGCCAGCGGATCGCCAAGCGGCTGCCGCAGGAGGCGCCGGTCGTCGAGCTCGACGTGACGAACACCGAGCACCTGTCGACCCTGGCCGACCGGCTGCGCGAGCACGTCGGCGACACCCTCGACGGCGTCGTGCACTCGATCGGCTTCGCCCCGCAGGAGGCGATGGGCGACGGCTTCCCCGAGGTGGCCTGGGAGCACGCCGCGACGGCGTTCCAGGTGTCCACGTGGTCGATGGCCTCGCTCACCCAGGCCTGCCGGCCGCTGTTCGGCGAGTCCGCCTCCGTCGTCGGGCTCACCTTCGACGCCTCGGTCGCCTGGCCGGTGTACGGCTGGATGGGCGCGGCCAAGGCCGCGCTGGAGTCCACCTCCCGCTACCTGGCCCGCGAGCTGGGGCCGGAAGGCGTGCGGGTCAACCTGGTCGCCGCCGGGCCGCTGCGCAGCATGGCGATGAAGTCCATCCCGGGCAGCAAGCAGTTCGAGGACGCCTGGGAGACCCGCGCGCCGCTGGGCTGGTCGGTCACCGACACCGAGCCGGCCGGCAAGGCGGTCGTCGCCCTGCTGTCGGACTGGTTCCCCGCCACCACCGGGGAGATCGTGCACGTCGACGGGGGATTCCACGCCGTCGGCGTGTGACCGCATCCGTCGTCACCCGTACCAGAGAAGAGCACCACGTGCCCCGCGCCATCGTCGACATCAACCCCGGCCAGCGCCCCGACGAGGACCCCTCGCTCGCCGTCCGCAACAACGGCGGCACACCGCCGTCGGCCGCCCCGGCGCCGGCCGGCCCGCGCGCGGCGCGGCGCCGGCGCTCCTTGGGCGGGCCCGAGGGGGCCCACGACGGCAATCCGTTACTATATTACATCACCCC
>NZ_JBJGYO010000044.1:0-22301 GCF_054050035.1 Geodermatophilus sp. SYSU D00815 | reverse complement strand
GGTGGGGGCGGGCGCGCGCCCCGGCGGCGCGCCGCGCCCCCGCGCCCCCGCCCCCCCCCCCCCCCCCCCCCCCCCCCCCCCCCCCCCCCCCCCCCCGCCCTCCGGTACGGGGCGGACGGCGCCGGGTAGACGCGGGCATGCCCACCGGTTTCGACCCCTCCGCGTACGGCGCCCGCCACGCCGACGTCTACGACGAGCTCACCGCCGGCCTCTCCCCCGACGCGGCGGTGCGCCGGCTCGCCGCGCTGGCCGACGGCGGCGCCGTCCTGGAGCTCGGCATCGGCACCGGCCGCATCGCGCTGCCGCTGGCGGCCACCGGGCTGACCGTCGACGGCATCGACGGCTCGCCGGAGATGGTGCAGCAGCTGCGCCGCCGCCCCGGGGGCGCGGACCTGCGGGTCGAGATCGGCGACTTCGCCACGACCACCACCGGCCGGCGCTACGCGCTCGTCGTCCTGGCCTACAACACGATCAACGCGCTGCCGTCGCAGGACGCGCAGGTGCGCACCTTCGCCAACGCGGCCGCGCACCTGGAGCCGGGCGGGGCGTTCGTGGTCGAGAACTGGGTGCCCGACCTGACCGCGTTCCACCGCAACCGGGCGGTGCGGGTGCTCGACGTCGGCGAGCAGCGCGTGGTCGTCGACGTCGCGGAGCTGCACCCGGCCGAGCAGCGCATGACCACGACCAAGCTGGTGCTCACCAGCGGGCAGGTGCGGCTGCTCCCGGCGAACCACCGCTACGTCTGGCCGGCCGAGCTCGACCTCATGGCCCGCCTGGCCGGGCTGCGCCTGGAGCACCGCTGGGCCGACTGGGACGGCGCGCCCTTCACCGACGACAGCCCGGCCTACGTGGCGGTGTACCGCGGGTAGCGGACGGTCCAGGGTCGACAGCGCGCCGCCCGGCGCTGAGACTGTCCGCACCCGCCGGACCAGGGACGACGCGGTCGGCAGCGTCGCCGGTCGCCGTGCCTGCGCCGCCGGGCCGGGAGGACGGATGCGGTTGCCGACGCCGCGCGGCCCGGTCAGCGCCGCGCTGTGCCACGGGCTGGCGGGGCGCCCCGGCACGCTGCCCGGCCTGGCGGCCCTCGCCCGGCGGCTGGTGGCGTCCCTGCCCGGGGACGACGTCCTCGCCGACGACGACCTGCAGCTGACGCTCCTGGTCCTCTACGAGCTGCACTACCGCGGCTACGACGGCGTCGACCCCGACTGGGAGTGGTCGACCGACCTGCTCGCCGCCCGGGCGGTGCTGGAGGCCGAGGTCGAGCGGGCGCTGCGCCGGGCCGTGCCGCTGCCGCCGCCGCCCGAGCCCACCGCCCGGGCCGTCGCCGCCGCGCTGTTCGCCGTCACCGGCGCCGACGACGGCCCCTCGCTGTCGGCGCACCTCGCCCGCCGGGCCGACGTCGAGCAGTTCCGCGAGTTCGTCGTGCACCGCTCGGTCTACGAGCTCAAGGAGGCCGATCCGCACACCTGGGCGCTGCCCCGGCTCGCCGGCCGGGCGAAGGCGGCGCTGGCCGAGGTGCAGGCCGACGAGTACGGCGGGGGGCGGCCCGAGCGGGTGCACGCGGTCCTCTACGCCGGCTCGATGCGCGCCCTGGGGCTCGACGACCGGCCGGGCGCCTACGTCGACCTGGTGCCGGCGGTGACCCTGGCGACGGTCAACGCGATGTCGCTGTTCGGCCTGCACCGCCGGCTGCGCGGCGCGGTCGCCGGGCACCTGGCCGCCTTCGAGATGACCTCGACCGTGCCCAACCGGCGCTACGGCGACGGCCTGCGCCGGCTGGGCTTCGGGCCCGACGCCACCTGGTTCTTCGACGAGCACGTGGAGGCCGACGCCGTGCACGAGCAGCTCGCCGCGCACGACCTCGCCGGCGCCCTGGTCGAGGACGAGCCGGAGCTCCTCGGCGACGTGCTGCTGGGCGCGGGCACGGCGCTGGAGCTGGAGCGCCGGTTCGCCGAGCACGTCCTCGGCGCGTGGGCCGCCGGCCGCAGCTCGCTGCGCACCCCCGCCGTCCTGCCCGTCGGCGCACCGGTCTGAGGCGCCGGTGCTCGACGCCGAGTACGTCCTGCCGCTGCGCTGGACCGACGACGCCGACCTCGACGAGCTCACCGGCTACCTGGAGCGGCTGAGCGGCTGGCTGCCGGTGACGGTGGTCGACGGCTCCCCGCCCGACCGCTTCGCCGCCCACGCGCGCGAGTGGAAGGGGCTGGTGCGGCACCTGCCGCCCGAGCCGTGGCCGGGCGCCAACGGCAAGGTCGCCGGCGTCGTCACCGGGGTGCGGGCGGCGCGCGCCGAGCGGGTGGTGATCGCCGACGACGACGTCCGCTACGACCGCCCGACCCTGGAGCGGGTGCTCGCCCTGCTCGACGGCGCCGACGTGGTCCGCCCGCAGAACGTGTTCCGGCCGGCGCCCTGGCACGCGCGGTGGGACACCGGCCGCACCCTGCTCAACCGCTCGGTGGCCGCCGACCACCCGGGCACCTACGGGCTGCGGCGCTCGACCTTCGTGGCCATGGGCGGCTACCGCGGCGACGTGCTGTTCGAGAACCTCGAGATGGTGCGCACCATCCGCGCGCACGGCGGTCGGGAGCGGCGGGCCAACGACCTGTTCGTGGTGCGCCGCCCGCCCACGACCGCGCAGTTCCGGGCGCAGCGCGTGCGCCAGGCCTACGACGACCTGGCCCAGCCGTGGCGGCTGGCGTGGGCATTGGCCGTGTGGCCGTTCGTGCTGCGCTCGCTGGCGCGCCACCGCGGCCGGCCGCTCGCGCCCGCCGCGCTGGCCGTCGTGGCGGTCGCGGAGGTCGGCCGGCGCCGCGCCGGCGGGCGGGCCGTCTACCCGCCGAGCGCCCCGCTCTGGGCCCCGGTGTGGGTGCTCGAGCGCGGGCTGTGCGCCTGGCTGGCGGTGGCCGCGCGGGTGGGCCGCGGCGGCGTCCGCTACGGCGACGTCCGGCTGCGCACGGCGGCGTCCTCGGTGCGGGCGCTGCGCCGGCGGGCGGGTCAGCCGAGCGGGTCGCCGTCCCCGTAGGGGCGCAGCCGCAGCTGCCGCTCGGCGTCCCGCGGGACGTGGGCCCGCAGCGCGTCGAGGTCGTCGACGGCGGCGTGCAGGAACCGGCCGGACCACGCGTCGAGCTCCCCGGCGGCGATCGCCGCGACGAACGCCACCACCCGCTCCGGGTCGGTCCAGTCGGTGCGGCCCTCGTGCAGCGACATGGACGTCGACATCGCCGTCCGGACGACGCCGGGGGCCAGGTCGAAGGCGAGCACGCCGGTGCCCTCCAGCCCCGCGGCGAGCACCTCGGTGAGCCGCATCAGGCCGGTCTTGCCCACCGAGTAGGCGGAGTACAGCCGCCCGCCCCGGGTGGACAGCCCGCTGGCCAGGTCGACCACGCGGCCCGAGCCCCGCTCGACCATGCCCGGGACCACGGCCCGCGCCGGCAGCAGCCCGCCGCGCACGTGGCTCTCGACCACGGCCCACCACTCGTCGGCGTCGGCCTGCCAGAGGGGCACCTCGGCGGGGTCCAGCAGCCCGGCGTTGTTGACCAGCAGGTCGACCCGCCCGAACTCCTCGACCACCCGGGCGACCGCCGCGTCGACGGCCGCCCGGTCGGTGACGTCGGCGGCGACGGCCAGGGTGCGGGCGCCGGTCGCGCTCGCCACCTCGTCCATCGCGGCGCGCAGCCGGTCGGCCCCGCGCGCCAGCCCGGCGACCGCCATGCCGCGCGCGGCCAGCCCCTCGGCCAGGTGCCGGCCGATCCCCGCCGACGCGCCGGTGACGAGCGCGACCTGCTCAGGCACGGAGCTCGGCACCGGTCCGCTCGGCGGCGGCGGCCGCGGCGGCGTCGCGGACCGCGGTCGCCTCCTCGCTGGTCAGCGTGCGGTCCGGCGCGCGCAGGGTGAGCGCGTACGCCAGCGACTTGCGGCCGGCCGGCACCGGCGTGCCGGTGTAGACGTCGAACAGCCGCAGCGACTCGAGCAGCTCGCCGGCCCCCGCGCGCAAGGCCGCCTCGACCTCGGCGGCCGGCACGTCGTCGGCGACCACCAGCGCGAGGTCGAGCAGCACCGGCGGGAACGCCGAGATGCGCGGGCCCACCGCGACCTGCGCCGGGGGCAGCGCGTCGACGTCGAGCTCCATCACCGCGGTGCGCGGCGGCAGGTCGAGCGCCGCGCACACCCGCGGGTGCAGCTCGCCGGCGTACCCGACGACCCGGTCACCGACCAGCAGCTCGGCGCAGCGGCCGGGGTGCCACGGCGCCCGCTCCCCCGCCCGCACGGTCAGCTCGGCGCCGGCGGCGGCCGCGACCCGGCGGGCGGCCTCGACGGCGTCGGCCCAGACCGCCGGGCGGCCCGGCCCCCACCAGCCGCGGGGCTCGCGGTTGCCGGCCAGCGCCACGGCCACGTGCCACGGCTGGTCGGGCACCGCGCCGAGCAGCCCGGCGAGCGTCTCGTCGTCGGGCCGGCGGTCGACACCGGGCAGCGGCGCGGACGTGCGCACGCCCCCCGGGAAGACCGCGCCGTGCTCGAACAGCGCCAGGTCGCGCTGGCCGCGGGCGAGGTTGCGGGCCAGCGTGGCGAGCAGGCCGGGCACCAGCGTGGTGCGCAGCGCCGGCTCCTCCTCCGACAGCGGGTTGCGCACGAGCACGACGGTGCGGCGCGGGTCGTCCTCGGGCAGGCCGAGCGCGTCGAGCGCCGCCGTCCCGAGGAACGGGTAGGACGGCGCCTCGACGTAGCCGGCCTCGGCCAGCGCGCGGCCGATGGCGCGCCGGCGGCGCTGGGTCGCGGTCAGCCCCCGGCCGGGCGGGGCGGTGGGCAGCACCGAGGGCACCGCGTCGTAGCCGGCCAGCCGGACGACCTCCTCGACGAGGTCCGCCGGGTCGGTCAGGTCGGGCCGCCACGACGGCGGGACGACGTCGAGCACCTCGGCGCCGGGGCTGCCGGTCATGACGCAGCCGACGGCGTCGAGCAGCTCGACCACCCGGCGCGGGTCGTAGTCGACGCCGGCGACCCGCGCGGGCAGCTCGGGGTCCAGCCGGATCGCCGGCCGCGGCCGCCGGGTGTCGACGTCGACCGGCGCGCCGACCACCCGGGCGCCGCCGTACCGGACGAGCAGCTCGGCGGCCCGGGCCAGCGCCGGCACGGTCATCTCGGGGTCGACGCCGCGCTCGAACCGCTTCGCCGCCTCGCTGGGCAGCCGGTGTCGGCGGGCGGTGCGGGCCACCCCGGTGGGCTCCCAGTGCGCGGCCTCCAGCAGCACGTTCGTGGTGCCGTCGCCGATCTCGGTGGAGCCGCCGCCCATCACCGCGGCCAGCCCGATCGGGCCGGAGTCGTCGGTGATGAGCAGGTCGTCGGTGGACAGCACCCGCTGCACGCCGTCGAGGGTGGTCAGCTTCTCGCCCTCGCGGGCGAGTCGCACGACGATCGGGCCGCGCACCGCGTCGCGGTCGAAGGCGTGCATCGGCTGGCCGAGCTCGAGCATCACGAAGTTGGTGACGTCGACGGCGAGGGAGATGCTGCGCACGCCCGACTGCGCCAGCCGCCGGCGCATCCACCAGGGGCTCGGCGCCGTCGGGTCGAGGCCCTCCAGCGCGACCATGGAGAAGCGGTCGCAGCGCGCCGGGTCGTCGACGCGGACCTCCCACGCCGGCTCGCCCGACCAGGCCGGCGGCGGGAGCGCGCCGGGGTCGCGCCAGTCGACGGCCAGGCCGGTGCCCATCTCGCGGGCCAGCCCGCGCATCGACAGGCAGTAGCCGCGGTCGGGGGTGATGGCCAGCTCGATGACGACGTCGTCCAGCCCGATCACCGGGCCGGCGGGGGTGCCCGGCTCGGGCGCGTCGTCGCCGAGCACCAGGATCCCGGCGTGGTCCTCGCCGATCCCCAGCTCGCGGACCGAGCAGATCATCCCGTCGGAGATCCGGTCGTAGGTCTTCCGCGAGGCGATCTCGAACCCGCCGGGCAGCACCGCGCCCGGCAGGGCGACCACGACGGCGTCACCGACGACGAAGTTGCGCGCGCCGCAGACGATGCCGCGGGGCTCCGCCTCGCCCACGTCCACCGAGCAGTAGCGGATCGGCTTCTTGAAGCCGGTGAGCTCCTCGATCTCGAGCACGCGGCCGACCACCAGCGGGCCGGTGACCTGCTCGGGCCGGTGGATCTCCTCCACCTCGAGGCCGAGGCGGACGAAGGCGGCGTCGAGGTCCTCGACCGTCGTCCCGGCGGGGACGTCGACGTGCTCGGCCAGCCAGCCGATCGGGACCCGCATCACTGCTCCACTCCGAAGGCCTTCGTGAACCGGATGTCGCCCTCGACCATGTCGCGCATGTCGCCGACGCCCGAGCGGAACTGCAGCGCCCGCTCGATGCCGAGGCCGAAGGCGAAGCCGGAGTACTCCTCCGGGTCGACGCCGCAGGCGACCAGCACCCGCGGGTTGACCATGCCGCAGCCGCCCCACTCGACCCAGCGGGGGCCGTCGCGGTGCTGCGGGAACCAGACGTCGAACTCCGCCGACGGCTCGGTGAACGGGAAGTACGACGGCCGCCAGCGGGTCACCGCGTCCGGTCCGAACAGGATCCGGGCCAGGTGGTCGAGGGTGCCGCGCAGGTGGGCCATGGTGAGGCCGCGGTCGACGGCCAGGCCCTCGACCTGGTGGAAGACCGGGGTGTGCGTCGCGTCGAGCTCGTCGGTGCGGTACACCCGGCCGGGCGCGACGACGTAGATCGGCGGCCTGCGCGCCAGCATCGTGCGCGCCTGCACCGGGCTGGTGTGCGTGCGCAGCACCAGGCCGGAGTCCTCGGGCGCGACGAAGAAGGTGTCCATCATCGTGCGCGCCGGGTGGTCGCGGCCGATGTTGAGCGCGTCGAAGTTCAGCCACTCGGCCTCGAGCTCGGGGCCGTCGGCGACCTCGTAGCCCATGCCGACGAAGACGTCGGCGATGCGCTCCATCGTCGTGGTGATCGGGTGCCGGGCGCCGCGGGGCGCGCGGTCCCAGGGCAGGGTGACGTCGACCCGCTCCTCGGCCAGCACCCGGGCGTCGCGCTCGGCCTCGAGCGCCGCCCGCCGCTCCTCGTACGCCGTCGTCACGGCGACGCGGGCGGCGTTGACCCGCTTGCCGGCGTCGGCGCGCGCGGCCGGCGGCAGCGCGCCGAGCTCGCGGCGGGCCAGCAGCACCGGCGCCCGGTCACCGAGGTGCGCGGGCCGGACGGCGGCCAGCGCCTCGAGGTCACCGGCCCCGGCGAACGCCTTGACGGCGGCCTCCACCGCGGCGTCGAGGGCCTCGGGCGAGAGGGTGGCGACCTGCTTGGGGTCGTACGGATCGTTGGCGCCGGACACGGGAGGCCATTCTGCCCGCCGCGCCGCCCGGCCCGCCGCCGGGTTTCCGCCACCGCGCCACCTCGGGCGAGATCCGCACCGTGGTCGCCGTCGGGGCCCGATGGCGACCACCGTGCAGATCTCGCCGGGACCACCCCACCCGTTCGGGGCAGGGACGCCCGGTCGCGCCCGACAGGGGCGCCGGAGCGGCCGATGACGGGTCCGTGGAGTTCTCGCACCTCGACGCCGCCCTCACCGCCGGGGGCGTCCGCAGCGTCTTCCAGCCGATCGTCGAGCTCGACACCGGCCGGGTGGTCGCCTACGAGGCGCTCGCCCGCGGCCCGCGGGGCCCCCTGGAGCGGCCCGACGCGCTGTTCGCCGCCGCCCGCGGGGCGGGGCGGCTGGCCGAGCTCGACGCCGCCTGCCGCGCCGCCGCGTTCCGCGGCGCCGTGGACGCCGGCCTGCTGGCCCCGCTGTCGGTCTTCGTCAACGTCGAGCCCGAGGTGCTCGACAGCGCTCCGCTGAGCGAGCTGCTCGCCATCGCCGAGGCCGCGCCCGGCGGCCTGCGCGTCGTCCTGGAGATCACCGAGCGCGCGCTGGCGGCCCGCCCGGCCGAGCTGCTGCGCACCGTCGAGCGCGTGCGCGGCGCCGGCTGGGGCGTGGCCGTGGACGACGTCGGTGCCGAGTCGATGTCGCTGGCCTTCCTCCCGCTGCTGCGCCCCGACGTCGTCAAGCTCGACCTGCGGCTGGTGCAGGAGCGGCCCGGGCCGGCTGTCGCCGAGATCATGAACGCGGTCAACGCCTACGCCGAGCGCACCGGCGCCGTGGTGCTCGCCGAGGGCATCGAGACCGACGCCCACCTGACCGCCGCCCGGGCGCTGGGCGCCACCCTGGGGCAGGGCTGGATGTTCGGCCGCCCCGGCCCCGGCCCGGTCGCCGACCGGCCGGCCGGCGCGCTGCTGCTGCCCGCCCCGGCCGCGGAGCCCGAGACCGCCGGCCGCTCACCCTTCGCCTGCCTGCCGGCGTCGGTGCCGCTGCGCCGCTCGCCGAAGGCGCTGCTCATCGAGCTGTCCAAGCAGCTGGAGCGGGAGGCCATGCGCCTCGGCGAGACCTGCGTCGTCGCCGCGGCCTTCCAGGAGGCCCGGCACTTCACCCCGTCGACCACCCAGCGCTACCGCGACCTGGTCGAGCGCACCGGGTTCGTCTGCGCCCTCGGCGAGGACCTGCCGGTGGAGCCGCTGCCCGGCGTGCGCGGCGCGGCGCTGCGCCGCGACGACCCGGTGCGCGGCGAGTGGGACGTCGTGGTGCTGGGCCCGCACTTCGCCGCCGCGCTGCTCGCGCGCGACCTCGGCGACACCGGGCCCGACCTCGAGCGCACCTTCGAGTACGCGCTCACCTACGACCGCGACACCGTGGTGCGCGCCGCGTCCGCGCTGCTGTCGCGGGTGGCGCCGGCGGCCGCCGCGGTGGCCGAGGCCGCCGTCCTCGCCCCCGCGCACCCGGCGCCCGCCGCCGCGCCGGCCGGCGGCCTGCCCGACCGGGAGGCGCTGCTGCACCGCGCCCTGGCCGCGACGTCGGCCGGCGTGACCATCGTCGACCTGCGGCTGCCCGACCAGCCGCTGGTGTACGTCAACGCCGCCTTCGAGGAGCTGGCCGGCCTGCCGCGCGAGGAGGTGCTGGGCCGCAACTGCCGCTTCCTGCAGGGCCCGGACACCGACCCGGCCGCCGTCGCCCGGCTGCGCGAGGCGATCGAGCGCGGCGTGGAGTGCCGGGAGACGCTGCTCAACGTGCGCGGCCCGGACCGGACGCCGTGGTGGAACGAGATCCACCTGGCCCCGGTGACCGACGCCTACGGCGCCGTCGTGCAGTACATCGGCATCCAGCACGACGTCACCGCGCGGGTCGAGGCCGAGCGGGCGCTGCTGGTCGAGCGCGACCGCAGCCGCGGCTACCTGGCGCGCATGGAGGAGCTGGCCGTCACCGACCCGCTCACCGGGCTGCCCGACCGGCGCCGGCTGGCCGAGCAGGTGGAGACGGCGCTGTGGTCGGCCCGCGCCGGCGACGACGCGCTCGCCCTCCTGCTGGTCGACGTCGACGGCGCGCGCACCGCCACCGCGATGTGGGGCCACGAGCGCGGCGACGAGCTGCTGTGCGCGGTGACCGACCGGGTGCGCGCGGCCCTGCGCCGCCGCGACCTGATCGCCCGCCTCGGCGGCTCGGAGCTGCTGGTGGCGCTGCGCGACCTCGACCCGTGCTCCGCCGGCACCGAGGCCCGCCGGATCGCCGCCGAGCTGCACCGCGTCCTCGACCGGCCGGTGCGGCTGCACGGCACCGAGGTGCCCGCCGGCGTCCGCCTGGGCGTCGCGGTGTTCCCGCAGGACGGCGCGGGGTTCACCGACCTGCTGCAGGCCGCCTCGCTCAACCGGCACGAGCGCGCCGCCGTCTGACCGCCGCGGCCGCGCGGGCTTTCGGTACCGAAAGCACGGAGCCCCCCCGGGCTTTCGGTACAGAAGGCCCGGAGACACCGCGGCCGCGTGGGCTTTCGGTACAGAAAGCACTGAGACACCACGGGCTTTCGGTACCGAGAGCGCGGGTGTCAGGCGTCGAGGAGGTCGACCGGGAACGGCGGGCGGTCGAGGCCGGCCACCCGCGTGTTCCCCCACACGTCGCGCTCGGTCGCCTCGGCGCGGGCGCTGCCGTGCGGGGTGGTGAGCACCAGCACCGTGCGCGGCGGGTACGCGGCGGCCACCCGGCCCCGCCACACCAGGCGCCCTGCCAGCGGGTCGAACCGGGCGGCCAGCGCCGCCCGCGCCGTCCGCGGCGACTCGCCCTCGACGGCGACGGTGACCTCGCCCTCGTAGCCCTCCGGCTCCTCGTGCTCGCTCATGCGTCCCTCCTCGGCGGCAGCAGGGCGCCCAGCCCGCCGTGGGCGAGATCGGTGAGCTGGGCGACGAGGTCGGCGGCCGGCACCGCGCGGCTGCCCGCCCACCAGTGCGCCGTCAGCTGCACCATGCCGACGACGCCGTACGACCAGGTCATCGCCGGCGCGGGCGGGAGCCCGGCCGCGGCGAGCCGCTCCCCCATCAGCGCGCCGAGGGCCTCGGCGATCTCGCGCTCGGTGGCCGCCACGAGGTCGCGGCGGCCGGTGCGCCCGGCGTGGGCGTAGGCGAACCGGTAGAGCTCCGGCTCCTCCTCGATGAGCGCGACGAACGCGGCGATGACGGCGTGCAGCCGGTCGCGGTCGTCGGCCCGGTCGACGGCGAGCTCGCCCAGCAGCCGCGGCAGCAGCACGGCGCTGGAGATGCGGTCGAGGACGGCGTCGATCAGCTCGTCCTTGTCGCTGAAGTAACGGTAGATGACGGTCTTGGAGACCCGCGCCTCCCGGGCGACGTCGTCGACGGCGAAGCCGGGACCGGCCCGCCGCACCGCCTCGACCGCCGCGCCCACCAGCTCCTCCCGGCGGGCCCGCCGGTGCTCGGTCCACCGGGCCCGCCGGCCGTCGGGGGCCGCCTCCGCGCGGCGGGGCACGCCACGGGCACCGGCGACAGTTTGCATGTGTTCCACGGTAACAGCTACCTTTCGTCACAGCTTCCGTCGTCGTCCCCGAGGAGCGCGCCGATGACCGCCACCCTGCCCCGGCCGGGCAGCCCGAAGAAGCCCGTCGACCGCGAGGACCTGTCCACCCGCCTGCTCGGCTCCGCGGCGCGGAAGTCCTACGACCCGGTCGTCGACATCGACTGGTCGGCGCCGGTCCCGGCCGGGCTCTACGGGCTGTCGCCGGAGTGGTCGACGCTCCACGGCACGCCGCTGTGGGACCAGCTGTCCGAACAACAGCGGGTGACGTTGACCATCCACGAGTACTGCTCGATCTCCGGCGTCGGCATCTGGTTCGAGTGCCTGCTCATGCAGCTGGTGCTGCGCGACGTCTACGGCGAGGACCCGGCGCAGCCGCACGTGCAGTGGGCGCTCACGGAGATCGCCGACGAGTGCCGCCACTCGGTGATGTTCGCCCGGACGGCGGAGAAGTTCGGCGCGCCGTCCTACCAGCCGCCGCCGGCGATCCTGCGGCTGGGCAAGGCCTTCGCCGCCCGGGGCGACGGGCCGTCGGCGTACGCGGCGATCCTGGTGGCCGAGGAGATCCTCGACATCTTCCAGCGCGACCTGATGCGCGACGAGCGGGTGCAGCCGCTCACCCGCGCGACCAGCCAGATCCACGTCGTCGAGGAGGCGCGGCACATGCGCTTCGCCCGCGACGAGATCGCCCGGCGGACGCCGGAGCTGTCGTCGTGGCAGCGCCGCAAGCACCGCACCATCGTGGCCTCCGTGGCCGCGATCGTCGCGGACAACCTGGTGCAGCCCGGCGTCTACGCCGCCGCCGGCCTGGACCCGGCGCGGGCCAGGGCGGTCGCGCGCCGGAACGAGCACTACCGGGGCAAGCTGCGGGAGGCCTCGACCGGGCTGGTCGCCTTCCTGCGCGGGACCGGCCTGATCGGCGGCCCGTCCGAGCGGCTCTGGCGGCGCGCCGGTCTGGTGTGACGGCCGCTCAGCCGCCCGCGGTCACCCGCGCGCGGGCGGCCAGGGCCCCGGTGAGGTGGTCGGCGAGCACCCGCGGGTCGGCCGTCGTCGACAGGTGGCCCAGGTAGCCGTCGGGGCGGATCAGCGCCATCCCGTCCCCGTCGAGGCCGTACCGCCGCGCGACCGCGCCGCCGTGGTCGACCAGCGCGTCGGCCGGCGCGCCGTCGGCGGTCCGGACCACCGGCACGACGGCGCCGAGCCCGCCCAGGGCCTCGCGCAGCGCCGCGACCGCCCGGGGGTCGTCCCGTGCCACGAGCAGCAGGTGGCCCGGACGCCGCAGGAGGTCGCCGATCCACGCCTCGGCGCCGTCGACGGTGCGCAGACCCGGCACGTCGGGGGCGTGGTCGCCCGGCGCGGCGGTCCGGTGGCCGCCGGAGCCGGTGACGATCGGGCTGTCCCGGTAGTGCACGGTGACCTCGGTGACGCCGGCCACCAGCTTCTCCCCCAGCGCGGGGAGGTGGCCGAGCACGAAGAGCCCGATGTCGCGCAGACGCGCGGTCGCCCCGGCGGAGGCCATCACGTCGGTCATCGTGCTGGTCTGCCGCACCACGGCGGCGCCGACCGGGTGCCGTTCGGCCTGGTAGGAGTCCAGCAGGCGCTCGTCGGCGCGCCCGGTCGCGACCAGCGCGAGCTTCCAGGCGAGGTTGACCGCGTCCTGGACCCCGGTGTTCATGCCCTGCCCGCCGGCCGGGCTGTGCACGTGGGCCGCGTCGCCGGCCAGCAGCACCCGGCCGTGCCGGTAGGCGGGCACCTGGCCGTGGTGGATCTCGAAGTAGGTGAGCCAGTTCGCCCCCCGGACGGTCCACCGGCCGCCCGTCCGCTCGTCGACCAGCCGCTGGGTCTCGGCGACCGTGGGGACGGCGTCGGGGGCCGGGGCGTCGACCTGGAACAGGAAGCGGCTGCGGCCGCCGGGCATGGGGAACACCCCGCCGATCCCCTCGGGGTGGGCGAACATGCGGATGGCGTCGGCCGACAGCGCGGTGCTCGCCTCGGTGTCGGCGAACAGGAAGTGCTGGCCGTGGAAGACGCCGTCGAGGTGCGTGCCCACGGCGGCCCGGACGGCGCTGTGCCCGCCGTCGGCCCCGACGACCCAGCCGTAGCGGTGCCGGCTGCCACCCCCCGGGCCGGCCAGGGTCACCGTGACGCCACCGTCGTCCTGCGCCAGCTCCTGCAGGGTCACCCCGCGCTCGACGACGACGCCGGAGCGGGCCGCGAGCGCGGTCAGCACCGCCTCGGTCTCGGGCTGGGCCACGTCGAGGATCCGGGGGTACCGCGAGTCGACGGAGCCGGTGGTGAGGCGCACCCGCGGGGTGCCGTCGCGGCCGGTGCGGACCTCCAGCCGGGTCACCGGCAGGGCGCGGGCCGCGAGGTCGTCGAGCACGCCCATCGCCGCCAGGTGCTCCTGGGTGCGGGGGTGGACGACGACGGCGCGGGACTGGTCGGTCGGCTGCGGCAGGGCGTCGATCAGCCGGACGCGAGCGCCCTGCCGGGACAGCTCGCAGGCGGTGACCAGGCCGACCGGTCCCGCGCCGACCACGAGGACGGCGTCGTCCCGGTCGTCGGCGCGCGCTGCTCCGGTGGCGGCGGTGTCGGTCATCGGGCGCTCCCAGCGTCGCGGGTCCGGCGGTCGACGAGCAGCGTGCCGCGCCGCGCTCCAATCCGGCTCCAACGGTCCGCTGCCGGGTCCGCCGCGGGAAGCGCAGCGGCCGCGCCTACTGGGCGAGCTGGGTGGCGTAGAGGCAGATCGCGGCGGCGGCGGCGAGGTTGAGGCTCTCGGCCCGCCCGCGCATGGGGATGCGGACCCGGGCGTCGGCGGCCGCGGCCAGCTCCGCCGGCACGCCCCGCGCCTCGTTGCCGAACAGCCACAGCACCGGCCCGGACAGCAGCTCCCCGAGCTCGTCGAGGGCGGCCTCTCCCCCGCCGTCGGCCGCCAGCACGGTCACCCCGGCCGCGCGCAGGTCGCCGAGCAGCGGCAGGAGGGGCACCGAGCGGACGACGTCGACGTGGAAGAGGCTGCCCGCGCTGGCCCGCACGACCTTGCCGCCGTAGGGGTCGGCGGAGCCGGCGCCGAAGACGACCGCGCCGGCGCCGCAGGCGTCCGCAGTGCGCAGGACCGTGCCGGCGTTGCCGGGGTCGTTGAGCTCGGCCAGCGCGACGGCCAGCCGCGGCGGCGCGGCGGTCAGCGTCGCCGGCGGGACGTCGCGCAGGTCGCAGACGGCCAGCAGCCCCTGCGGGGTGACCGTCTCCGACAGGCTCGCCGCGGCCTTCTCCGTGACCAGCCGCACCGGCACCCGCGTGCCGGCGAGCAGGTCGGCCGAGGCCTCGGCCGCCGCGGGGGTGGCCAGCACCTCCCGCACGGACCCCGGGTCGGCGAGCGCCTCGCGCACCGCCTGCCGCCCCTCGGCGAGGAACGCCCCGGCGGCGTCGCGGCCGGCCCGGCGGGTGAGCTTGCGGACGGCCACGACGCGCGCCGAGCGCTCGGTCAGCACCTCGGGCACGGCACCTCCGGGAGACGCGCCGACGCCGCCGGCGGCCGCCCCCGGTGGGGACGGCCACCGACGGCGTCGGCGGGGACGAGCGGGATCAGGCGGCGGCGCTGCCGCTGGAGCCGCCGGCCGGCGCGGCGGCGACGGCGGCGCGCGCCGTCTCGACCAGCGCGGCGAAGGTGGCCGGCTCGTTGACGGCGAGCTCGGCGAGCACGCGCCGGTCGAGCTCGATGCCGGCCAGCTTCAGGCCCTGCATGAACCGGTTGTAGGTCATGTCGTTCTGGCGGGCCGCGGCGTTGATCCGGGTGATCCACAGCTTGCGGAAGTCGCCCTTGCGGACCTTGCGGTCGCGGTAGTTGTAGGTGGCCGAGTGGAGGATCTGCTCCTTGGCCTTGCGGTACAGACGCGAGCGCTGACCGCGGTAGCCGCTGGCCGCCTCGAGCGTCGTCCGGCGCTTCTTCTGGGCGTTGACCGCCCGCTTCACGCGTGCCACGTGAGCTCCTTCGTGTCGTTACGGGAGGGCGGTCAGATGCCCAGCAGCTTCTTCAGGTTCCGGGTGTCCGCGGGCGAGATCACCTGGTCCTGGTCGAGCCGCCGCTTGCGGGTCGAGGCCTTGTGCTCGAACTTGTGCTGGTTGTTGGCCTGCTCGCGCATGAGCTTGCCCGAGCCGGTCACGCGCACTCGCTTGGCCGTGCCCTTGTGCGTCTTCTGCTTCGGCATGTCCTCGGTTCCTCGGTGGTCGTCGTCCGGGGCCGCGCGGCAGCACGGGGCTGCCGCACGGCACCGCATGGGTGGTGCGGTCTGTCGCACGGCCGGGTGGCCGGGGGGCTCAGGCGCCGGGCGCCTGCTCCTCCCGCTGCTCCCGGGCCGGAGCCTGGTCGCCCTTCGCCTGCCGGCGGCCGCCCTGGGCCTGCGCCTGCTGGCTCCGGTGCGGGGCGATCACCATGACCATGTTCCGGCCGTCCTGCTTCGGGTTGGACTCGACGACGCCCAGTTCGGAGACGTCGGCGGCCAGCCGCTGCAGCAGGCGGTAGCCCATCTCGGGCCGCGACTGCTCGCGACCGCGGAACATCACGGTGATCTTGACCTTGTCGCCGCTCCGCAGGAAGCGCTCGACGTGGCCCTTCTTGGTCTCGTAGTCGTGCGGGTCGATCTTCAGGCGCAGCCGCATCTCCTTGATGACGGTGAGCGCCTGGTTCCGCCGGGCCTCGCGGGCCTTCTGGGCGGACTCGTACTTGAACTTCCCGTAGTCCATGAGCCTGACCACGGGCGGCCGGGCCATCGGCGCGACCTCGACGAGGTCGAGTTCGGCGTCCTGGGCCAGGCGCAGCGCCTCGCCGATCGGCACGATGCCGACCTGCTCGCCGTCGGGTCCGACCAGGCGGACCTCGGGGACGCGGATACGGTCGTTGATGCGGGGCTCGGTGATGGCCTCTCCTCACGTGCTGCAGGGTGAGGAGCTCGCACCCGTCCGGTGGCCCCGGAACGACGGAGGCCCCGCGAGCGGGGTGCTCGCGGGGCCCACTCGTGCCGGTGCGCGCGCGGGCGGTGGCCCGTACGCGACGCGGGACCGGCGCGGGGCCGGTTCCGCGGACCGGGGACCCGGGCGCCCGGGGGGCGTCGGGTGGGAGCGGGCTCCTCTTGGATCGACGGCCCGGGGCGGGGCCGTCGGTGGTTCGCGCGCCTCGTGTAGCGGGGAGGCACGCACATGCTACAGCGCCGCCGGGGCGCCGGTCATTCCCCGGTCGACCCCGGGGCCCCCGCCGCCTGCGCGGCGGCGGCCTGCAGGGCCCGCAGCCCCTCGACGGCGGCCACCGCGCGCTCCTTGTCGACCGCCTGCACGGCCATGACCGCGATCTCGTCGCCGTTGGGCAGCAGCAGGCTGGCCCAGGGCGCCTTCCGCTCGAACCGCACCGCGCGCACGGCCGACCAGGGCAGCGCGTGCGCGGTGAACAGGTTGCGCACGCGGACGCCCTCGGCGTCGGCGTCGACCCGCGGCCGGCCGAGCAGCAGGATGCCCAGCGCCACGAGCACGCCCAGCCCGAGGACGGCGACCTGGTCGACCGCGCCGAACGCGACCACGCCGGTGGACGACTCCGGCAGGCGGAGCGCGACCCAGGTCATCGCGACGAGCACGACCGCGGCGAGCACGGCGCAGACCAGGCGCAGGACGCGCGGCACGGCCGAGACGGGACGGGCGGGGGTCGGCACGCCCCCATGGTGCCAGCCCGCGCCGCCGCGGCTGGCAGAGTGCGGGCCGTGGAGGTGACCGGCGCGGCGCAGCGCGAGGCCTGGACGGCGCGCGCGCTGCCGCCGGTCGAGCGGCTGGCCGCGGACCTGTGGTCGGTGCCCCTGCCGATCCCGCACGGCGGCCTGCGCTACGTGAGCGTCCACGTCCTGGCGCTGGCCGACGGCGGGCTCGGGCTGGTCGACGCCGGCTGGGGCGGCGACGCGGCCTGGGGAGCGCTCGGCGACGGGCTGGCCGCGCTCGGCGGCTCGGTGACCGACGTCCGCGGCGTGCTCGTCACCCACCTGCACTTCGACCACCTCGGGCTGGCCGACCGGGTGCGGGAGGCCTCGGGCGCGTGGATCGCGATGCACCCCGCCGACGCGACCGTGGTGGGCGCGCCGACCTTCCGCGACCCGGCGGCGTCGGTCGCCGCCGAGGTGGCCTTCCTGGTCTCGCTGGGCGCCGATCCCGACGAGGCGGCCGCGGACGTCGGCCCGCCGGAGCAGCACGCCCCCTTCTCCGGCATGGCGGTGGCCGACCGGCTGCTCGAGGACGGCGACGTCGCCGACCTGCCCGGCTGGCGGATGCGCGCGGTGCACACCCCCGGCCACACCCCGGGCCACCTGTGCTTCGCCGAGGAGCGCACCGGCCTGTTCTTCTCCGGCGACCACGTCCTGCCGCGGATCAGCCCCAACATCTCCACGTCGGGCTGGGGCGCGGCCGACCCGCTGCGCGACTACCTCGCCTCGCTGGCCCGGGTGGGCGACCTCCCGGAGCCGACCGAGGTGCTGCCGGCGCACGAGTGGCGCTTCCGCGGGTTGCGGTCGCGCACCGACGACCTCGCCGCGCACCACGAGCACCGGCTCGCCGAGCTGCTCGCGGCGGTGCGCGCCCACCCGGCCAGCACGCCGTGGGAGCTGGCCGCGCACCTGACCTGGTCGCGGCCGTGGGAGCAGTACGAGCGGCGGATGCGCATCTTCGCGGTCACCGAGACCGACGCCCACCTGCGCCTGCTGGCCAGCCGCGGGCTGGTCGTCGGCACCGACGGCCCCGTGCCGACGTGGACCGCCGCGGTCCGGTGATCCCGCTCGCCGAGCTCGCCGCGGGCGTGCTGGCCGCACCCCCGCGGCTGGGTCCGGTCCGGCTGGTCTGCGTCGACGGCCCGGCCGGCTCGGGCAAGACGACGTTCGCGGGGCGCCTGGCCGCGGCCCTCGGCGGGGACGCCGGGGTCGTGCACATGGACGACCTCTACGCCGGCTGGACGCTCATCGGCGGGGCGGCGCGGCTGGCCGCCGGCGTGCTGCGGCCCCTGGCCGACGGCGTCCCGGGCGCCTACCGACGCTTCGACTGGGCGGCGGGCCGGTTCGCCGCCGTCCCGACGCCGGTGCCGGTCCCGGCCGTGCTGGTCGTCGAGGGCTGCGGGTCCTGCCCGCCTGCGGTGGACCCGTTCACCACGCTGCGGGTCTGGGTCGAGGCCCCGGCGGCCCTGCGGCTGGCGCGGGGGCTGGCCCGCGACGGCACGGGGTACGAGGAGCACTGGCGGCGCTGGCAGGACGCGGAGGCGGCGCTGTTCGCCGCCGACCGCACCCGCGAGCGGGCCGACCTGCGGATCGACGGGACGGCGGGGACCGCGACCGTCGTCGCGCCGTTGCCCGGAGCGGCGGTCTAGGCTGGCCCGGTCGCCGACATCGAACTCACGGTGGGCCCGCGCGACGGTGCTGGAACGAGGTGTGCCGTGCCGCGGCAACCGTCGTCGGAGTCCGCGCTGCCCCTCGCCGACGAGCTCTCCGTCGTCTTCGCCCGGATGTCCGGGCTCCTGCTGTCCACCGAGACGGTGACCACGGCCCTGGGCCTGGTCACCTCGCTGGCCGCGGACACCGTGCCCGGCGCGTCCGGGGCCGGCGTGTCGATCCTCGACGAGCTCGCGCGCCGCACGTCGGGCGCGACCGACGAGCGGGTCGAGCGGGCCGACGCGCTGCAGTACGACCTGGACGAGGGCCCCTGCCTGGCCGCCACGGCGCTGCGCCAGGTGGTGCGGGTCGACGACCTCGCCTCCGAACCCCGCTGGCCGCGCTGGGCGCAGGCGGCGGCCGCCCTGGGGCTGCGCGCCTCGCTGAGCGCCCCCATGGTCGCCGGCGACCGGGCCGTGGGCGCGGTCAAGGTCTACGCGGAGCAGCCCGGGGCGTTCGGTGCGCACGACGAGCAGCTGCTGACCATGTTCAGCGCGCAGGCGGCGATCCTCGTCGTCAACGTCCGGTCCCACGAGCGGGCGCGGCGCCTCACCGACGGGCTCCGGCAGTCGGTCAGGGAGCGCGACGTCGTGAGCATGGCCAAGGGCGTGCTCATGGACCGGCACGGGATCGACGAGGACGGCGCCCTCCGCATGCTCCTGGCCCGCGCCACCGCGGACGCCGTCCCGCTGCGCGACGTGGCGCGCACGGTGGTCGACTCCGCCGTCCGCCGGCGGCGGTGATGTCCCGGCCGGACACCTCGCCCGAAGAGGAGCAGCGCGGCGCGCTGGAGCAGGGTTTCAAGCACGCCGACCTGACCCTCGAGGAGCTCTGGACGCGGTACTTCGCCCTGGGGGGCAACCTCGACCTCGTCGACCTCGAGGCGTTCCTCGCCGGGCTGACGACCCTGCCGGAACCGGACCGCGACGTGCTCGCGCACGCGGTGAACGAGCGGCTCGACGAGCTGCGGTGGCGGCGGCGGGTGCCCTACAGCCGGCCCTTCCGCGAGCGCCGGCCGGCGACCGGTCCCCTCGCCGCCCTGGTCCAGCTGCTCGAGGCGGCCCACGCCGCTGCGCCGGACCGGCTGCCCGAGATCGCGGCGAGCGCGGGCCGCTCGATGGACGTCGACGTCGTCGTCCACCTGGTCGACCACGACCAGCGCCTGCTGCACCGGCTGACCGCCGGGGGGCGCGCCGAGCAGCCGCCGCTCGCGGTCGACGGCACGCTGGCCGGCCGGGTGTTCCAGACGGTGCGGGTGCTGCCGTCGGAGAGCGGGGACCGGCCGCGGCTGTGGGTGCCGCTGCTCGACGGGTCCGACCGGCTGGGCGTCCTGGAGGTGGGCCTGCGCTCGGCGGCCGAGCTCTACGACCCGGCGCTGCGCGAGCAGTGCGGCTGGCTGGCCGGCCTGCTCGGTCACGTCGTCGCCTCCATGAGCCCGTACGGCGACGAGGTGGAGCGCGCCCGGCGGCTGCGGTCGCGGTCGCCGTCGGCCGAGCTGATCTGGCAGCAGCTGCCGCCGCTGACCGCGTCCACCGGCGCGTTCACGCTGGCCGGGCTGGTCGAGCCGAGCTACTCCGCCGGCGGCGACGCCTTCGACTACGCCCTGTCCGAACGAACGGTGTCGCTGGCCGTGTTCGACGCCATGGGCCATGGCCTGCCGGCCGCGCTCATGGCCGCCGCCGCGCTCGCCGGCTACCGCAGCGCCCGCCGGGACGGGCGGGGCCTCTACGACCAGGTGCGCGCGGTGGACGAGGTGGTGGCGCGGCAGTTCCCGGGCAGCGCCTTCGTCACCGGCGTGCTGGCCGAGCTGGACGTCGGCAGCGGGCGGCTGCGCTTCGTCCGCGCGGGTCACCCGCCCCCGCTGCTGCTGCGCGGCGGCAAGGTCGTCAAGGACCTCGACGCCGGGCGGCGGCTGCCCTTCGGCCTGGGCAGCGCCGAGCTCGCCGTGGCCGAGGAGGTGCTGCAGCCCGGCGACTGGCTGGTGCTGCACACCGACGGGGTCACCGAGGCCCGCGACGCGAGCGGCGCCTGGTTCGGCGAGGAACGGCTGGTCGACTTCCTGCGCCGGGCCGCCGCCGCGGGACAGCCGCCGCCGGAGACGGTGCGCCGCCTGACCCGGGCCGTGCTGGCCCACCAGGAGGGCCAGCTGCAGGACGACGCGACCATCCTGCTGGCCAGCTGGAGCCGCGACCGCGCGGTGTGATCGGCACCGGTGTGGCGGGGGCGACACACGGCCGCAACGCGGACACAGCACCATGGAGACGTGAGCGACGCCCTGACGGACGCCGACCCCGACGCGCCCCTGCCGCTGGCCGGCTACACCGTCGCGGTCACCGCGGCACGCCGCAAGGAGGAGCTCGGCGCGCTGCTGGAGCGGCGCGGCGCCCGCGTGGTGCACGCCCCGGCCATCCGCATCGTGCCGCTGGCCGACGACACCGAGCTGGTCGCGGCCACCCGCGCGGTGCTGGCCGCGCCGGTCGACCTGGTGGTGGCCACCACCGGCGTCGGCTTCCGCGGCTGGCTGGAGGCGGCGCAGGCCTGGGACCTGCCCCTGGTCGAGCACCTGCGGCGGGCGCGGGTGCTGGCGCGCGGGCCCAAGGCGCGCGGCGCCATCCGCGGGAGCGGGCTGGTCGACGCGTGGTCGCCGGGGTCGGAGTCCTCGGCCGAGGTGCTCGAGCACCTGCTGTCGGGCGCGGAGGGCCCGCTCGCCGGCCGCCGCATCGCCGTCCAGCTGCACGGCGACCCGCTGACGGACGTCGTCGACGGGCTGCGCGCCGCCGGCGCCGAGGTGCTCACCGTGCCGGTCTACCGGTGGGTCCTGCCCGAGGACGTCGCGCCGGTGCACCGGCTGATCGCCTCCGTCGTCGCCGGCGGGATCGACGCGGTCACGTTCACCAGCGCGCCGGCGGCGGCCGCCCTGCTGCAGGTCGCCGCGGAGCTGGGGAGCCGCGACGACCTGGTCGCCGCGCTGCGCGGCCGCGTGCGGGCGATCGCCGTCGGGCCGGTCACCGCCGGCCCGCTCGAGGCCGCCGGCATCCCGAACTGGCAGCCGGAGCGCGCGCGGCTGGGTGCGCTGGCCCGCGAGGTGGTCGCCCGCCTGCCGGAGCGCGACCCCGTGCTGGAGCCGGCCGGGCACAGCCTGCAGGTGCGCGGCCACGCCGCCGTCGTCGACGGCCGCCTCGTGGGGCTCGCCCCGGGCCCGCTGGCCGTGCTGCGCGCCCTGGCCGAGCGGCCCGGCACCGTGGTCTCCCGGCCCGCGCTGACCGGCTGCCTGCCCGGGGGCGGCGACGCGCACGCCGTCGAGATGGCGGTGACCCGGCTGCGGGCGGCGATCGGCTCGTCGCTGGTGCAGACCGTGGTCAAGCGGGGCTACCGGCTGGCGGTCTGACCCCAGCGGTGCAGGTCGCGCAGCAGCGCGATCTCGGCCCCGTGGTGCGCCAGCTCGTCGAGGGCGTGCGCGACCAGGTCGGCCCAGGTGCCCTCGGCGTACGGCCCCCAGGCCGGGCCGAGCCGCTCCCAGATCCCGTCCTCGCCGCGCGTCTCGGCGGCCGCGCGGAACGCCGTCGCCGCGGTGCGCAGGTCGCGCAGCGCCGTCGCCGCGTCGCCGTGCCACTCGCGGTCGTCGACGGCCAGCGGGCGGCCGCCGGGCGAGGTGCGCAGGTAGTAGGCCAGGCAGTCCGACGCCAGGTGCCACAGCCGCCAGGCGATCGTGGTCACCGGCGCGGGGTCGGGCTCGTCGTAGGTGCCCTCGGCGACCCACGTGCCGTCGTCCCCGCGGCGAACGGTCCACGCGCCCGGGACGGGGGCCCACAGGTACTCCTCGTCGGTGAGGCCCTCCAACCGCCGGTCGAGGCGGGTCCAGGCGTCGTCCCAGACGCGCAGCAGCACGGGCAGCACCAGGCGGTCGCTCATGGCGCGGAACGTAGCCGCCGCCTGCGACGACACCGGCGGTCTCGCACGCCTCGGGCGCCGAGAGCGTGC
>NZ_JBJGYO010000043.1:0-23578 GCF_054050035.1 Geodermatophilus sp. SYSU D00815 | reverse complement strand
CCCCCCCCCCCCCCCCCCCGCCCCCCCCCCCCGCGCGCCCCCCCCCCCCGCCCCCCCCCCCCCCCCCCCCCCCCCCCCCCCCCCCCCCCCCCCCCGGGCCCGGCTCACCCGGCTGGGCATCGAGAGCAACGGCGAGTTCTGCCGGAGCTTCCTCAAGACCCGGTATGCCGACACGGCCGGCACGGGGTGAGCTGCCCCGTCCGGAGGACGGGGCCTCCTCAGCCGCCCGGGCGCGCGACCAGCACCCGGAAGAGGTTGCGCAGCCGGTAGGAGCCGAACGGCGTGCGGTACGGCGCGCAGCGCCGCAGGACCGCGGCCCGCACCGCCTCCGGGCCGGCCCGCGCGGCGGCCGCGCGCCCGAGTCCCGAGGCGAGCAGCGGGTCGACCAGCGCGTCGTCGCCGGCGTAGTCGAAGGCGCACACCACCTCCTCCAGCCGCTCGACCACCAGGCCGGCGCGCCCGGCGAGCCCCTGCAGCCGGCGGGGGTCGGTGACCGCTGCCGCCGCCGGACGCCGTCCCACCCACGGGGCCAGGGCCTCGCCGAAGGCGCGCACGTCGCACTCCTGCTCGCGCCCCCACACCGTCGCGACCACGACCGGCGCGCGGCGCCCGGCGGCGGCCAGCACCGCGACCGGGTCGGGCACGTGCATCAGCAGCTGCACGGCGACCGCCACGTCGAACCGGCCCGGCGGCGGGTCGAGCGCGTCGCGCACGGCGAACGACCCCTCGGGGACCGCGGCCGCCGCGGCCCGGATCGCCGCCGGGTCGAGGTCGATCCCGGTCACCCGCGCGCCGCGTTCGGCGGCGGCGCGGGCGAGGTGCCCGGCGCCGCATCCGAGGTCCAGCAGGTGGGTACCAGGGCCTGTGCTACTGGCGTCGAGCACGGCGGCGTGCAACCGTGCTGCCCACCCGCGCGGTCCCTCGTCGACCACGCGGTCGAGCCTAGGTGGACGGAGGGCTGACCGTGCTGGAGAAGGAGTCCACCGCGCGCGCGGTCCGCCGCCGGCGGCTGGCGCTGATCGGCCCCGCGTTCGTGGCCGCCATCGCCTACGTCGACCCCGGCAACTTCGCCACCAACATCTCGGCCGGGGCGCAGTTCGGCTACCTGCTGCTGTGGGTGATCATCTCCGCCAACCTCATGGCGATGCTGGTGCAGAGCCTCTCGGCGAAGCTGGGCCTCGCGACCGGGATGTCGCTGCCGCAGAACTGCCGCAAGCAGTACCGCCGCCCGGTCGTGCTCGGGCTGTGGGTCCAGGCCGAGCTGGTGGCCATGGCGACCGACCTGGCCGAGATCGTCGGCGGCGCCGTCGCGCTCCACCTCATCTTCGGGCTCGACCTGTTCACCGGCGGCGTCATCACCGGCGCGGTCGCCTTCCTGCTCCTGGCCCTGCAGCACCAGGGCGACCGGCGCTTCATCGGCGCCGTCACCGTCTACTTCGCGGTGATCTGCATCGCCTTCCTGCTGCTGGTGCTGCGCGCCGACATCGACCCCGGCGGGGTGGCCGGCGGGCTGGTGCCGCGCTTCGACGGCGCGGGGAGCCTGCTGCTGGCCACCGCCATCCTCGGCGCCACGGTCATGCCGCACGCCATCTACCTGCACTCGGCCCTGGTCACCGAGACCATCCCGGCCACCACGCTCCGGCAGAAGCGGGAGGCGCTGCGGGCCCAGCGGCTCGACGTCTCCACCGCGATGGGCCTGGCCGGGCTGGTGAACGCGGCGATGCTCGTCGTCGCGGCCGCGCTGTTCGCCGGGTCGTCGCTGGCCGACACCGACACCCTCGAGGGGGCGCACGCCGGCTTCGGGACCGCGCTGGACAGCTCGGCCGCGCTGGTGTTCGCCCTCGCCCTGCTGGCGTCCGGGTTCGCCTCGGCGAGCGTCGGCACCTACGCGGGGCAGGTCATCATGGACGGCTTCCTCCAGCGGCGGATCCCGCTGTTCCTGCGCCGGGCGCTCACCATGCTCCCGGCGCTGGCGATCCTCGCCCTGGGCGTGGACCCCACCGCCGCGCTGGTGATCTCGCAGGTGGTGCTGTCGTTCGGCATCCCGTTCGCGCTGGTGCCGCTGCTGCTGCTCACCCGCCGGCGCGACGTGATGGGCGAGCTGGTCAACCAGCGGCGGACGACGGTGACCGCCGGGCTGGTCGCCGCGCTGGTCATCGCGCTGAACGTCGTCCTGCTGTTCGAGCTGTTCTTCTGACCGCCCCGCTCCTGCCCGCGCCGTTCCTGCCCGCGCCGGGGAGCGCCCAGTGCAGCGGGCGGCGCAGCCCGGCCGGCAGGCGGGTGGCCGCGTCACCGCGCGCCGACTCCAGCTGGGCCTGGGTGACGAAGAGGGCGCCGGTGAGGTCGGCGCCGGAGAGGTCGGCGCCCCGCAGGTCGGCCCCGATGAGGTCGGCGGAGCGCAGGTCCGCCGCCCGCAGGTCGGCGCCGATCAGGTAGGCGCCGCGCAGGTCCGCACCGCGCAGGTCGGCCCGGCGCAGCTGCCGGCCGACGAGGTCGGCGCCGCGGTGGTCGCACCCGCGCAGCCCGGCGCGCGTCAGCTCGCTGGCCCGCAGCAGCAGCGGCCCCACCTCGGCGCGGACGGCTCCGACGTCGCAGCGCTCCAGCTCCTCGGCGCTGCCCCGGGTGAGCGCGTCGACCCGCTCGTAGGCCGCGCGCAGTTCCACGTGCAACGTCCGGGCGGCGTCGAGCGCGCGCGCCTCGTCGAGGTGGCCCAGCAGCTCGTGCAGCTGCCGCACGACCGGGAAGACGGCGAACATCTGCCGCGCCGTCGCGGGGTCGCCGCGCCAGTCGCGGCCGCCGAAGGTCAGCTGCGAGACCTTCTGCCCCGCCCCCTGGCAGTCGAAGACGGTGCAGCCGGCGAACCCGCGGTCGCGCAGCTGCGCGTGGATGCCGCAGCGGAAGTCGTCGTCCAGGTTGGCGCACGGCGTGCCGGCCGGCTTGTCGGCGGCGAAGTCGGCCGAGCGCGCGAACGGCAGCGCGACGCAGCACAGGCCGAAGCAGGCGCTGCAGTCGGCGCGCAGATCGGGGGAGCTCACCCCTCCAGTGTCACCGCTCGCCGGACCCGCCGAGCCGGGGCAGCCAGTCGGCCAGGGCACGGCCGATCGCGTGCGGCGAGTCCTCCGGCACGAAGTGCGCCCCCGGCACGGTCACCTCGGTCACCGCCCGCCACTTGCGGACGACCGACCGCGGCCGGCCGACCAGCAGGTACCCGGGCTCGGCGTTCAGGAAGAGCTTCGGGACGGCGCTGGTGCGCAGCCACTGCCCGTAGCGGGCGACGACGTCGCGCACGCGCGGCGGCACGTTCTCGATCGGGATCTGCCGGGGCCACTCGAGCGTCGGCCAGCGGTCCTCCCGCGACCGGAACGGCGCCCGGTACCGCTCGTGGGCCTCGGCGGACAGCCCGCGGGCGACCGAGGCCGGCAGGATGCGCTCGACGAACACGTTCTCGTCGAGCACCTTGCGCTCGCCGTCGGGTCCGCGCATCGCCTGGAAGATCCGTCGGCCGCTCTCGGGCCAGTCGGCCCACACGATCGGCGTCACGATCGCCTCGGTGAAGGCGATGCCGCGCACGCGCTCGGGGTGGCGCGCCGCCCAGTCGAAGCCCAGCGCCGACCCCCAGTCGTGCAGCACGAGGGTGAGCTGCCCGGTCGGCACCACGGCGTCCAGCCAGGCCTCGAGGTAGGCGGCGTGGGTGGCGAAGGAGTACGTTCCCGGGCCCGGGTCGGGCAGCTTGGCCGACTCCCCCATGCCGATCAGGTCCGGCGCCAGGCAGCGGCCCAGGCCCTGCACGTGCGGGAGGACGTTGCGCCACAGGTAGGACGACGTCGGGTTGCCGTGCAGGAACACGATCGCTTCCCCACCCACGCCACCCCGACGGCCGTCCCCGGCGCCGACGTCGACGTACGCCATCTCGGCGTCCCGCACCGCCACGCGCGAGCGCTCGAACGGGTCCTCCGGGGAGACGTCGTCGTCCGCCATGGTCGTGATCCTCTCCCGCAGGCGCTCCCCGGGCGCGGTGGGAGGTGCGGGCAGCGGCCTCGTCCTCGCCCGCGCCGGCCGGCGCGGCGCATCCTCTCCGGAAAAGGTGCTTGACCCTGACGTCGCGTCAGGCCGCAGCCTCGATCGCGTCAGAGGGAGGGAGGACCCGGTGAACGTGGGTGAGGTCGCCGCGCTGGCCGGCGTGACGGTGCGCACGCTGCACCACTACGACCGGATCGGGCTGCTCTCGCCGTCGGAGCGGACCGCGGCGGGCTACCGCCGCTACACGCCGTCCGACCTGGACCGGCTGCACCAGGTGCTGGTCTACCGCGAGCTCGGGTTCCCCCTCGAGGAGATCGCGACCCTGCTCGACGACCCGGACGCCGATCCGGTGGCGCACCTGCGCCGGCAGCTGGCGCTGCTGCGCGGCCGGCTGGAGCGCACGCAGCAGATGGTCGCGGCCGTGGAGAAGGAGATGGAGGCACGCACGATGGGGATCTCCCTGACCCCCGAGGAGCGGTTCGAGGTGTTCGGCGAGCACGACCCGGCGCAGTACGAGGAGGAGGCCCAGGAGCGCTGGGGCGAGACGGACGCGTACAAGGAGTCGCAGCGCCGGACGAGGTCCTACACCAAGGAGGACTGGCTGCGGATCAAGGAGGAGGGCGCCGACGTCGAGCGGCGCTTCGCCGAGGCGCTGCGGGCCGGCGTCCCGGCCGACTCCCCGGAGGCGATGGACATCGCCGAGGCGCACCGGCAGCAGATCAGCCGCTGGTTCTACGACTGCCCGCCCGAGATGCACGCCGGCCTGGGCCGGATGTACGTCGAGGATGAGCGGTTCACGGCCCACTACGAGCAGGTGGCTCCGGGCCTGGCGCAGTACGTGAGCACCGCCGTCCAGGCCAACGCCGCCCGCCAGGGCTGATCGGGGGCGCGCTCTGCGGGTGCTGCGGGCCCCGCAGAGCGCGACGCCACGCCCGGGACGGTTGACGCCGGTCGAGGCGGAGGCGTCTCGTGCTCGGCAGGGAGCCGAGAGAAGGCGCCGACGTCGGGTCCAGGGGGCGCGGCCATGCCGGTGTGGACGGTGCAGAGCTCGGACGGCGAGGACGAACGGGTCGAGGCCGGGATGCTGGCCACCGACGGCGGGGCGCTGCTCGCGCTCACCGACGACGGCCTCCTGCAGCAGGCCTGGGCTCCCGGCCAGTGGCGGACCGCCCGCCGCGTGGCCGACCAGGACCCGCACCCCGGCGGCGGGAGGAAGGTGCTGGTCGGCGTGCCGGTGGGCTGATCAGACCCGGATCAGCAGCTCGCCGTGGGTCATCGACAGCCAGCCGTCGTCGGCGTCGCGCCAGCGCCGCCAGGCGTCGGCGATCCCGTCGAGCTCCTCCGGCGTCGCCAGCCCGTAGGCGACCGCCTGCTCGGCGAACGCCGAGGCGGTGGCGCGCCCGGCCCACGAGTTGCCCCACCACGCGCGCTCGGCCGGTGAGGCGTAGCACCAGGACGACGTCGTCGCGGTGACGTCGCGCAGCCCCGCCGCGTGCGCCCAGGACAGCAGCCGCCGGCCGGCGTCGGGCTCGGCGTCGTTGCGCCGGGCCACGCGGTGGTAGAGGTTTAGCCACCGGTCGAGGCCGGCGTCGTCCGGCCACCACACGAACGTCGCGTAGTCGACGTCGCGGACGGCGACCAGCCCGCCGGGGCGGCAGACGCGCGCCATCTCGCGCAGCGCCGCGACCGGGTCGGTGAGGTGCTGCAGCACCTGGTGGGCGTGGACGACGTCGAACGAGCCGTCGGCCGCGTCGAGGGCGTAGACGTCGCCCACGCCGAACGTCACCTCGACGCCGCGGGACGCCGCGAGCGCGCGGGCCTCGTCCAGCGGGTCGGCGGACACGTCGAGGCCCACCACCCGCCCCGGCGCCACCCGCTGGGCCAGGTCGACGGTGATCGTGCCCGGGCCGCAGCCGACGTCGAGCACCTCGAGCCCGGGGCGCAGGTGCGGCGCGAGGTAGGCCGCCGAGTTCGCCACCGTGCGCCAGCGGTGCGACTGCAGCACCGCGTCCGCGTGCCCGTGCGTGTAGGTGTCCACGCGGGCAGCCTGCCGCATGGAGTCCACTCAGTGGAACCGACTTCCCACATGGTGGGATGCTGTCGGAACCGGCGGGTCAGGTCTCCTCGGCGAGCACCCGCTCGGCCACCATCGCGGCACGCGCCCGGTCGGCCGGCACCAGCCCGATGCGGGTGCGCCGGTCGAGCAGGTCGGCGACGGTGCGCGCCCCCTCGGCCCGGACGGCGAAGCGCAGCTCCCCCAGCGTCTCCGGGCGCCCCTCCACCACCGGCCCGGCGCCCAGCGCCTCGACCGCCGGTGCCTCGGTGCCGTACCGCTCGACCAGCCGGCGCGGCGCCGACACCCGGTCGAGCGCCGGCCGCGGCGCGGCGCCGACCAGCGGCGACCGGGCCGTCGCCGACCGCGCGGCGCCGCGCCCGAGCCGGGCCACGACGGCGTCGACGGCCTGCTCCGCCATCGCCCGGTAGGTGGTCAGCTTGCCGCCGACGACGGTGAGGACCGGTCCCTCCCACGACAGCAGGTGCCGGCGGGAGAGGTCGGCCGTGGCGTCGCCGGGCCCCGTCCCCGCCGAGGCCGGGAGCACCAGCGGCCGCAGCCCGGCGTAGGCCCCCACCACGTCGGACCTGCGCAGCGGGTCGGCCAGCACCTGGTTGACCGTGCCCAGCAGCTGCTCGACCTCGGCGTCGGAGGGGCGGGGGTCGTCGTACCCCGGGGGGCCGGCCACCGGTTCGTCGGTGATGCCCAGGTAGACCAGCCCGCGCGGCTGGGGCAGCGCGAAGACGTAGCGCGAGCGGGAGCCGGGGAGCGGCACGGTCAGCGCCGCGGTCGGCGACCCCAGCCGCGCCGCCGGGACGACGAGGTGCGACCCGCGCGAGGGCACCAAGCGCACGCCGGGCGCGAGCCGCTGCGCCCACACGCCGGCCGCGTTGACGACCGCGCCGGCCCGCACGGTCGCCGTCCCCCCGCCCGGGAGCGCGACGTGCACGTCGGCGCCGTCCACCCCTGTGCCGTCGACTCCCGTGACCTCGGCGCCGGTGAGCACGTGCGCGCCGTGCGCCGCCGCGGTGCGCGCCAGGGCGACCACCAGCCGCGCGTCGTCGGTGAGCTGGCCGTCCCAGAACACGACGCCGCCGCGCCCGCCGCGCACCGCCGGCGCCAGCCGCGCCACGGTCGCGGCCCGCACCCGCCGCGTGCCGGGCAGGGAGCGCCGCCCGCCGGGCACCGAGGAGCGGATGGCGTCGGCGGCCAGGCCGCCGAGCCCGGCCAGCGCGCTGACCGGGCGGCCCGCGACGTCGGGCACCAGGAACGGCAGCGGGCGGACCAGGTGCGGCGCGGTCGCCCCCATGAGCACCGCGCGCTCGCGGGCGCTCTCGCGGGCCAGGCCGAGCTCGCCGTGGGCCAGGTACCGCAGCCCGCCGTGCACCAGCTTCGACGACCAGCGGCTGGTGCCCGCGGCGAGGTCGGCCCGCTCGAGCAGGGCCACCGACAGCCCGCGCGAGGCGGCGTCGAGGGCCACCCCGGCACCGGTCACCCCGCCGCCGACCACCACGACGTCGACCCGCCCGCCGGCGACGGCCTCGAGGTCACGCGCCCGGCGGGCAGGGCTCAGCGCACCGGGCAGCACTCGGCAGACTGTAGCGATGCCCGAGCAGCCGGAACTGACGATCCAGGGCTGGGGTCCCGCCGGCGAGCGGCCCGCCGACCTGCAGGACACGCTGCCCAAGGCGGCCCGCCGCTTCCTCATCCGGGAGCTCGGCTGGACGCCGCGGTCCACCCCGCCCGTGCCGGTGGACCGGATCAGCCTGGCGCCGTCCCGGCTGCCGGAGGACGTCGCCGCCGTGCTCACCGGCCTGCTCGGCGCCGACCACGTGCGCACCGACCGGGACGCGCGGCTGCGCCACGCCGGCGGCAAGAGCTACCTGGACCTGGTGCGGCGGCGGGGCGGCGACGCGTCGGACGCCCCGGACGCCGTCGTCACCCCGGGCAGCACGCAGGAGACCGCCGCGCTGCTGGCCGCGTGCAGCCGGCACGGCGTGGTCGTGGTGCCGTTCGGCGGGGGCACCAGCGTGGTCGGGGGCCTGGCCGGCACCGACCCCGACGACCGCCCGTGCGTCTCGGTCGACCTCTCCCGCATGGCGGCCGTGCACGCGGTCGACGTGCCGTCGTCGCTGGTCACCGTCGGCCCGGGGCTCCGCGGGCCGGCGCTGGAGGAGGCGCTCGGCGAGCACGGCCTGACGCTGGGCCACCTGCCGCAGAGCTTCGAGTTCGCCACGCTCGGCGGGTACGCCGCCACCCGGTCGGCCGGGCAGCAGTCGACCGGCATCGGCCGCTTCGACGACCTGGTCGCCGGGCTCACGCTGGCCACGCCCACCGGCGTGCTGCGGCTCGGGCACCCGCCGGCCAGCGCCGCCGGCCCCGACCTGCTGGGCCTCGCGCTCGGCTCCGAGGGCACGCTGGGCATCGTCACCGAGCTCCGGCTGCGGGTGCGGCCGAAGCCGCGGACGACGCACTACGAGGGCTGGTCCTTCCGCTCCTGGGCGGCGGGCCTGGCGGGGCTGCAGCGGCTGGCGCGGCACGACCTGCTCCCCGACGTCGTCCGGCTCTCCGACGCCGACGAGACGCGGGCCAACCTCCTCATGGCCTCCGGCGCCGGCGCGCGGGCGCTGCGCGGGACGCTGCGCGTTCGGGGCCGCGGCGCCGGGTGCCTGCTGGTGGTCGGCTGGGAGGGGCTGCCCTCGCTCGTGCGGGCCCGGGTGCGCGCGGCCGCGTCGGTGCTCAAGGACGACGGCGCCGTCGGGCTGGGCGCGCGGGTCGGCGAGTCGTGGCGGGCGCACCGGTTCGAGGGGCCGTACCTGCGCGACCGCCTCCTCGACGGCGGCCTGCTGGTGGAGACGCTGGAGACGGCGGCCACCTGGACGGCGCTACCGGCGGTGTACGACGCCGTCCGGGAGGCGCTGCGGGCGTCCCTGGCACGCGGCGGGGCGCGGCCGCTGGTGATGGCGCACCTCTCGCACGGCTACCCGACCGGCGGCTCGCTGTACTTCACCGTGCTCGCCGACCGCGACGACGACCTGCCCCTCCAGCAGTGGCTCACCGCCAAGCGGGCGGCGACCGAGGCGCTGCTCGCGGCGGGTGGCACGCTCACCCACCACCACGCGGTGGGCGCCGACCACCGGCCGTGGCTGGCGCGGGAGGTCGGCCCGCTCGGCGTGGAGGTGCTGCGCGCGGTCAAGCAGCGCCTGGACCCGGCCGGCATCTGCAACCCCGGCGTCCTCCTGCCCGACTGACGCGGGGCGGACGCCGGGACGGCGCGCTCAGGCCCCGCCGGCCAGCGCCGAGGCGATCCCCGTGACGGCGACCTCCAGATCGGTGGGGGTGCGCCCCTGGTCGCGCACCCACCAGCGCACCTGCTCCGCCGACAAGCCGGCCAGCAGCACCTCCGCCCGGACGGCGGCGTCGGGGGCGCCCGCGGCCCGCAGGAGCAGCTCCGCGTGCCGGCGCCAGAACCCGTACGAGCCCTTGCGGAGCCGCCCGCCCGGCGTGGAGGTCTCCGACATGAGCACCAGGTCCAGGTGGGCGGCCTGGAAGCCGAGGTAGGCACGGGCGAACGCGACCAGCCGTTCCGCGGGCTCGGCGCCCGGGCCCAGCGGGGGCGGGCCCTCGAGGAGCTGCCGCTGCAGCTCCGCGCCGCGCTGGTCCAGCAGCGCGGCCCCGAGCCCGCCCTTGTCACCGAACCGCCGGTACAGCGTGCCCTTCCCGACGCCCGCCGCCGCCGCGACGTCGTCCATGGTCACGCCGGCCACGCCGCGCTCGGCGAACAGCGCCTCCGCCGCGGCCAGCACGCGCAGCCGGTTGCGGGCCGCGTCCGCCCGCTCCCGCGGCGAGCCGGGCTGCCCGACGACCGGCAGCCCGCCCGTTGCACAACCGGACTGCGGTCCGGTACCGTTCGACGCCATAACCGGACTGTAGTCCGGATCCGTTCGGGCCGCGCGCCCACCCCCGTGAGGAGACCTGCCATGCACAGCACCGTCCTGGTCCTCGGCGCGACCGGGTACCTGGGAACCCCGCTGGTCGAGCGGCTGTCGGACACCGGGCACCGGGTCGAGGCGCTGCTGCAGCCGGGGGTCTCGCCGGCCGACCTGCCCGGAGGGGTGGGGGTGCGGGTGGGCGACCTGACCGATCCCGCGTCGCTCACCGCGGCGGTCACGCCGGACGTCGACGCGGTCGTGCACCTGGTGCCGCCGGCGGGCGACCTCGGGGTCGACCGCGCGGCGATCGAGGCGCTCGTCGCGCCGCTGCGCGGCAGCGGCCGGGCGTTCGTGTACACCAGCGGCGCCTGGGTCCTCGGCCCGACGGGCGGCAGGCTGCTGGACGAGGCGGCGCCGACGAACCCGATCGAGATCGTGCGCTACCGGCCCGCGCTGGAGGAGCAGGTGCTCGCCGCGGCCGCGGAGGGCGTGCGCTCGGTGGTCCTGCGCCCCGGCGTCGCGCACGGCCGGGGCGGCGGGATCCCCGCCCTGCTCGTCCGCCTCGCCGCCGAGCACGGCGTCGGCCGGTACGTCGGCACGCCGCTCGCGCACTGGCCGATGGTCCACGTCGACGACCTGGCGGACCTGTTCGTGCTCGCCCTCGAGCGGGCGGAGCCGGGGCGGTTGCTGCACGCGGTGCACGAGGCGGGCGTCGCGTCCCGCGACCTGGCTGCTGCGGCGGCGGTGGCCGCCGGGGTCACCGGGGCCGAGCCGTGGCCGTTGGCGGACGCGGCTGCGGCGCTCGGCGCGGCCTTCGCCGAGGCCCTGGCGTGCGACCAGCTCGTCTCCGGGGAGCGGGCGCGCACCGAGCTGGGCTGGTCCCCCCGACGCGCGGGAGCGCTGGTCGACGTCGCGGCGGGTTCCTACGCCCCCGCGCGTGCCGCTGCCTGACGCGGCGGAGTCCCACGGCCCGGACGAACCGGCCGTGGGACTCCGCAGGGCGGCCCGGGGTCAGAGGGCGTAGCCGAAGGAGAAGACGCGGTCGGGGTCGACGGCCTGCTTGATCGCCTGCAGCCGCTCGGCGACGCCGGCCGGGTAGGCCGCGGCGACCTCCGCCGGGCCCGACACCTCGCCGAGGAAGTTGACGACGCAGCCGGGCGCCCGCCACGGCTCGAGCGCGGCGAGCAGGCCCCTGCCCAGCGCCGGGACGACGGCCGCGAGCTCGGGCACGGCGGGGCCGATGACCAGCACCTGGAAGGCGCCCTCGCGGCCGGCGACGGCGTTCGGGTGCTGCGGCTGGCGGGCGAGCGCGCCGCCGAGCAGCCGGAGCTCGACCATGACCAGCGGGATGTCGAGCTGCGGGCCGGCCGCGGCCAGGATGGTGTCCACCGTCGCCTCGGTCAGCTCGGCCAGCTGCATGCCCTTCTCCCAGCCCGGCATCGGGTCCTTGGGGTCCATGTGGATCGAGTCGAACTCGGTGGTCAGCAGCGGGTGGACGAAGCCCAGGACCACCTCGCCGCTGGCGCGCATGGGCTCGAGCAGGCGCTCGCCCTCGGCGGGGTCCTCGCCGCAGTAGGCGTACCGCAGGTGCAGCACGGTCTGCCCGCGCAGCGGCGGCGGCAGCTCCTCCAGCGGAGGCACCCGCAGCAGCGCGATCGAGGTGCTGACCTCCTCGGGCAGCGTCGGCGCCCACTCGCGGAAGGCGTGCAGCACCGAGGCGGCGTCCTTGCCGGCGAAGAAGATGCCCCCGCCGAGCACCGACCGCACCGGCACGAGCTGGATCTCGATCGCGGTGACGACGCCGAAGTTGCTCTTGCCGCCCCGGACGGCCCAGAACAGCTCGGGTTCCTCCTCGGGGCAGACCGTCCGGATCGCTCCGTCGGCGGTCACCATCTCGACCGAGAGCACCTGGTCGGCGGCGAAGCCGTACTTGCGGCCGAGCGAGCCGAGCCCGCCGCCGAGCGTGTAGCCGACGACGCCGACGTCGGACGACGACCCGCACAGGCCGGTCAGCCCGAACGGCGCCGCGGCCTCGAGCACCTTGACCCAGCGCACGCCGGCCTCGACGCGGGCGGTGCCGCGCATCCGGTCGATCGTCACGCCCTGCATGCGCCGCGTGGAGATCATCAGCGAGCCGGCGGCGTTGCGCACCGGCCCGTGCCCGGTGGCCTGGACGGCGACCCCGAGCCCGTGCGCGGTGGCCCAGGAGACGGCGGTGGCGACGTCGGCGGCGCAGGTGGCGCCCACCGCGACCGCGGGGGTGTGCGTGATGGCGACGTTGAAGGTGGCCACCTCGGCGGCCAGGCCGTCGTCGCCGGCGACGTAGACCGGGCCGTGCACGCGGCTGCGCAGGTCGTCGACGTCGGCGGCCGGGATCGCCGGCGCCAGGCTGTCGAGGACGGCGTCGTCCAGGTCGGTGGGCAGGGACTGCGCGTTGGTGAGCTCGGGGAGGCTCATGGGGGATTCCCTCGGAGAACGTTCGCGGCGCTCCGCCGCGGTGGTGGTCGGTGCGGACGGCGACCACCGTGGCCTCCGCCACTTGACCCGCACTTGCAAGCCTCTTGGACGACGGCTTGCGCCCCCCGACGGGCGAATTCACCGCCGAATCGCACGCCGGGGGCTCCCGTTCCCGCGCCGGACCTGGGAGCATCCCCCCTCGTGCGTTACCGCGTCCTCGGCCCGCTCGAGGTGTCGGGGCCCGACGGACGCCCGCTCGACGTCGGCGGCGCCAAGCCCCGGGCGCTGCTGGCCCTCCTGCTGGCCGAGGCCAACCGCGTGGTGGCCGTCGACCGCATCGTCGCCACGCTGTGGGGCGACGACCCGCCGCCGACCGTCACCGGCACGCTGCAGGCATACGTCTCGCACCTGCGCCGCGTGCTCGAGCCCGACCGCGGCCCCCGCGAGGCGCCGTCGGTGCTGCTCACCCGGGCACCCGGCTACCTGCTGCGGCTCGACGCCGCCGACCTCGACGCCCTGCGCTTCCCGGAGCTGGTGGAGGAGGCCGAACGGGCCCTCGAGGGCGGCGACGCCGCGCGCGGGGTGAACCTGCTGGACCAGGCGCTGCGGCTCTGGCGCGGTGAGCCCCTGCCCGAGCTGGGCGACACCCCCTCGGCGGCCACCGACCGGCTGCGGCTGGTCGAGCTGCACGTGCGCGCCCGCGAGCGGCGCTGCGACGCCCTGCTGGCGCTCGGCCGGGCCGACGCCGCGGTCAGCGACCTGCAGGACCTCGTCGCCGAGAACCCGCTGCGCGAGCGCCTGTGGGCGCGCCTGGTGACCGCGCTGTACGCCGCCGACCGGCAGGCCGAGGCGCTGGAGGCGGTCCGCCGCTGCACCGAGCTGCTCCGCGACGAGCTCGGCATCGACCCCGGGCCCGAGCTGCGCGACCTCGAGCAGGCGGTGCTCCGGCAGGACCCCAAGCTGCTCGAGCGGCTCCCCCGCCCCAAGCTGACCGTCGCCCCGCCGCCCGCGCCGACCCCCGTGGTGCCGCAGGCCGAGGAGATCGTCGGCCGCCGGCAGGAGCTGGACAAGCTCAGCGCCGTCGGCGACCAGGTCGCGGCCGGCCGGCCGGCGCTCGTCCTCATCGAGGGCGAGGCGGGCATCGGCAAGACCCGCCTGGCCGAGGCGTCGGCCGACGCCGCCCGCGCCGCCGGCTGGGCGGTGGCCTGGGCCCGCTGCGCCGACGACGCCGGCGCCCCGGCGCTGTGGCCGTGGACCCAGGTGCTCGAGCAGCTCGGGCAGGAGCAGCTGACCCTCGTCACCGAGGCCGACGCCGGCGGCGACGCCGACGCCGCCCGGTTCAGGCTGTTCCAGGACCTGCGCGGCCGGCTGGCCGCCGCCGCGAGCCGGCCGCTGCTCGTCGTCCTCGACGACCTGCAGGGCGCCGACACGACGTCGGTGCAGCTGCTCGGCCTGCTCGGCCGGCACCTGCCGCGCGTGCCCCTGCTGGTGATGGTCACCGCGCGCACCGTCGGCGAGCAGGTGCCCGAGACGGTCTCCGACGCCCTCGCCCGGCTGGCCCGCGAGCCGTCCGCCACCTGCCTGCGCCTCGGCGGGCTCGGCACCGAGGACGTCCGGACGCTGCTGGCCCGGCAGCTCGGCGCCGGCGACCGCTCGCTGGCCTCCGCGGTGCACGACCGCACCGGCGGCAACCCCTTCTTCGTCGTCGAGCTCTCCCGGTGGATGCTCGGCGCGCACGACCTGCAGCTCACCCGGGTGCCGGTGCCGCCGTCGATCGGCGAGGTGCTGCGCAAGCGGCTGGGCCGGCTGCCGGAGAGCACCCGCGCGGTGCTGCAGCTGGCCGCCGTCGCCGGCCGGGACATCTCGCTGGACCTGCTCGAGGCCGCCGGCACGCCGGCCGAGGAGGCGCTGGCGTCGCTGGACTCCGCGGTCGCCGTCGGGCTGGTGGTCGAGGGTGCCCACCCGTGGACCTGGCGGTTCACCCACGCGCTCGTGCAGGAGGTCCTCGTCGGCGACCTGTCGGCGCTGCAGCGGGCCCGGCTGCACGCCCGGCTCGGCACGGCCCTCGAGAAGCGGGTCGCCAGCGGCACCTCCGACGAGGCGCTGCTGGAGCGGCTGGCGCACCACTTCGTCGAGGCCGTGCCGGTGACCGGGCCCGGCCCCGCGCGGCGCTACTCGGCCGAGGCGGCGCAGGCGGCGCGGGCGCGCTGGGGTCACGGGGAGGCCGCCGAGCACACCCGCCGGGCGCTGGGCCTGCTCGACCCCAACGAGGCCGACGCGCTGCGCACCCGGCACCAGCTGCTCACCCTGCTCGCCCACGACCTGCTCCGCAGCGGCCAGCGCACCGAGGCGCACGAGGTCACGGCGCAGGCCATCGCCGCCGCCCGCGAGCTCGGCGACCGCAAGTGCCTGGCCGACGCCGCGGCCATCTGGGGCAGCGTCACGGTGTGGAACTGGCGGCCGCACGGGGTCGTCGACGACGACCTGGTCGCCGTGCTGGAGGACCTGCTCGAGCACCGCGACGAGCTGGCCGGCACCGACGACGAGCGCGACCGGCTGGCGGCCCGGCTGCTCGGCACGCTGGGCGTGGAGCTGGCGTTCAGCCACGACCTGCAGAAGGGCGTCCGGTACGCCGACCGGGCCGTCGAGCTGGCCCGCCGGATCGGCGATCCCGAGCTGCGGGGGCGGACGCTCAACAACTACAGCCTCGCCGTCTGGGGGCGCCCGGGCGCCGCGGAGCTGCGGCTGGCCGCCGCCGACGAGACGATCGGGCTGGCCGGCACGGGCCTGCCCCGCCGCACCGAGTTCTTCGCCCGGCTGCACCGCGCGGCGATCCGGCTGCACATGACCGACCTGCGCGGGTTCGAGGCCGACCTCGACGCCGCGCGCCGGCTGGCGATCTCGCTGTCCGGGCCGGAGGTGCGCCCGCACGTGCTGTGGCAGCAGGCCGGCGCGGCCTGGCTGCGCGGCGACGCCGCCCGTGCGGAGGAGCTCACCACCGAGGCCTACGAGCTCTACCGGCGGGTGACGCCGCACGCCAGGCACGCCTACGCCGCCCACCAGTTCACCCTGCGCCGCGGCGACCACCGGCTGCCCGAGGCGGTCGACCTGCTGGTCGAGACCGGCGACGAGGGCAACCCGCTGCTGCAGCTGATGGCGGTGCTCGCCGCGGCCGAGTCCGGCGACCTCAAGGAGGCCCGCCGGCTGCGCGCCCGCTGGGGCCGCACGCAGATCCGCGACTGGGCCAGCGACGTCGCCGTGCTGCTCGAGGCCGAGGTCGCGCTGCACCTCGGCGACGAGCCGGAGCAGGAGATGGCGGTCGTGCAGCTGCTGCCGTTCCGCGGGCGGCAGGCCGTGCTCGGGACGCCGTCGTTCTCCCTGGGCGCCTACGACGAGCTGCTCGGCCGGATCGCCGAGGCCCACGGCGACACCGTGGCCGCCCGCGAGTGGTGGCTGGCCGCCCGGCAGCAGGGCCGGCTGGTCGGCTCGCCGCACCAGGTGGCGCTGGCCGAGTCGCACCTGGCGCGGGTGCCGGCCGACAAGGCGGTCCGCCCCCGCCGCAAGCGCTCCACGACGCCGCCCCCGCCCGCGGCGAGCGCCTAGCGGCCACGATCAGCTGACCTGATCCGCGCAGCTCCTCCCTCGTGCCGCACCGTGAGGGAGGACGGGTTCCGGTGAGGGAGGAAGGGTGGCCACGGCGCGTCACCCTCGCCGCGTGGTCGCCGCCCGGGCGTGCACGGCGAGGGTCGCGACCGCGCCGCGCGGGTGGCCGCCGGCGATCAGCGCGTGGTCGCGATGCCGCCGTCGACGGGGATGACGGTGCCGGTCACGTAGGCGCCGGCCCGGCTGGTCAGGTAGACGACGACGCCGGCCATGTCGTCGGGGCGGCCGATGCGGCCCAGCGGCGAGCGGGCGGCGATCTCGTCGCCGAACGCCTCCAGGGTGGCGGCCATCATCTTCGACTCGAACGGCCCCGGCGCGACGGCGTTGACGGTGATCCGCCGCGGGCCGAGCTCCTTGGCCAGCACCCGCGTGAGGTGGTGCAGCGCCGCCTTGGACGCCGAGTACGAGTAGGTGTGCATCGGCGGCACGTGCAGGCCGTCGATGCTGCCGACGTTCACCACGCGCGCCGGGTCGTCGTCGGTGCCGGCCTCCTGCAGCAGCGGCAGGAACGCCCGGGTGAGGAAGAACGGCGACTTCACGTTGAGGTCGAGCACCTTGTCCCAGCCCGAGGCGGGGAAATCCATGAGCGGCGCGCCCCACGTGGCGCCGGCGTTGTTGACCAGGATGTGCAGCTCGTCCTCGTGCGCGCCGACCTCGGCGGCCAGCGCCTGGCACGCCTCCTCGGTGGAGAGGTCGGCCGGCACGAACCGCACGGTGCCGTGCGCCGCGAGCTCCTCGCGGGCCCGCTCGCCCTCGTCGGGCTTGCGCGCGCTGATGTAGACGCGGGCCCCGGCCTGCAGCAGGCCGCGGGCCATCATCAGCCCGATCCCCCGGGTGCCGCCGGTGACGACGGCCACCTTGCCGGTCAGGTCGAACAGGTCCACGCCGCGCCTCCCGCGCTCCGGCGGGGCCTCGTCGCCCCGCCCGGGCGACCCTATCCAGCAGCCGGACGGCGCCGGCTGTGCGAGTCTGCCGATCATGAGCGGAACCGCGCCGGTCGGCGCGACCAGCGAGGTCGGCCGTCTGCGCACGGTGCTGCTGCACCGCCCGGGGGCGGAGCTGTCACGGCTCACGCCGCGCAACAACGACCAGCTGCTGTTCGACGGCGTCCCCTGGGTGGCCCGGGCCCAGGAGGAGCACGACGCCTTCGCCCAGGCGCTGCGCGACCGCGGCGTGGAGGTGCTGCACCTCGACCGGCTGCTCGCCGAGGTGCTCGACCTGCCCGGAGCCCGCGCCGAGCTGATCGCCGCCGCCGTCGACGACCCCCGGCTCGGGACGACGCTGCAGCGGACGGTGACCGCGCACCTGGCCGACCTGGCCCCCGACGACCTCGCCGGCACCCTGATCGCCGGGCTCGCGCACGACGAGCTGCCCGGGGGCGCCGGGCTGGCCTACCAGCTCATGGGCCGCGGCGAGTTCATCGTGCCCCCGCTGCCCAACCTGCTGTTCACCCGCGACTCCTCGGTGTGGGTCGGCGACGAGGTCGCCGTCACCTCGCTGGCCATGCCCGCCCGGCACCGGGAGAGCACGATCACCTCCGCCGTCTACACCCACCACCCGCGCTTCGCCGGGGTGGCGCAGCTCTACGGGTCCCACCTGGAGCACCTGGAGGGCGGCGACGTGCTCCTGCTGGCCGCCGGCGTCGTCGCCGTCGGCGTCGGCGAGCGGACGACGCCCGGTGGCGCCGAGCGGCTGGCCCGGCGGGTGTTCGCCCGGCGGCTGGCGCACACGGTGCTCGTCGTCCCGGTCGCCCAGCAGCGGGCGACGATGCACCTGGACACCATCGCGACCATGGTCGACGTCGACGCGATGGTCATGTACCCGGCCGTCGCCGACTCGCTGGCCGCCTGGACGGTCACCGCCGGCGACCGCACCGCCGACACCGGAACCGACGCCGACGCCGACGACCTCGAGCTCACCGTCCGCGGCCCGGCCCCCTTCGTGGAGGCCGCCGCGGCCGCCATGGGCATCGACCGGCTGCGGGTGATCGACACCGGCCTCGACCCGGTCACCGCCGAGCGCGAGCAGTGGGACGACGGCAACAACACCCTCGCCCTGGCCCCCCGGCTGGCCGTGGCCTACGAGCGCAACACCGTCACCAACGCGGCGCTGGAGGCCGCCGGCATCGAGGTGGTGCGCATCCCCGGCTCGGAGCTGGGCAGCGGCCGGGGCGGGCCGCGGTGCATGAGCTGCCCCGTCGCCCGCGACCCGCTGTAGTGACCAGGATGGCCATCTCGGTGGACGACGCGGGTCGGGAGCCGAGCGGTGGGGGCAGCGGGGCCCTCCCTCAGAGGCCCTGGGCGAGGCGGTGGTAGGCGGCACTCCAGCGCAGCTCCTTGGCCAGCGAGCGCCGCGTGGTCTCGGCGTCGATGACCACCAGCTCGGTCGAGAACACCTCGGCCAGGTCGGTGAGCTCGTCGGCGCCGACCTGGGTGGACAGCACCGTGTGGTGCGGTCCACCGGCGGTCAGCCAGCCCTCGGTCGCGGTGGCGAAGTCGGGCCGCGGCTGCCACACCGCGCGGGCCACCGGCAGGTTGGGCAGCGGCTCGTCGGGCTCGACGACGTCGATCTCGTTGGCCACCCAGCGGAACCGGTCGCCGAGGTCGGACCAGCCCACCACCACACCGGGCGCCGGGGCGGCGGTGAACACCAGCCGGGCCGGGTCCTCTCGGCCGCCGATGCCCAGCGGGTGCACCTCCACCCGGGGCCGCTCGCCGCTGATCGTGGGGCAGACCTCGAGCATGTGCGCCCCGAGGATCTTCGGGGTGTCCCCCTCCAGGTGGTACGTGTAGTCCTCCATGAAGGAGGTGCCGCCGGGCAGCCCGGAGCCGACCACCTTGAGCACGTGCAGCAGCGCCGAGGTCTTCCAGTCCCCCTCGCCGCCGAACCCGTAGCCGTCGGCCATCAGCCGCTGGACGGCGAGGCCCGGCAGCTGGCGCAGCCCGCCGAGGTCCTCGAAGTTCGTGGTGAAGGCCCCGAAGCCGCCGTCCTCGAGGAACGACCGCAGCGCCGCCTCGATCCGCGCCTGGTAGCGCACCGCCTCGTGCTTCGGTCCGCCCGGCTCGGCGCCGTCCTGGAAGTCGTACAGGTCCAGGTACTCCTCGACCAGCGCGTCGACGGTCTTGTCCTCGACCGCGTCGACGACCGCGACCAGGTCGTTGACGCCCCAGGTGTTCACCGAGACGCCGAACCGCAGCTCGGCCTCGACCTTGTCCGACTCGGTGACCGCGACGTTGCGCATGTTGTCACCGAAGCGGGCCAGCTTGAGGTTGCGCGCCGCGGCCGCGCCGGCGGCGGCGCGCACCCACGAGCCGACCCGGGCCTGCACCCGCGGGTTCGACACGTGGCCGGCCACGGTGGTCCGCGGGGTGCGCAGGCGGGTGAGGATGAACGCGTGCTCCCGGTCGCCGTGGGCGGCCTGGTTGAGGTTCATGAAGTCCATGTCGATCGTCGCCCACGGCAGGGCGGCGTCGGCCTGGGTGTGCAGGTGGAGCAGCGGCTTGCGCAGCGCGTCGATGCCCGAGATCCACATCTTCGACGGGGAGAAGGTGTGCATCCAGGTGATGACCCCGAGGCAGTTCGGGTCCTCGTTGGCCTCGCCCATCGCCCGGCGGATCGCCCCGGCGTCCTTGAGCACGGGCTTCCACACCACCCGCGCCGGGACGGCGTCGGCGGCGTCGAGCCCGGCGGCCACCCGCTGGGACTGCTCGGCGACCTGCTGCAGGGTCTCCTCGCCGTAGAGGTCCTGGCTCCCGGTCAGGAACCAGACCTCGGCCCCGGCGTAGGGGTCGGTGCGCACGAAAGCCTTCCTCACTGTCCGTAGACGTTCTGGTAGCGGGCGTAGAGCGAGTCGACGTCCGCCTGGTCGATCGGCAGCGGCTCGCCGAGCTGCCGGGAGAAGTGCACGGTGCGGGCGACGTCCTCGGTCATGACCGCGGCCTTGACCGCGGCCTTGGCCGACCCGCCGATGGTGAAGACACCGTGGTTGCGCATGAGCACCGCCGGCGAGCGGGACGACGAGAGCGTCTCGACGATCCCCCGGCCGATCGAGTCGTCGCCGATCAGCGCGAAGGGGCCGACCGGGATCGGGCCGCCGAACTCGTCGGCCATCGCCGTCAGCACGCACGGGATCTCCTCGGCGCGCGCCGCCCACGCCGTGGCGTACGGGCTGTGGGTGTGCACCTGCCCGTTGACGTGCGGCATGTGCCGGTAGACGTAGGCGTGCGCGTCGGTGTCGCTGGAGGGCTTCTTGACGCCGTCGACGGGGTTGCCGTCGAGGTCGCAGACCGTGATGCCCTCCCAGGTCAGCTCGTCGTACTCGACGCCGCTGCCCTTGATGACGAACAGGTCCTCGCCGGGCACCCGCTCGGAGACGTTGCCCGACGTCCACGTCACCAGCTCGTAGCGGGTCAGGTAGGTGTGCAGGGCGGCCACGTGCTCGCGCTGCGCGCGGTGCGTGCCCCGCTCGGTCACGGTGCTGGTCACTGCTGCTCCTCGGTCAGGACGGCTGCTCCCCGGTCAGGACGGGAGGTCGTGTCGTCGTCGGCGGTCCGCGGCTCGGCCCGCCCGTCGCCGATGCCCACGTGCGCCACGGCGGCCCGCTCGACCGGGAGGCCGGCGACGTAGCGCCGCATGAACGCGTCGAAGCCCGCGACGTCGGCCGGATCGGGCTCGGCGGTCTCCAGCGCGGCGCCGGAGAAGACGGCGGTGCCCAGGTAGTCGGCCAGGCTCTGCTCCGGCGAGCGCCGGGTGGCGAAGGCGGCGAGCACGGCCATCCCCCAGGCGCCGCCCTCGGACGCGACGTCCCCGACGGCGACCGGCGTGTCGATCGCCGCGGCCAGGAACCGCTGCGCCACGCCCCTGGTCTTGAACAGGCCGCCGTGCGCGAACATGCGGTCGAGCCGCACGCCCTCGCCCTTCTGCAGCACGTCCATGCCGATCCGCAGGGTGGCCAGCGAGGCGAACAGGTGCGTCCGCATGAAGGTGCCGAGGTCGAACCTGCTGTCGGGGGAGCGCACGAACAGCGGCCGCCCCTCCTCGAAGTCGGTGATCGGCTCGCCGGAGAGGTAGTTGTACGCCAGCAGCCCGCCGCAGTCGTCGGCGCCGCCGAGCGCGGCGGTGAACAGGGTCTCGAAGACCGCCGACGAGTCGGCCGTGGCGCCCAGCGCCCGGGCGAACTCGGCGAACAGCCCGGCCCACGCGTCGAGCTCGCTGGCCCCGTTGTTGCAGTGCACCATGGCCACCGGGTCCCCGGCCGGCGTGGTGACCAGGTCGAGTTCGCGGTGCATCCGGCCGAGCTCGTGCTCGAGCACGACCATGGCGAAGATGCTGGTCCCGGCGGAGACGTTGCCGGTGCGCGGCGCGACCGAGTTCGTGGCGACCATCCCCGTTCCCGCGTCCCCCTCGGGCGGGCAGAGCGGGATGCCGGGACGCAGCCGCCCGGTGGGGTCGAGCAGCTTCGCGCCCGCCTCGGTGAGGGTGCCGGCCGGGCTGCCGGCCGTCGCGACCGCCGGCAGCAGGTCGGCGAGGGTCAGCTCCACCCCCGCCTCGGCCGCGAGCTCGTCGAACCGGGTCAGCATCGCGGCCGAGTAGCCGCCGGTGTCGCCGTCGATCGGGAACATCCCGCTGGCGTCGCCGACGCCGAGGACCTTCTCGCCGGTGAGCTGCCAGTGCACGTAGCCGGACAGGGTCGTCAGGTGGTCCAGGCGGGCGACGTGCTCCTCGCGGTCCAGGATCGCCTGGTAGAGGTGGGCGACGCTCCACCGGTGCGGGATGTTGTGGCCGAACTCCGCGCTGAGCCGCTCGGCCGCCCTCCCCGTGTTCGTGTTGCGCCAGGTGCGGAACGGCGTGAGCAGCCCGCCGTCGGCGTCGAACGCCAGGTAGCCGTGCATCATCGCCGACACGCCGAGCGCGCCGACCGTGTCCAGCTCGACCCCGTGGCGGCGCCGCACGTCGTCCGTCAGGGCCGCGACGCTGCCCTGCACGCCCGCCCAGACGGCGTCGAGCGAGTACGTCCACAGCCGGTCCACGAACTGGTTCTCCCAGTCGTGGGTGCCGACGGCGAGCGGCTCGTGGTCCGGACCGATCAGCACGGCCTTGATCCGGGTCGAGCCGAGCTCGATCCCCAGGGCCGTGCGACCGGCCGTGATCGCCGCGCCGGCGTTCGTCGTCATGTCAGGAGACCCTTCCGCCCGACGGTGGATGGCCTGGCCCCGGCGGACCGGGCGACCGCGGGACGCTCGATGTTAGCGTTAACAGGACGGCCGGCCTCACACCCGGCGCGGCGCCGGCCCGGTGCTGGACCGGACCAGCAGGGCGGGGGGCACGGGGTCGGGGTGCAGGTCCTCGCCCTTGAGCCGGGCCAGGACGAGCTGGACCCCGCGCCGGCCGAGCTCGGCGAAGTCCTGCCGCACGGTGGTCAGCGGCGGGGTGAAGTACGGCGCCTCGGGCAGGTCGTCGAAGCCGACGACGCTGACGTCGCGCGGGGCCTCCAGCCCCTCCTCGTGGAAGGCCGCGAGCAGCCCGAGCGCCATCTGGTCGTTGGCCAGGAAGACGGCGGTGACCTCCTCGCCGCCGCGCAGCCGCTCGGCGAGCTGCTTGCCCGCGGCGTAGCCGGAGGAGGGGGTCCAGTCGCCGCGCAGGATCCGCGGCGCCGGGGCGCCGGCGCAGTCCAGCTCCGCCCGCCAGCCCGCGATGCGGTCCCGCGCCTCCTTGGAGTCGGCCGGGCCGGTGACGTGGTGCACCGTCCGGTGCCCCAGGTCGAGCAGGTGCCGGGTGGCCAGGCGGGCGCCGGCCACCTGGTCGACGCCGACGGCGGGCTCCTCGACGGCACCCCCGCTCTGCACGGTCACCAGCGGGATGGGCGCGGAGACCGAGTGCAGCGCCTCGTACGCGTCGTCGTAGGTGCCCAGCGCCACGACGGCGTCGACGGACTGCGAGACGAACCGGTCGACCGCCTCGCGCATGGCCTGGGAGGTGGCGTCGTCCAGGATCGTGACCGCCAGGGAGTAACCGGCGACGCGCGCGGCCTGCTCCAGCCCGACCAGCGTCTGCGCCGGCCCGTACTGGTTGATGTTGACCGTCACCAGCCCGATCGTGCGGGTGGAGCCGGTGACCAGCGCGCGGGCGGCGGTGTTGGGCCGGTAGCCGAGCTCCGCGATGGCCGCGAGCACCCGCTCGCGGGTGAGCGGCGCGACGTTGGGGGAGCCGTTGATGACCCGCGAGACCGTCTGGTGCGAGACACCGGCGCGCGCCGCGACGTCGGACATGACGAGCGCCCGCGGGGCCGTCTCGGACTGCACCGGTATCCCTCCTCGTCGTCGTCGGCGGGGGTGGAGATGCGCGGGGTCCGCCCCGGGGCCCGCGGGGGCGGGGGGGGGCCCCCGCGGGGGGTCCGCGGGAGCCCGCGGCCCGCCCCTTTGTGTTGTCCTCGAACCCGCAGGCCAGCACCACG
>NZ_JBJGYO010000042.1:0-25412 GCF_054050035.1 Geodermatophilus sp. SYSU D00815 | reverse complement strand
CGCCGCCCCCCCCCCCCCCCCCCCCCCCCCCCCCCCCCCCCCCCCCCCCCCCCCCCCCCCCCCCCCCCCCCCCCCCCCCCCCCCCCCCCCCCCCCCCCCCCCCCCCCCCCCCCCCCCCGCGTCTCGGGCTCTCGTGGGCCCTCGGCTGGGCACTCGGCCACGATCAGCTCACCTGATCGGGAGCGCTCCTCCCGCACGGTGCAGCACGAGGGAGGAGCTACGGGGACCAGCTGAGCTGACCCTGGCCCTCAGGCGGTCGGCGAGCCGCCGGGCGCGACCTCGCCCTCGATCACGCGCGTCTCCTTCGCCGCGGGCCGCGGCCCGGGGCGCCACACCTCCTGCACCTCGACCTCCTCCACCCGGGAGCTGCGCACCCGCACGGGCCCGCGCACGGCCACCGGCAGCCGCGAGCCGATGAGCCGGCCCAGCACGACGCGGACGACGTCGCGCGTGCCGGGCAGCAGGCACAGCAGGCCGACGAGATCGCCGACGAACCCCGGCAGCAGCAGGAGCAGGCCGCCGACCGCGGCGAGCCCGGCGTTGCCCAGCTCCCGACCGGCCGGCCGCCGGGTGCGGGAGCGCTCGCGCAGGTCCTGCAGCGCCCTGGTCCCCTGCCGGCCGAGCAGCAGCGCGCCGAGCACGCTGGTGCCGAGCACGGCCAGGACCGTCCAGCCCACGCCGATCCAGGCGGCGACCAGGACGAACACGACCAGTTCGGCCAGGGCCAGCAGCGCCAGCGCGGTGCGCAGCCGTCGTCCCACGGCGTCCTCCGTCTCTCCCCGCCCGGCCGGCGCGGGCGGTCGCGGCCCGCCTACCGGGCGACGCTCGACCGCCCGTCGTGCCGGGCGCGTCCGGGTACGGGCCGGCGGACGCGGCCCGGCAGCCGATCGGCCAGCCGGTCCCGCAGGCCCCACGCGGTGACCCGTACCAACGCCTCTGCAACGATCGAGGCGCTCATCTTGCTCCGGCCCAGCGTGCGTTCGACGAAGGTGATCGGCACCTCGACCACGCGGGCGCCCGAGCGCCAGGCCCGCCACACCCAGTCGACCTGGAAGCAGTAGCCCTGGCTGGCCACCTCGTCGAAGGGCAGCCGGTCGACCAGGTCGCCCCGCACGGCGCGGTAGCCGCCGGTGGCGTCGCGCAGCGGCAGGCGCAGCGCCCAGCGCGTGTAGGCGTTGCCGGCGCGGGAGAGCAGCAGCCGGTGCACCGGCCAGTCCACCACCGCTCCCCCGGCCACGAACCGCGAGCCCAGGACCAGGTCGGCGCCGCCGTCGAGGGCGGCCAGCAGGGTGGGCAGCTGCTCGGGGGCGTGCGAGCCGTCGGCGTCCATCTCGACCAGGACGTCGTAGCCGCGGTCGCGCCCCCACCGGAACCCGGCCACGTACGCCGGCCCGAGGCCGGCCTTGCCTTGGCGCCGCAGCACGTGCACCCGCGGCTCGTGGCCGGCGATCTTCTCGGCCACCTCGCCGGTGCCGTCCGGCGAGCCGTCGTCGACCACCAGGGCGTGCGCGGTCGGCACCGCGTCGAGCAGCCGCTCCACGATCCGCTCGACGTTCTCGGCCTCGTTGTAGGTCGGGATCACGACCAAGACGCCGCTCACCGGCGCCCCCCGGGCAGGCGGCGGCGCACCGGGGCGATCCCGGCCAGCAGCGCGCCCGCGCCCACGGCGGTCAGCGCCCACTCCGGGACGGCGCCGAGCCGCAGGGCGAGCGTGGTGGAGTCGCGCTGGGCGATCTCCTCGACGAAGACGGCGGGGGTGAACAGCGCCGAGGCGCGGGCGACCGTGCCGTCGGGCGCGACGACCGCGGAGATGCCGCTGGTGGAGGCGATGACCACCGTGCGGCCGAACTCCACGGCGCGCAGCCGGCTCATGGCCAGCTGCTGGGCGCTCTCGTCGGTGAAGCCGAACGTGGCGTTGTTGGTCTGCACGACCACCATGCCGGCGCCGGCCGCCACGACGTCGCGCACCAGCCCGTCGTAGACGACCTCGAAGCAGATCACGTCGCCGACCCGGGTGCCGCCCATGTCGAGCACCCCGACCTCCTCGCCGGCGAGCTGGTCGCGGCGCACGAGGTCGACCTGGTCGCTGAACAGCCGGAAGAAGCCGCGGGCGGGCACGTACTCGCCGAAGGGCACCGGGTGGCGCTTGAGGTAGGTCTCCCCCGGCCCGGTGACCGGGTCCCACACGATCCCCATGTTGCGGATCCGGTCGCCCGGGCCCTCGACGATCGCGCCGACCAGGATCGGCGCCCCGATCGCCTCGGCGGCCCGGCTGATCCGCCGGTTGGCGTCCTCGTTGAGGTACGGGTCGATGTCGGAGCTGTTCTCCGGCCAGATGACCAGGTCGGGCTGGGGTCGCCGGCCCGCGGCCACGTCGGCGGCCAGGTCGAGGGTCTGCTGGACGTGGTTGTCCAGCACCGCCCGGCGCTGGGCGTTGAAGTCCAGGCCGAGGCGCGGGACGTTGCCCTGGACCACCGCCACCGTCGCCGTCTCGCCCCCGGCGGTCAGCGACGCCCCGGGCAGCGGCAGCCAGGCCAGCCCGCCGATGAGCGGGACGGCGAGGACGGCGGTTACGCGGGCGGCCGCCGACCGCAGCGCGGGCCGGCGGGCGTCGGCGGACGGCGACGCCCGCCACGCGCGCAGCAGCGCGAGCAGCGCCGCGGCCAGCAGCGTGCCGGTGAGCGCCACCACGAAGCTGACCAGCGGCACGCCGCCGTACGCGGCGAAGGACGTCAGGGGGCCGCTGGTCTGCGAGAGCCCCAGCCGGCCCCAGGGGAAGCCGCCGAGCGGGACGCGGCCCCGGACGGCCTCGTCGGCCACCCAGAGCGCCGCGGCCCACACCGGCCACAGCGGCAGCCGGGAGGTGACGGCGGTGGCCGCGCCGAGCAGGGCGATGTGCAGCGCCTCCCAGACGGCGAGCACCAGCCACGGGAACGGGCCGACGTAGACGCCGGTCCACGACAGCAGGGGCACGAAGAACGCGAGCCCGAGGACCAGGCCCAGCCACAGGCCGGAGCGGGCGCGCTGCCCGCGCACGGCCAGCGCGAGCGCGGCCGGTCCGAGCGGCGCGAGGGCGGGCAGGGCGGGTTCGGGGAAGGCGCCGAGCAGCGCCAGGCCGCCGAGCAGCGCCAGGCCGGTGCGCCACGGCCAGCGGCGCCGCCGGCCTGCGGGCGCGGTGCGCGCCGGGCGGGGCGCGAGACCGGGCGCGCCGGACGCGCGGTCCGCGTCCGACACGCTGGCTCTTGCCGGCACCCGGGGCCTCCGTCGGACGATCCGCTCCGGACCGGCCGGGGCGGGCACCTCTCCCCCGCGCCGGGCGGGCGGGGGCGGGCCGCCGCGTCGGCGGCGGCCCGGCCCCAGCATCCCATCCGGACCTGCCCGGGAGGCCGGGGCGCCTCCCGGCCGGGGCGGTGTGCGGATGTCGCCTCTCGGTCGCGCCGGCGGACGTCCGCGCCGCTCGCCGCACCTTCGGGCCGGACGACCGGTCGCGGGCTGCGGCCGGAGCGCTCCGTTGTCTGGTGGCGCGGGGCGTGCGCGGCTCCGCCGGGGTGCCGCCCGCATGACCTCCGGGCGGCCGCGCCGGTGGCCCCGGCACGCCGCTCCCGGAGGGCGCACGGACGTGCTCCCGGGAGGAACTGCAGCGACTGTAGGAAGTGCAGCGACACGTTTCCCCGCCTGCGGGAGGCCCGTGCCGGACTGTGACCGGATCGTTACCGCCCGACCCCCCGGTGCGTCAGGGGACGACGACGGTGGCCACCGCCTCCACCACGGTCTCCGGCGGGTCCACCACCCGCGCCGCCGAGGGCCCGCGCTCGGGCTCGGCCCGGGCCACCACCCGCGCCGCGCAGCGCAGCTCGCGGCTGCGCCTGCCCACGCGCACCACCTCGGCGGTCGCCTCCAGCACGTCGCCGGCCCGCACCGGCCCGAGGAAGCGCACCTCGGAGTAGCCGGCCAGCAGCCCCTCGTCGCCGTCCGTGCGGATCGCGACCTCGGTGGCGACGTCGCCGAACAGGCCCAGCGCGTACGCCCCGTCGACGAGGCTCCCGCCGTAGTGGGCGTGGCCGTACGGCACGTACCGGCGGTGGGTGACGGTCAACCCGAGCCTCGGGTCGGTCTCGCTCATGCTGCCTCCGTCTCGGGGACCAATGCGTGGACCAGGTAGCTGGCGACCTCGCCGGGGGTGGTCCCGCGGCCGAAGACCTTGTCGACGCCGAGCTCGGCGGCCATGGCCGGGTCGAACCGCGGGCCGCCGACCACCAGCAGCGGCCGCGACTCCCCCATCGCCTCGCGGAACGCGGCGGCGAGCTCGCGGGTGTTGCGCAGGTGCGCGTCCTTCTGGGTGACCACCTGCGAGACCAGGACGGCGTCGGCGCGGGCGGCGCGGGCCCGTCGCACCAGGTCCGGCACCGTCACCTGCGCGCCGAGGTTGGCGACGTCCATCTCCCGGTAGTACTCCAGGCCCTTCTCCCCCGCGAAGCCCTTGAGGTTGAGGATCGCGTCGATGCCGACGGTGTGCGCGTCGGTGCCGATGCACGCGCCGAGGACGACGAGCTTGCGGCGCAGCCCGGCCTTGATCGCGCCGTTGACCTCCGACGGCGTCAGCAGCGGGTAGGCCCGCTCCTCCACCTGCACGGCGTCGAGGTCGACCAGGTGCTTCACCGAGCCGTAGACGACGAAGAAGGTGAAACCGTCGCCGATGCCGTGGCTGTGCACCACCATCGCCGGCTCGATGCCCATCTTGCGCGCCAGCTGCAGCGCGGCGCCCTCCGCCTTCGGACCCGGCGGCACCGGCAGGGTGAACGACGTCTGCACCATCCCGTCGCCGGTGGTGTCGCCGTAGGGCCGCACGACCGTGCCGTCAGGCATGCGCCGCCTCCCTCGACAGCAGCTCCAGGGCGGGGTTGTACGCGTCGGGGGCCAGCGCGACGACGCCGTCGAGGCCCTTGCCGCCGTCCGGCGGCCGCCGGGTGATGCCGAACGTGCCGTCGGCGATCGCCTGGATCAGCCCCTCGGGGTGGTCGGCGATCCGCTCGAGCAGGTCGACGGCCTCGCGCAGCACCGTGTCGGCGCGGCGGTCGATGAACCCGCCCCGCGGCGGGGAGAAGTCCTCGACCAGGCCACCGGCGGCGTCGAGCACGTAGCGGACGTTGCGCAGCGCCAGGTCGCGGTCGGACAGCCACGGGGTGACGACGGCCTCGGTCATCATCCCGACCAGCAGGATGCCCTGGCCGGTCAGCGCGCCGGCGAGGTTGAAGAACCCGTCGAGCAGGTAGCCGCGGAAGACGTCGCCGGTCATGTGCTTGGTCGGCGGCATCCACTTCAGCGGCGCGTCGGGGAACAGCGAGCGGGCCAGCAGCGCGTGCGCGAGCTCCAGCCGGAAGGACTCCTCGCGGTCGGGGTCGATCTCGAAGGCGTGCCCGAGGCCGAGCTGCCAGTCCTCCAGCCCCGCCTCCTTGGCCAGCGTCTCGTTGAGCAGCTGGCTGACCGTGACGGTGTGCGCCTCGTCGACGGCGTCGGCGGTGGTGAGGTAGTTGTCCTCGCCGGTGTTGATGACGATCCCGGCGCGGGCGTGCACCATCCGGCTGAAGCGCTGGTCGACGAAGGTGCGCCGCGGGTTGATGTCGCGGAAGAGGATCCCGTACATCGCGTCGTTGAGCATCATGTCCAGCCGCTCGAGCCCGGCCAGGACGGCGATCTCCGGCATGCACAGCCCCGAGGCGTAGTTGGTCAGCCGCACGTAGCGGCCCACCTCGGCGCTGACGTCGTCCAGGGCGGCCCGCATGAGCCGGAAGTTCTCCTGGGTGGCGTAGGTGCCGGCGTAGCCGGTGCGGGTGGCGCCCTCGGGCACGTAGTCCAGCAGCGACTGCCCGGTGGAGCGGATGACGGCGATGACGTCGGCGCCGGCCCGGGCGGCGGCCTGGGCCTGCGGGATGTCCTCGTGGATGTCGCCGGTGGCGACGATGAGGTAGATCCACGGCCGCCGCGGCGGGTCCCCGTGGACGGCGACCAGCTCCTCGCGGCGGCGCCGGTTGGCGTCGATGCGGGCCAGGCCGGTCGCGACGGCGGCGCGGGCGGCGGCGCGGGCCCGCTCGGCGTCGGCGCCGTCGGGAACCGCGAAGCGGGCGGTGCCGGCGCCCACCTGCTCGGCCAGCGCCTGCAGCGAGGGGGCCGCCCCGGAGGCGAGCGCGTGCCAGACCGGCAGCGCGACGCCCGACTCCAGCCCCACCTGGTCGCGCACGGCGTCGACGACCCGGTTGACCCACGGCACCCGGTCCACTGGTCCTCCACCCGCCCCACCGCCCCCGGCCGCCCCCTCCCCCGTCACCGGGTCGGTGCCGGTGAGCCCGGCCAGCCGCAGCACCGCCCGCTCCACCGACACGGTGGTGTGCCGGTGCGCCAGGTCGACCACCGGCTGCGCGGCCCGGGCGGCCAGCGCCCGGGCCCGCGCGACGAGGACCGGGTCGAGATCGAGGCGGGGGGTCACAGCGGGTCTCCGTTCACGAGCAGCAGGCGGCAGGCCGGGCGGTGCCGGCCGGCGAGGACGGCCGACAGCGTCTCCGCCGTCTCCCACAGCGCCAGCGACGCCGGCGCGCCCACCCCGAGCGGCCCGGCCGGGTGCTCGGCGCGGGCGGCCGCGCGGCCGCCGTGCGTGGCGGCGTCGAAGGCGTCGAAGGGCCGCAGCCCCGAGGCGGGCGTGCGGTGGTCGACGGCGGCGTGCACCCCGCCCCACGGGTCCAGCGGCGTCACCGGGGCGTCGCTGCCCAGCGCGAGGGCGACCCCCGCGTCGGCGAAGCCGGCGAACGGGTTGGTCCGCAGCGCCCGCTCGGCGCCGAGCCGCTCGGCGTACATGCCGGCGTCGCCGCCCCAGGCCGCGTCGAAGGCCGGCTGGACGCTGGCCACCATCCCCAGGTCGCGCAACCGCTCGATGTCGACCGGGTCGATCATCTCCACGTGCTCCAGGCGGTGCCGGCAGGCGCGGACCGCGGGCCGGCCCAGCTCGGCCGCCACCGTCTCGACCGCGAAGACCACCTGCGCGACCGCGGCGTCGCCGATCACGTGGAAGCCGGCCTGGATCCCCGCGAGCGTGCAGGTGCGCACGTGGTGGACCAGCTGCCCGGTGGCGAACCGCAGGGTGCCGGCGGTGTCCGGGCGGTCGGCGTAGGGCCCGCTGCCCAGCGCCGCGGTGTGCGAGCCCAGGGCGCCGTCGCAGAACAGGTCCCCGCCGGCGCCGGCCAGCCCGAGCTCACGGACGACGTCCAGGCCGCCGCGCTCGGCCAGCTCCCCCCAGTAGCCGACCACCTCCGGGCCGGGTTCGGCCGCCGCGAGCTCCAGCAGCCCGGCGAGGTCGTCGGCACCGGAGACCTCCGGACCGGCCATCTCGTGCAGGCTGCCGATGCCCAGCGCCGCCGCCGCGGCGCGGGCGGCCCGCTGCGCCGCGCGCCGCTGGTCCGGGCCGACCGAGCCGTAGGCGGCCCGCCGGGCGGCGTGGTGCGCGTCCAGGCGCAGCCGGCCGTCGGCGGAGAAACCGGGCAGGTCGGCGATGCCGGGGATGCGGTCGAGCAGGGCGGTCGACACGGTCGCGGAGTGGACGTCGACGCGGGCCACGTAGGCGGCCCGGTAGCCGAGGACCGCGTCGAGGTCGGCGCGGGTGAGGCCGCGGCGCTCCGGCCAGCCGGTCTCGTCCCACCCGGTGCCCAGCACGGTCCCGGGCGCGTCCTGGGCGTGCCGGGCGATGCGGGCGCCGGCCTCGGCGAGGCTCGAGCTCGAGGAGAGGTCGAGACCGGTGAGCGCCAGGCCGGTCGCGGTGGCGTGCACGTGGGCGTCGACGAAGGCCGGCGTGAGCAGCGCTCCCTCCCCCGCGACCACCCGGTCGGCGGCGGGGGCGTCGGCGGCGTCGCCGAGCCAGGCGATCCGCCCGTCGGCGACGTGCACCGCCCGGCCCGGCCGGTCGCCGACGGTGACGTCGGTGATCAGCAGGCTCACGCCGCGACTCTCGGGTCGATGAGGGACCGGACCCCGGCGTCGGACCGGTAGAGGTCCAGGGCCAGGGCCGCGTGGCCCGGGGTGTAGCCGTTGCCCACCAGCATCGTCACGTCCGCCGCCATCCCCTCCGCGCCGAGCGCCGCCTGCGCGAACGACGTCGCCATGGAGAAGAAGACCACGGTCCCGCCGTCGGCGGTGGCGAGGACCGCGCCGTGCTCGGCGCCGGGCACGTCGACGCAGACGATCGTCGCCTCGGCCGGCTCGCCCACCGCGGCGGCCACGCCGAGCGGGTCGGTGGCGTCGGCGACCACGACCCGGTCGGCCAGCCCGGCGGCGCGCAGCGCCGCGGCCTCGCGCTCGTCGCGGACCAGGCCGGTCAGCGCCGTCGCCCCGGCCGCCCGGGCCGCGGCCAGGCTCAGGCAGCCGGACTTGCCGGCCGCGCCGAGGACGACCACGGAGCGGGCACCGGTCCGCTCGACCACCCGCGCGGTGGCCGCCGGCGCGCCGCAGACGTCGAGCAGTGCCAGCGAGACGGCGTCGGGCAGGTCGTCGGGCAGCACGGCGGCCAGCGACCGGGCGAACAGGATCGCCGTCCCCTCGGCCGGCACCTGCTCGCCGCGGCCGTCCCAGCGGGCCAGCCCGTCGGTGATCCGCAGCGGGGTGAGCGTGAGCGAGACCAGCGTGGCCACCCGGTCCCCGGGCGCCAGGTCGTGCGGGGACTCCTCCCCCACCGCGTCGACCACGCCGATCAGCATCCCGCCGGAGCCGGTGACCGGGTTCTGCATCTTGCCGCGGGTGCGCACGATGTCGAGGACGGCGGCGCGCACCGCGGCGCCGTCCCCGCCGCACGCCTGCCGCAGCTGGCGGAACGACGCGGCGTCGAGGTTGAGCCGCTCGACGGCGATGCGCACCTCGTCCGGGCCGATCGCCGGGTCGGCGTCGAGGCGCAGCGCCGCCTGCGGCAGCACGCCGCGCGGCTCCAGCACCCGGTGCGCCCCGAGGGCACGGTGCAGCCCGGTCGTCACAGACGTCGCTCCCTTCACCCGTTCCGGCAGGAGAACCTATCGCGCCCGGCCGGTTTCACCGAAAATCCTCCCGTAGAGTCGCCCTCCGAGGGGACAGCGAGCCGAGGCGAGGAGACACCATCGTGCTGGAGCAGCCCTACGAGTACGCCGCCCGCCCGCTGGCCGAGCCCGACTGGCGGCGGCTGCCCGGGTTCGCCGGGGTGACCGAAGCGGAGTGGCGCAGCGCCCAGTGGCAGCGCGCGCACTGCGTCAAGAACGTCCGGCAGCTGCGCGGCGTCTACGGCGACCTGCTCGACGAGTCCTTCTACGCCGACGTCGCCGCCGACCAGGCCGGCCGCGCCACCATGTCGCTGCTGCTGCCCCCGCAGATGCTCAACACGATGTGCCCCGACCGGGTGCCCGGCACCGGCGCGATGCGCCGCGACCCGGTGCGCCGCTACATGCTCCCGCTCGCCTCCGACCGGCTGCCCGGCGCGGCCGCCAGCCACCCGTACGCCGCCCGCGACTCGCTGCACGAGCACGAGATGTGGGCCGTCGAGGGCCTCACCCACCGCTACCCGACCAAGGTGCTCGCCGAGCTGCTGCCCACCTGCCCGCAGTACTGCGGGCACTGCACCCGCATGGACCTGGTCGGCAACTCCACGCCCGCCGTGGACAAGCTGCGCTTCGAGCTCAAGCCGGTCGACCGGCAGGCGGCGATGCTCGAGTACCTGCGCGCCACGCCGGGCGTGCGCGACGTCGTGGTCTCCGGCGGTGACGTGGCCAACCTGCCGTTCAAGAACCTCGAGGCGTTCGTCGCCGGGCTGCTGGAGATCGAGTCGGTGCGCGACATCCGGCTGGCGTCCAAGGCGCTCGTGGGCCTGCCGCAGCACTGGCTGCAGGACGACGTCGTGGCCGGGATGACCCGGCTGGCGACGACCGCGCGCGAGCGCGGCGTCTCCCTCGCCGTGCACACCCACGTCAACGCCGCGCAGCAGGTCACCCCGCTGGTGGCCGAGGCGGCGCGGGCGATGCTGGCCGCCGGCGTGCGCGACGTGCGCAACCAGGGCGTGCTGCTGCGGGGGGTCAACGCCACCGCTCCCCAGCTGCTCGACCTGTGCTTCGCGCTGCTCGACGGCGCCGGCGTCACGCCCTACTACTTCTACATGTGCGACATGATCCCGTCGGCCGAGCACTGGCGGGTGTCGCTGGCCGAGGCGCAGACGCTGCAGCACGACCTCATGGGCTACCTGCCCGGCTTCGCCACGCCGCGCATCGTGTGCGACGTGCCCTACGTCGGCAAGCGCTGGGTGCACCAGGTGGCCGAGTACGACCGCGAGCGCGGGATCTCCTACTGGACGAAGAACTACCGCACCGGCATCGAGCGCGAGGACGAGGACGCCCTCGACCGCCGCTACACCTACTACGACCCCATCCACACCCTGCCCGAGAGCGGGCGGGCGTGGTGGGCCGAGCGGCACGTCGACCCGGTCGCGGCCGACCTGCGGGCGGCCTCGTCGCGGGCGGCGTCGGCCGCCGACCTGCCCGCCTGAGAAGGGACCCTCCCGCCCACCGCTCGCGGGCTCGCGGCGGGCCTCTGCGGGAGGGCCGGGACGTTTCTCGCGTGCCGCCGGGCGGTAGCGAGGGTGGATGACGTCCCCGGCCGGCGAGCTGCTGCGCACCGAGCGGCTGCGGCTGCGCGCCTGGACCACCTCGACCGAGGACGTCGCCCGGCTGACCGACCTCTACGGCCGCGAGGAGGTCACCCGCTGGATCGGCGGCACGCCGCGGGTGCCCCCGGCCGAGCTGCCGGAGCGCTGGGCGGCGGTGCACGCCCAGGACGGGCGGTTCGGCTGCTGGGCGGTGGAGCGCCCCGACGGCGTCGTGGCCGGCACCGTGCTGCTCAAGCCGCTGCCGAACGGCGTGGGCGAGGTCGAGGTCGGCTGGCACCTGCACCCCGACAGCTGGGGGCGCGGCTACGCCACCGAGGCGGCCCGCGCGGTCGTCGAGCGCGGGTTCGAGGCGGGCCTGCCGGAGGTCTACGCCGTCGTCCGGCCCGGCAACGAGCGCTCGATCGCGGTCTGCCGCCGGCTGGGCATGGCCCCGCTGGGGCGCATGCGGCGCTGGTACGACGTCGAGCTCGAGGCGTTCCGGTTGATGGCGCCCCCGGTCGTCGAGTAGCCCCCGGGGCGACGGGTTCCCGTGTGACGGCCGTGACGGACCCGTTCGGTCGCGCCCGGCGGTGGTCCCCGTCGCACCCGGCCGGTCCTGCCTACCGTCGACGCATGCACCAGCAGCCGTCTTCCCCGGTCCCCTCCCGCCGCTCCTCCTGCGACCCCGACCGGGTGCGCTACCTGCACCTCGTCGCCTCCGCGCGGGCCAGCGCGGTCCGCCCGGTGGACGTCCAGCAGGTCGCCGACATCGTGCGCGTGACCGTGGACGACGAGGTCGACACCACCACGTTCCGGGCGATCGTCACCGACGTCGCCGGCGACGTCCTGCGCTGACCGCCCGCTCCCCTGCCCTGCTGCGGGTGAGGGGACGAGGGGATCGCGGCGGAGCCCGTCGCGACGGTGCACGAGCAGCAGCGGCTCGTCACGCGGACCGGCGCCGGGCCGCCCGGGCCGGCGCCGGTCAGCGGCGCCCGAGCCGCCCCGTCAGCCGCGCGAGCGGGCGCTGCCGGGGCCGCTTGGCGCGGCGGCCCGCGGCGTCGACGGCGTCCTCGCCGGCGGCCTCCTCCGGCGTCGGCGCCGTCCCGCCGAGGTGGGCCGGCAGCCACCACCGGTCGTCGGGGCCGGACGGCGCGTCGGGGTAGCTGCGCTGGGCCTCGTCCAGCAACGCCTCCATGGCCGCCCGCGTGCGCCGCAGCAGCGCCTGCGGCCGCTCCCCCGGCTCGGCGACGATCGGCTCCCCGAGGACGACGGTCACCGGCACGCCGCGGCGCAGCACCACCTTGTGCCCCTTGGTGGCGATCCGCTGCCCGCCCCACACCGCGGCGGGGACGACGGGCACACCGGCGTCGACGGCCATCCGCGCGGCGCCGGCCTTGAGCTCCTTGACGGTGAAGCTGCGGCTGATCGTGGCTTCGGGGAAGACGCCGACCACCTCGCCGTCCTTGAGCGCGCGCACGGCGGACTCGAACGCCGCCGCGCCGGCCTTGCGGTCGACCGGGATGTGCCGCATCGCCCGCATGAAGGGTCCGGCGAACCAGTGCTCGAACACCGCCGCCTTGGCCATGAACCGCACCAGGCGGTGGCGCGGCAGCGCCGCCAGGCCCAGGAAGGTGAAGTCGAAGAAGCTGACGTGGTTGCTGCAGATGATGGCGCCGCCGGTGGCCGGCACGTGCTCCGAGCCGCGGACGTCGAAGCGGAAGCCGAAGAGCCGGAACACGACCAGGGCCAGCCGGACGACGAACCGGTACGGCCGGTCGCGAGGATCGGGCGCGGGACCGAACAGGTCCCGGCGGACGACGTCGCGGGCGCTGGCCGTGTACATGGCCGGACCCTAGCGGGCCTCGCTGAGAGCGGCCTGTGCGGTCTCCTCGGGTTCCCCGGCGGTGACCGCGACGGCGACCCGGACGACCTCGGCGAGGTCGCCGGTGGCGCCGTGCACGCGCCGCTGGAGATCGGCGCCGGTGCCGCGCCGCAGCAGCCCGGCCACCCCGTCGGCCACCCGCTGCTCGTCGCCGGAGCGGGCCAGGGCCGGCCGCACGTGCTCGAGCAGCGCGCCCACCACCTCGGCCGCCGGCGCGGGCCGGCCGGTGCGGGGGTGCACCAGGTCGCCGGTGAGCCCGGAGCGGCCGGCCCGCCAGGCGGCCAGCCGCAGCAGCTCGGCGCGCACGCCGGGGGCCGGCGTCCCCGCCCGCCACTCGGCGGCGGCGGTGTCGACCAGGCCCCGCACCAGGCCGGCGTGGGTGACCGCGTCCTCGGCGCGCAGCGCGACGTCGGCGACGCGCACCTCGACGGTGGGCCAGTTGGCCGACAGGCGGGCGTCGAAGTAGACCATCCCGGTGTCGACGGCGGTGCCGGTGGCCAGCACGTCGTCGACGAGCCGGTGGTACTCCGCGGCGTCGGCGAAGATCCCGTTCGGCCCGGCCGAGGGCCAGCGGCCCCACGACTGGGAGCGGTAGCTGGCGTAGCCGGTGTCGGCGCCCATCCAGAACGGGGAGTTGGCGGTGAGCGCGGTGAGCACCGGCAGCCACACGCGGATGCGGTTGAGGACGGCGACGCCCTCCTCGTCGTCGACGACCGAGACGTGCACGTGACAGCCGCAGGTCAGCTGCTCGGCGGCGACCCGGCCGAAGGTGTCGTGGATGCGCGCGTACCGCTCCCCCTCCGTCGCCACCGGCTCGACCGCGACCGGTGAGCTCGCCAGCGCGGCCACCCGCGACCCGACGGCGCGCGCGGCGGCGTCGGCGCGGGCGCGCCAGGACCGCAGCTCCCGGGTGACCTCGTCGAGGGTCCGGCAGACCCGGGTGCCCAGCTCCACCTGCTGCGCCTTGAGCTCCGGGACGAGGTGCGCGCCCTCCGCGGCGCCGTCGTCCTCGCCCTGCGCGGCCCGGTCGTGCTCCTCGACGGTCTCGCCCTGCCCGCGCCGGGCCGCGACCTCGAGGGCCTCGGGCCCGAGCGGCACCGGCCGCCCACCGGGGTCGACGACCAGCAGCTCTTCCTCGACCCCCACGGTGCGCACCGGACCATGATCACCAGTGCGGGCCGCGGCCGCAGGCCGAGCGCCCGGGTGGTGCGGTGGATCGGGGCCGTCGGTCCGCTGTGCGAACCGTTATGCCCAAGTCGGAGTTCTTCTATGGGGGAGGCCGGCTGCGCCCGCACCCCCATCACGGGTGCGGCTCGGGCGTGGGCCTGCGCGATCACCCGCCGGGCGCCCGGAGGGCGCCGGACCGGCCGGTGTCCATGGCAAGATACGACGACCATAGGTCGCGAAATTGTTGGGGATAACGGTACAGTTGCGGCGTGGCGACGCGGTGGCAGCAGCCCCTGCCGGAGATGCCGGCCCCTCCCCCGGAGCGGGCGTGGCGGCGCCTCGCGCCGCCCGAGGGGTACGAGGCGCAGTGGCGGCGGTTGGTCGACGCGGCGCTCGAGCTCGGGCTGGGGCCCGACGACCTGGCCGCGACGGGGCTGGACCCGATCGTCGCGGCCCGTGGCTGGAAGCCCGCCACGGTCGCCCTCTACGGCAAGGTCGCCCGGTACGGCGGGCTGGCGCTGGCCACGGTGCCCACGCCGGAGCCGACGCCGCAGAGCCTCGACCTGCGGCCGCTCACCCAGATCCGCCGCGAGGACCCCGAGCACCTGCGCACGGTGGCGTGGTGCGCGCTGGCGCTGGGCTGGCCGGGCACCGTCGGGCAGTTCCGCGACCTGCGCCGCGAGCAGGTGCGCGCCACCGCCCGCCGGCTGCTCGTGCACACCGACGACGGGCGGTGGTCGATCCCGGGAGCGCTGACCGCGTGGCACGCCTGGGAGGAGGTCCGCAACCGCTTCCCCGTCCTGGCGGCCAGCCCGTGGGTGCTGCCGGCGCTGCGCCGCGGGCCGGGCTTCGGCTCCCGCGTCGGCGGGCAGCTGTCCACCCAGGCGCTGCAGGTGACCTTCGCCAAGCACGCGGTGCGGACCGGGCAGCACCTGCGCGCCACCGCCTCGCCCTCGCGGCGCGCGTGGGCCGAGGCGCTGGCCGCGGAGTACGCCGTGCTGTCCTACGACTCCTACCGCCGGCTGGCGCTCGCGGCCGGGGCGCCGCCGGTCTCGGCCCGCGGCGCGGTGCGGGCCGCCCGCGCGGTCAACCGCCTGCACCGGCTGGCCGGCTGACCGCGCCTCAGCAGAGCGCCAGCTGCTCCGGCGGCTCGGGTCGGTCGACCGCCGCCGGCAGGCTGCCGGCCGGGAACTCACCCTGCTCGTCGCCGGGCAGGCCGCGGACCGGTGCGCCGTCGACGCCGCGGGCGGTGCCGCCGCGCTGCCGGTCCAGCCCGTGCCGGGCCAGCAGCGGCGCCACCCGGCGGGCCAGCCGGTCGCGGTACTCCGCCGGCACGTAGGCGCCGCGCCCGTACAGCCGCCGGTAGTGCGGCACGAGCGCGGGGTGCTCGCGCTGCAGCCAGGCCAGGAACCACTCGCGGGCACCGGGCCGCAGGTGCAGCGCCAGCACGGTCACCCCGGTGGCGCCGGCCGCGGCGATCGCCGCCAGCGCGGCGTCCAGCGACTCCTCGTCGTCGGTCAGCCCCGGCAGCACCGGAGCCAGGAAGACGCCGCACGGCAGCCCGGCGTCGGTGACCGCGCGGACCAGCTCCAGCCGCGCCCGCGGGCTGGGCACGCCGGGCTCGAGCGCGCGGTGCAGGTCGTCGTCCCAGATCGCCATCGAGACGCCGAGCCCGATCGGCACGTCGCGCGACGCGGCGGCCAGCAGCGGGACGTCCCGCCGGGCCAGGGTGCCCTTCGTCAGGATGGAGAACGGGGTGCCCGAACGGGCCAGCGCGCGGATGACGCCCGGCATCAGCCGGTAGCGGCCCTCGGCCCGCTGGTACGGGTCGGTGTTGGTGCCCATCGCCACGTGCTCGCGCCGCCACGACGGCCGGGCCAGTTCCCGCTCCAGCACTTCGACCAGGTTCGTCTTGACCACGATCTGCGTGTCGAAGTCCCGACCGGGGTCGAGCTCCAGCCACTCGTGGGTCTTGCGGGCGAAGCAGTTGTGGCTGATCACCCCGTTCGCGACGAAGTCGCCGGTCCCGGTGGTGATGTCGTACATGGGGATCTCCACGCCCAGCGGCCGGACCTCCACGACCCCGAGGGCGGCGTCGCTCTCGAGCGCGTCACCCGCGATCGAGCACCTGCGCCGGATCGCGGGATCGACGAGGTGGACGAAGCGCAGCTGCTCGCGCAGGCCGCCCCTGACGCGCACCGTGCGCACCCGTGCCGGCAGTCCCGGGTCCTCGAGCACCGCGTCGAAGCCGAGGGCCGACAGCGCAGCCTGCGCGGCATCGAGGATCTCGGTGCTCGCGGTGCTGATCCGGAGGGCGCCTCCGCTCCGGCAACCCTCGGCATCGAAGATCCCGGCGAGGAAGCCGCGCTGCCATTCCTCGGACGGCCCGGCCGGCCAGGCGACGAGGGCGCGGATCTCCTCGACCGACCGCCGCTCCTGCGTCCTGATGCCGTTCGTCGCGCGCCGCTTCCCCGACGCCGGCGCGAGGACGAAGCGATCCGTCGGGATGCCCGCCTGGTCGAGGTAGTCCTGGGACCGGTCCAGTGCCTCTGCATCGACGAGTGGCAGGCGGAACTGGTGGATCGGAGCCGGCCGGCCATCGGCTCGCCGGTGGGCGGAGGACGTGAGCGAGCCCTCGCCGCGCACGATCCCCGTGAGGTAGCCGCGACGGTAGTCGTCCGTGACCTTCATCGGCTCGGCCGTCCGGCCGTGGCCGAGGAGCTGGTCGTCGGTGGTCAGGTAGGGGCGCCGGCCCGGACCGTCCACCGCTCCGACGACGTGCTTCCAGCCACGGCGCGAGAGGAACCGGTGGTCGCCGCTGGCCACGAGTCCGGTCCCGTCCTCCAGCGTGATGCGGAAGGCCGGTTTCACCGTCGACCAGTGCGCGAGGACCTCGGTGGCGACGTACCGCCGGTGGGGGCCCTCGACCCGCGTCCCGATGATCCGGTCGCCGACACGGAGGTCCGCGATGCGCGTCCGGCGACCGTCCGCCATGAGGACCAGGGTGTCGCCCGAGGTGCAGTAGACGCACGAATGGGCGCAGCCCCGGTAGGGGTTGACCGTCCACCGGAACGGCATCGGCGAGCCGGCCGGGACGGCGTTGAGCGCGCTGCGGCTGCGCACCTCGTGCAGCGTGACGCCGGGGAACTCCGGCACCTGCACGCTGCGCAGCAGGCCGCGGATCGAGGGCATGCCGGGCAGCGACCCGTCGTCGACCGGGTCGAGCCGCTGGGCGTCCCACCGCACGCCGGTCATCCGAACACACGTTCGACGCCGCTGTCCAGTCGACGCGGGTCAGCCGGGCAGGTCCGCTCGCACCATCACCACGTCGCGCAGCTACTCGGCGGGCAGTTCGCGGGGATCGCCGCGCAGCCGCATCGCCCTGGCCCCGCCCGGGATGCCGGCGGTGTAGGCGACGACGCCCGCCCGGCACCGGGCCGGGTCGCGCGCGCCCTCGACGGCGACCGCCCGCGCGGTCACGCGCTCCCCCGCCAGCCACAGCTCCACGTCCCGCGGGCCGCGGAAGTTGCGCCACCAGCGCTTGACGTCCGCGCCGCCGACCCAGATCCACACGACGCCCCCGGCCCGGGCGTAGCCGGCCACCAGCTCGTGCGGCTGCCCGGTGCGGGCGCCGGTGTAGCGGATCACCGCGAGGTGCCCGCCCAGCCGCCGGCCCGCCGCCCGGGAGCGCAGCAGCCGGCGCAGCACCGGGTTCGCCACCCGGTTGGTCAGCGCGTTGCGGAGGGCCACGCGGGCAGGCTAGTGCCGCCCGCGCGTCGACACCGGCGACCTCGTCCGCCTCGGCCGGGGAGAGCGCACGGAGACGCCGGTCTCGCCGGAGGAGGCGCTCAGATCGGCGGGCGGTGCTCGTAGAACGACGAGAGCACCACGGTCGTGCGGGTGGTGACGTTGGCCGCGGCGCGGATCTCCTGCAGCAGCGCCTCGAGCGCGTCCGGCGAGGCGACGCGCACCTTGAGGATGTAGCTCTCCACGCCGGCCACCGAGTGGCACTCCTCGATGGCCGACAGGTGCGCCAGCCGGGCGGGGGCGTCGTCGGGCTGGGCCGCCTCGATCGGCGTGATCGACACGAAGGCGGTCAGCGGCAGGCCGAGCTGCTTGGCGTCCAGCGTCGCCCGGTAGCCGGTGATCAGCCCGCGCTGCTCGAGCCGGCGCACGCGCTGGTGCACCGCCGAGACCGACAAGCCCACCTTCTCGGCCAGCTCGGTGTAGCTCGCCCGGCCGTCGCGGGCGAGGGCGGCGAGCAGCGCGCGGTCGACGTCGGCCGACGCGCTGCCCGGTTCAGCCGGGGAGGACGACGAGGTCACGGGGGCCGCCGTTCAGGGTCCGGACGCCGTCCTCGGTGCAGACGACGATGTCCTCGATGCGGGCGCCGCAGCGGCCGGGCAGGTAGATGCCCGGCTCCACGGAGAAGGCCATGCCGGGCACGAGCGGGGTCTCGTTGCCCTCGACGATGTAGGGCGCCTCGTGGGTGTCGAGGCCGATGCCGTGGCCGGTGCGGTGGATGAAGTACTCGCCCCAGCCGGCGTCGGCGATGACACGGCGGGCGGTGGCGTCGACCTCCTCCGCGCTCACGCCCGGGCGGACGGCGGCGGTGGCGGCCGCCTGCGCCCGCTGCAGGACGCCGTACCACTCCGCGACCTCGCCGCCGGGCTCCTCCCCCACCGCGTAGGTGCGCGTGCAGTCGGAGCGGTAGCCGGTCGCCGTCTCGCCGCCGATGTCGACGACGACGACGTCGCCGGCCGCCACGAGCCGGTCGGAGACGTCGTGGTGCGGGCTGGCGCCGTTGGGCCCGGAGCCGACGATGGTGAAGTCGACCCCGACGTGGCCCTCCGCGAGGATCGCCGCGGCGATGTCGGCGCCGACCTCGGCCTCGGTGCGCCCGACCCTCAGGAACTCGCCCATGCGCGCGTGCACCCGGTCGATCGCCGCCCCGGCGGCGGCCAGCTCCGCCACCTCGGCGTCGTCCTTGACCATGCGCAGCCGGTCGACGACCGGCCCGGCCAGCTCCAGCGCCGCGCCGGGCAGCGCGCGCTGGACGCCGAGGGCGTGCTCGGCCCACGTGCGGTTGCCGACCGCCACCCGGGCGGGGGCCGCGCCGAGGCGGCGGGAGACCTCGCCGGCGAGCAGCCCGAACGCGTCGTCGGTCTCGTCCCAGGCCAGCACCTCCAGGTCCAGCGCGCCCGCCGGGCTCGCGCCGACCATCGGCGCCTCCAGCCGCGGCACCACCAGGAAGGGCTCGCCGCGCGCCGGCACGACCAGGGCGGTGAGCCGCTCCATGGCGTGCGCGGCGTAGCCGCACAGGTAGCGCAGGTCGGAGCCGGGGGTGAGGACGAGGACGTCGAGGCCGACGTCGCCCGCCGCGTCGCGGGCGGCGTGCAGCCGGTCCATGCTCACCAGGCCGGGCGCCACGGCATCGGATCCCACGACCCGCATGTAACCACGCCGCGCACCGATCTCCGCAGCCGTCGCCCGCCCCGCTACCGTCCGCTGGCGTGACCACCATGCTGCTGGACGCGGCCAGCCTCTACTTCCGGGCCTTCTACGGCGTGCCCACCAGCGTCACCGCGCCCGACGGGCGGCCGGTCAACGCGGTGCGCGGCTTCCTGGACATGACCGCGCGGCTGGTCACCGCCCACCGGCCGACCCGGCTGGTGGCCTGCTGGGACGACGACTGGCGGCCGCAGTTCCGGGTCGACGCCCTGCCGTCGTACAAAGCGCACCGGCTGGCGCCCGACGGGGCCGAGGAGGTCGTCCCCGACGAGCTGTCCCCGCAGGTGCCGGTGCTGGTCGAGGTGCTCGCCGCCGCCGGCATCGACCGGGTGGGCGCGCCCGGCTACGAGGCCGACGACGTCATCGGCACGCTGGCCACCCGCGCCCGAGGCCCGGTCGACGTCGTGACCGGCGACCGCGACCTGTTCCAGCTGGTCGACGACTCCCGCGGCATCCGGGTGCTCTACACCGCCCGCGGCATCACCGACATCGAGGTGGTCGACGAGGCGGCCGTGCAGAGCAGGTACGGCATCCCCGGGCGCGCCTACGCCGACTTCGCCGTCCTGCGCGGCGACCCCAGCGACGGCCTGCCCGGCGTGGCGGGCGTCGGCGCGAAGACGGCCGCGGCGCTGGTCACCGCGTTCGGCGACCTGGCCGGGATCCGCTCGGCGGTGGCGACGACGGTGGTCCCCAAGCCGCCGCTGACCGGCGCCGTCCTCAAGAAGCTGCACGCCGCGTCGGACTACCTCGACGCCGCGCCGGTGGTGGTGGCGGTGGCCCGGGACATCGACCTGCCCCCCGTCGAGGGCGAGCTGCCCGCGGCGCCGGCCGACCCGGCGCGGCTGGCCGCGCTGGCCGAGCAGCACAACCTGGAGTCGCCGCTGCGCCGGCTGGGGGCGGCGCTGGGCTGGGCGGCGGACGCGCTCGGCTGAGCGGAGTGGATCCGGCGGCGTGCCGCGCGCGTCGCCACTCCGCTCAGCGGCGGGTCAGGCCTCGGCCCAGGTGTACGTCGGCGGGTCGGCGCCCTCGTCGGTGATGGTGATCGTCAGCGTGACGTCCTCGCCGTCGGCGGTGGTGCCGGTGCACGAGTACGTGGCGCCGTTCTCCACCTCCATGTCGTCGTCGCAGGTGAGGTCGACGGCGACGCCCTCGCGCTGCTCGAACTGGCCGGCCACGTCGGCGGCGGTGGCCCGCGGGTCGAGCACGGTGGAGCCCAGCGTGAGCGGCAGCAGGACCGCGGCGGCCACGACCACGAGCGCGAGCACGACCAGGCCGACGATCAGGCCGGTCCGCGACTTCTTCGGCTGGCCGTAGGGCGCGCCGTAGCCCGGCTGCCCGTAGCCCTGCGGCGCCTGGCCGTACTGCTGCCCGGGCGCGCCGTAGCCCGGCTGCCCGTAGCCCTGCGGCGCCTGGCCGTACTGCTGCCCGGGGGCGCCGTACTGCTGGCCCGGCTGCCCGTACTGCCCGGGCTGGCCCTGTCCGTACCCGCCCTGCTGCGGCTGGCCGTACTGGCCCGGCTGGCCGTACTGCCCGGGCTGGCCCTGCCCGTACCCGCCCTGCTGCGGCTGGCCGTACTGCCCCGGCTGCCCGTACTGCCCGGGCTGCCCCGGCTGGCTGCCACCCTGCGGTGGGTAGGTCATCGTCGCTCCTGGTCGCGCTGTGCACCTGCGCCTGCGTGCGCGCAGGCCGGGGGGATTGTGCCCTACCGATGCGTTCCCGACGGGCAACCGGCGCGCACGTCAGCCCCCGACCGCGACGGCGACCACGCCCCGCCGCACCCGCTCGACGGCCGTGCGGGCGACCGCGGCCACCGGCTCGCCGGCCACCTTGCCCACCTGGTCGAGCAGGTCGACCAGCTGGCGCGCCCACCGGACGAAGTCCCCGCCGGAGAGCTCGGTGCCGGCCATCTCGGCGCCGGCCAGCACCTTGTCCAGGCTCTGCCCGTCGGCCCACCGGTACGCGGCCCAGGCGAAGCCCAGGTCGAGATCGCGGGTGAGCGGCACGCCGTGGTCGACCTCGACCTCCTCCAGCCGCAGCCGGATCCGGCGCATCTCGGCGATCGCGCCGGCCACCTTGCCGGCGGGCACGGCCGGCTGGCCCGGGGTCTCCCGGCGGGCCTCGAACACCAGCGTGGAGACGACGGCGGCGAGCTCGGCCGGGCCGAGCCCGCGCCACGCGCCCGAGCGCAGGCACTCGGCCACCAGCAGGTCGGCCTCCGACCAGATGCGCGCCAGCCGCCGGCCGTCGTCGGTGACCACCGGGACGTCGTCCACGGCCGGGACGACCTCGGTCTCGGCCTTCACCAGCGGCGCCACCTCGGGCACCAGGTAGCCGAGCTCCTCCAGCACGTCGCAGGTGCGGTCGAACTGCCGGGTCAGCGAGCCGGTGCGCTCGGCCATGCGGTGCTGGAGGGCGTCGGCCTCCTTGACCGCCCGGTACCACCGCTCGGCGAGCCGGACCCGCTCCTCCCGGTCGGGCAGCGCGTGCACCGGGTGCGCCCGCAGCGCCCGGCGCAGGTCGGCCAGCACCGGGTCGTCGGCGGCGGCCGAGCGGCCCTTGACCCGGCGTGCCCCCAGGTCGTTCTCCACCCGGGCGTTGCGCAGCGTCGAGGCGAGGTCGCGGCGGGCGTGCGGGCTGCGGTGGTTGAAGTTCTTGGGCACCCGCACCCGCGCCAGCGCGGACACCGGCGTCGGGAAGTCGGCGGCGGAGAGCCGGCCGGACCAGCGGTCCTCGGTGAGCACCAGCGGGCGCGGCTCGGCGAGGTCGGTGACCCCGGGGTCGAGGACGACGGCCAGCCCCTGCCGCCGGCCCGACGGCACCCGGATGACGTCGCCGATCCGCAGCGCGGCGAGGGCCTCGGCGGCCTCCTGCCGGCGCTTGGCCTGGGAGTCGCGGGACAGGGCCTTCTCCCGGTCGGCGATCTCGCGGCGGATCTGGGCGTAGCCGGCGACGTCGCCGCTGTCGGAGGCCATCTCGGCGGCCCACCGCTCGGCGTCCTTCTCGTGCCTGGAGGCGGCGCGGGCCAGCCCGACCACCGAGCGGTCGGCCTGGAACTGGGCGAACGAGGAGGCCAGCAGCTCCCGGGCCCGCGCGCGGCCGTAGGAGCCGACCAGGTTGACGGCCATGTTGTAGCTGGGCCGGAACGACGAGCGCAGCGGGTAGGTGCGGGTGCTGGCGAGGCCGGCCACCAGGGAGGGGTCCATCCCGGGCGCCCACACCACGACGGCGTGCCCCTCGACGTCGATGCCGCGGCGGCCGGCCCGGCCGGTGAGCTGGGTGTACTCCCCCGGCGTCACGTCGACGTGGGCCTCGCCGTTCCACTTGACCAGCCGCTCCAGGACGACGGTGCGGGCCGGCATGTTGATGCCCAGGGCGAGGGTCTCGGTGGCGAACACGGCCTTGACCAGGCCGCGCACGAAGCACTCCTCGACGGTCTCCTTGAACGCCGGCACCAGGCCGGCGTGGTGGGCGGCCAGGCCGGCGAGCAGGCCCTCGCGCCACTCCCAGAAGCCGAGGACGTGCAGGTCCTCCTCGGGCAGCGACCCGGTGCGCTCGTCGACGATCTGCGCGATCTCCGCGCGCTCGGCCTCGTCGGTGAGCCGCAGCCCGGCGCGCAGGCACTCGTGCACCGCCTGGTCGCAGCCGTTGCGGGAGAAGACGAACGTGATCGCCGGCAGCAGCCCCGCCCGGTCGAGCCGCTCGACCACGGTCGGCCGCGACGGGGGCCGGTAGCGCGGCCGGTGGCTGAACCCGCCGCGGCGGCCGTTGCCGCCGTCCCAGGCCTCGAACCGCCGCTCCTGCTCGCGGACGAACCGGACCAGTTCCGGGTCGACGACGGCGGCGCCCCGCTCGCGGGTGGACGCGCCGCGGGGGGTGAGCTCGTTGTCCGCCGCGTGGGCGGCCGGGCGCAGGCTGAACAGGTCGAAGACGCGGTTGCCGACCAGCATGTGCTGCCACAGCGGGACCGGCCGGACCTCGCTGACCACGACCCTGGTGTGGCCGCGCACGGTGACCAGCCAGTCGCCGAACTCCTCGGCGTTGCTCACCGTCGCCGACAGCGAGACCAGGGTGACCGACTGCGGCAGGTGGATGATCACCTCTTCCCAGACCGCGCCGCGGAAGCGGTCGGCGAGGTAGTGCACCTCGTCCATGACCACGTAGCCGAGGCCCTCCACGGCGGGGGAACCGGCGTAGAGCATGTTGCGCAGCACCTCGGTGGTCATCACGACCACGGGCGCGTCGCCGTTGATGGCGTTGTCGCCGGTGAGCAGCCCGACCTGCTTCTCGCCGTAGCGGTCGACCAGGTCGTTGTACTTCTGGTTCGACAGCGCCTTGATCGGCGTCGTGTAGAACGCCTTGCGGCCCTCGGCCAGCGCCTTGTGCACGGCGAACTCGCCGACGACGGTCTTGCCGGCGCCGGTGGGGGCGCACACGAGCACGCCGGAGCCCTCGTCGAGCGCCTCGCACGCCTCGACCTGGAAGGGGTCCAGCGAGAAGCCGAGCTCCGCGGTGAACTCGGCGAGCGTGGGGTGCGCGGTGCGCCGCCGTGCGGCCGCGTACCGCTCCGCAGGGCTGGACATGCCTCCACGTTAGGCGCTGCCGCGCGGCCACGATCACCTGAGCTGGTCGTGGCCGGTCCTCCCCCGTGGTGCACCGCGCGGGAGGACCTGTCATGCCGAGGGAGGACGCCGGTCGGGTCCGCCGGTGGCGAGGGTGGCGGTGGCGGCGTGCCCGCCGGCCGGCGGAGAGCGGCGGATCGCTAGGTGCGGCCGGCGCCGACGACGCGGACGGCGCCGGGGACGCACTCGGCGGTCGCCGGCAGCGGGGCCACCGGCTCCCCGTCGGCGTAGGTGGTGACGCCGGGCGCGGCCAGCTCCACCCGGCGGGCACGGTGCACCGTCACCGCGGGGTGCTCGACGTGCGCGCCCGCGGTCAGCAGCGGCCGGGAGCGCACCAGCTCGCGGCGGGTCACCGGGCCGAGGACGGTGACGTCGAACAGCCCGTCGGCCGGGTCGGCGGCCGGGCACACCCGCATCCCGCCGCCGTACCAGGCGGTGTTGCCCACGGCGACGAGCGTGACCGGCAGGGTGCGCGGCTCGCCGTCGAGGACCAGAGTCAGCTCGCGGGGCCGCAACCGGGCCAGCTCGGCGAGGACGGCGACGTCGTAACGGCGGCGGCCGCGGGGCCAGCGCAGCCGGTTGGCGCGGTCGGTCACCGCCGAGTCGAAGCCGCAGCACAGCACCGTGGCCCACCAGCGGTCCCCCGTGCGGCCGGCGTCGACGCTCGTCGCCCGCCGCTCGGCGAGGTCGGCGGCGACGGCGTGCGCGGCGGCCACCGGCTCCACCGGCACGCCGAGGGCCAGCGCCAGGTCGTTGCCGGTGCCGGCCGGGACCACGCCCAGCGGGGTGCCGGTGCCGGCCACCACCTGCAGGGCGGCGTGCGCGGCGCCGTCCCCGCCGACGGCTACGACGGCCGCCGCGCCGCCGGCCACCGCCGCGGCCGCCTGCCGTTCGGCGTCGGCCCGGGTGGTCGCGGGCAGCACGCGCGGGTCGGCGCCGCCGGCGCGCAGCGCGGCGAGCACGCCGGCCGCCGCCGCGCGGGCCCGGCCCCGGCCGGCGGCAGGGCTGACGAGGACGGCGACCTCCACGCGGGCGGGAGGGCCGCTCAGCCGCGGGAGGGCGTGCTGGTGGTGTCGCCGGTGGCCACGCCGTCGTCGCCGGTGCGCAGGTCGTCCTCCAGCGGGGAGGGGCCGGCGTCGAGGGGGGAGGCCTCGTCGTCGGCGAGGTCGTGGAAGTGCTCGGCGGCGTCGCGGCGGGCGCGGCGCTTGTCGACCACCCGGGCGATCTGGATGGCCACCTCGAACAGCACGATCATCGGCCCGGCCATCAGCAGCATGGTGAACGGGTCCTGGGTGGGGGTGACGAAGGCGGCGAAGACGATGGTCAGGAAGAAGATCCAGCGCCGGCTGGTGCGCAGCGCCTGGTAGGACAGCACGCCGACGAGGTTGAGCGCGACCGCGATCAGCGGCACCTCGAAGCTGACCCCGAAGGCGACCAGCAGGGAGAGCACGAAGCCGATGTAGTCCTGGGCGGTCAGCGCGACCACCACCCCGTCGCCGGCCAGGCTCAGCAGCAGCCGCAGCCCGGCCGACAGCGACAGGTAGGACAGCAACGCGCCCAGGGCGAACAGCGTGGTGGAGGCGGCGACGAAGGA
>NZ_JBJGYO010000041.1:0-25732 GCF_054050035.1 Geodermatophilus sp. SYSU D00815 | reverse complement strand
GTGGTGATGGGGGGTACGGGGGAGGAGGGTCGGGGGCTGCGGCGCGGCGGGGGGGCGGGGGCGCCCCCGCCAGCCCCCCCCCCCCCCCGCGGCGGCGTGCCGGGCCGGACGGTGGACGACGCGCAGCGGGCCGGTCGAGTCCTGGACGCGGACCCTGGTCGAGCCGTCGCGGCGGCGCGCGGCGTGCAGGGTCGCCGTGGTGCCGCCGACCCGCACGCCGGTGAGGGTGAGCTCCGGCAGCCAGGCGGGCAGGTGCGGATCGACCACGACCGTGCGGGCGGGCGCCACCGGGCGCAGCGCCAGCAGGGCCTGCACCACCGCGACCACGGCACTGGCCGACCAGGCCTGCGGCGAGCAGGACTTGGGGTAGATCGACGGGAACGGGTGCTCGGCGTCGCGCGGCAGCCCGGCGATCGTCTCCGGGAGGCGGTGCTCGGCGAAGGCGGCCGCGGCGGCGAAGAAGCCCTCGGCGAGTCGGTGCAGCTCGTCCCAGCAGCCGTAGCGGGCGAACCCGAGGGCGGCGGTGGCCTGCTCGACCGGCCACACGCTGCCGCGGTGGTAGCTGAAGGGGTTGAAGACCGGGTGGTCGGCCGAGAGCGTGCGGATGCCCCAGCCGCTGAACATGTCGTCGGCCATGAGGCGCCGCGCGACCACCGGGCCCTTCGCGGGGGGCACGATGCCGGCGACCAGCAGGTGCGCGTCGTTGGAGCTGGTGCTGCGCACCGGGCGCCCGTCGGCGTCGAGCGCCATGGCGTAGCTGCGCCGTCCGGGCAGCCAGAAGGCCTCGTCGAAGCGGCGTCGCAGCCGGGCCGAGCGCCGCCACAGCTCGCCGGCGTAGGCGCGGTCCCCGCACGCGGCGAGGACGACGGCCGCGTGCCGCAGGGCCGCGTAGTGGTAGGCCTGCAGCTCGCTGGCGGCGAGCGGGGCGGCCACGACCCGGCCGTGCTCGTCGACGATCGCGTCGTCGGAGTCCTTCCAGCCCTGGTTCTGCACCCCGCGCGCCGAGCGGGTGTCGTACTCGAGGAACCCGTCGCCGTCGAGGTCGCCGTACAGCTCCAGCCACCGCAGCGCCTGCCGCGCCGCCGGGACGAGGTCGCGCACGGTGTCGAGGTCACCGGTCCAGGCGAGGTACTGCCCCAGGAAGACGAGGAAGTCGGGCACCGTGGCCCAGTCGCCGTAGTAGGCGGTGAGCGGGTCGAGGCCGAGAGCGGTGCTGGGCCCCCGCCGGGCCTGGTGCAGCATCTTGCCGGGCTCCTCGTCGCGCCAGTCGTCGATCCGGCGGCCGATCCGGGCGGCGTTCAGCCGCAGGCTGTCCCGCAGCGGCGTCGCGGTGGCCAGCAGGGCCTGCCACGACGCGGTGAGGACGTCGCGGCCGAAGACCTGCTGGTACAGCGGTAGCCCCGCGATCGGCGCGGCCGGGCCCGGCGGCTCGCCGAGAGCCAGGGCGGCGAGGTCGTCGACGGCGGTGCGCCAGGCGGTGGCGACGTCGACGTCGCCGGACGTCAGCTGCGTCGCCTCGCCCCGGACGGTGGCCCGGGCCCGCGCCGCCGGGTCGGCGGGCTCGGCGAAGGACGCCGCAGGAGCGGGTCGCCGTCGCCCGTCGAACACCGCCTCCAGGGCGTACTCCACGGTGGCGCTGCCGCGTGCCGGCAGGGTGACGTCGAACCGCAGCGCGTCGCCGTCCGCCACCGGCTCGCCCCGCTCCACCCGCACGCTCACCGCCCGGTCGAGCCGGGGTTCGGCGTAGCGCAGGCGGAGCTCCCGCCCCGCGTCGTCCCAGGTGCGCTCCACCGGGGCGCGCTGCCACCGCCGGCCCTGGTCGGCCTCGTCCGCGTCGGCGAAGTCGGCGTCGAGCTCGACGCAGAGCGGCAGGGTCACCGCCTCGTCGCTGTAGCTGTCGAACCGCAGCCGCGTCCGCAGCCCCTCACCGACGAAGCGCTCCGCCGTGAGGTAGAGCGCGCGCGGCGGCAGCGTCTCGCCGTCGCCGAGCTCGGCGTGGACGACCAGGGCGCGGGATCCGACACGGGCGCAGCTGAAGGGGCGGACCTCGGTGCCGTCGACGACGATCCGCTCGCGGGCCAGCACCCGCGTGTCGTCGACGAAGAAGCCGGTGGCGCCGGTCCCGGGCAGCCGCCCCAGCGGGTCGGTGACCAGCAGGCTCCAGCCGCTGGGGACCAGCAGCTGATCGGCCCGGACCCGGACGTCCCGGGCCCGGCACGCGCCCCCGACCACCGCCGTCACCCGCGCCGGGCCACGGCGGCGAGGCCGCCGGCGACCAGCGCCGCGACGACGGCGCGCGTGCGCCGGGGGTGCAGGCCGACCAGCTCCGTGTAGAGGCTGCGGCTGCGCGACCGCTGCCCGAAGGCGCCGGTGGTCGCACCGGCGTCGTCGAGCGGGGCGTCGAGGTTGTCCACGCCGTCGTCGGGCCGGTCGGTCCGCTGGTTCTCCACGACCCTGCCCGGGCCGAGCAGGTAGTGGTCGACCAGCGTCGGGCTGATCCGCTGCCCGATCTCGAGCAGCTTGCCCGTGCCGCCGGCGAACACGGTCCGCACCGGCCGCTCCGCGACGGCGACGATCGCGGCGGCGACCACGCGCGGCTCGTAGACGGGCGGGATCGGCATCGGCTGGACGCCGAGCCTGCTGCGGGCGTGCCGGAACAGCGGCGTGTTGATCGACGAGGGCAGGACGTCGACGACGGCCACCTCGCTGCCCGCGTGGCGCAGCTCCGTGCGCAGGGCCTCCGAGAAGCCGACGACGCCGTGCTTGGCCGCGCAGTAGGCGGCCTGCAGCGCCACGCCGCGCCGGGCGAGGGCCGAGGACACGTTGACCAGCACGCCGCCGCCGGCCGCCTCCAGGTGCGGCAGCGCGGCCTTCGAGCCGTAGACGTGGCCGAGCAGGTCGACCTCGACGACGCGACGCAGCTCCTCCGGCGTCATCTGCGCGACGGTGCCGTAGGTGCTGACCGCGGCGTTGTTGACCCAGGTGTCGATCCGGCCGAAGGCCTCCACGGCGGTCCCGGCCAGCGCCTCGACCTGCGCGTACTCACCGACGTCGGTCACGACCGGGCGGCAGCGACCGCCGAGCCGCTGCACCTCGGCGGCCAGCGAGTCGAGCGCGGTCCGGCTGCGCGCCGCGACGACCACGGACGCGCCGCGCTGCGCGAACGTGCGCGCCGTCTCGCGTCCGATGCCGGAGCCCGCGCCGGTGATGACGACGACCTGCTGGGCGAGCGGTCGGGGCATGGTCTCCTCCGCGGTCGGTGGCAGGTGCGGGCCGGTCGTCGCTCGGCGCGGGGCGGTCGGGCCCGTGCCGGTGCACGTGCCCTGTGAGCGTCGGGGCGCCCGGCCGTCTTACCGGGTGCGGCACGGGGCCAGCGGGCGGTCGTCCGGCGCGATCGGTCAGGCCGGGCGGGTCATGCGCCGGAGGGCGGGGTCCGGGTCGAGGCCGGCGTCCGACGCGGCGAGCAGGAGCAGCGTCACGGCCTCCTCGGCGCAGGCCGGGCAGCCGGCGACGTGGGCGTCCATCGCCGCCAGCTCGCCGGCCACGGGCTCGTCCGGGCCGGTGAGCAGTGCCTCGACGTAGCGGTCGACCAGGCGGAAGCAGTCGTCGCAGGACAGCCACGGTCCGGGGTCGGTGGTCAGCCGGCGCAGGGCGTCGGGGGGCAGCCACCGTTCGGCCGCGGTCATGACGGCTCTCCTGTCGAGCGGGTGGGCGTCGTCAGGTACCCCTGGGCGGCGAGGTGGGCGCGCAGCCGGCCGCGCGCGTCGTGCAGGCTCTTGTACAGGGCGTTCCGGTTGGTGCCGAGCCGCTCCGCGAGCACGTCGATCGGCACCTCGTCCACGATGAGGGCGAGCGCGACGCGCCGCTGGTGCGGGGTGAGCACCAGGTCGATCGCGTCGCGGACGGCGGCTGCGAGGTCGGCGCCCTCGGCGTACTGGTCGGGGGACGGCCGGTGCTCGACCAGCGGAGGGGCGGCCTCGAGCGGCACCTCCCGGTGCGACCAGGCCTGCCGGCGCAGCTCGACGGCGGCCTGGAGCACCGCGAACTTGTACGCCCAGGTCGTGAACCTGCTCCGCCCCTCGAAGGTGCCCAGCTTGTTGAGCACGGCGACCATCGCCTCGTCGGCGGCCAGGTTGACGACGTCCTCGACCTGCGCCGCGCCCACCGCCGCCCGCAGGGCGGGCATGCGCGACACCTGGAACCGCGCGCCGCGCAGCAGCAGCGCGTGCAGCCGCCGCAGCGCGTCGTCCCGTGCCGGGCCGGGGGTGGTGAGGGCCGCGACCCAGTCGTCCGGCGGAGCGGGCAGCCCGTCGGCGTGGCCGGGAGCCGATCGGTCCGACCGCGCCGTGGTCACGGCCCGTCCTCCGCCGCGTCGACGGGGGCCAGGATGCGCGCGGCCAGGTGGGGTGGGCACCCCCGGTCGACGAGCGCCAGCAGCGCGTGCAGGTCGATGCCCGGGGTGATGGCGAGCTCGATGGCCAGCGGTGGCGGGAACCCGCCGTCGACGAGCCGGCGCAGCCGCCAGGCCTCGACGTCGGACACCGGTCCCCGGGCGGGCCCGGTGACCTGCGCCGTGGGGTGGGCCACTCGGTGGGGGGTCATGGTTCGTTGGCGTCGCGGCCGGCCACGGGTCTTACCCCTCCTCCCGCCGGCCGAGCAGGTAGTCGCGCAACGCCACCGCGTTGTTGTGCTCCCGGTCCCGCGAGCTGTACAGGAGGGCGATGTCACCGGCCGCGGCGGCGTCGGCCAGCGAGCGCCACGCCTCCGGGCGCCGGTCGAGCTCGGCGAAGTAGCGGCGCCGGAACTCCGGCCACCGGTCCGGCCGGTGACCGAACCACTTCCGCAGCTCGTGGCTCGGGCCGACGTCCGGCACCCAGGCCTCCAGCCGCAGCGCCTCCTTGCGCACACCGCGCGGCCAGAGCCGCTCGACCAGGAACCGGCGGCTTGCTCCGTCGTCCCCGTCGTGGACGCGGGCCAGCGCGATCGTGCCCACGGATGCCTCCCGGCGCCCTCGCTCCACCTCCCGCCAGCAGTGTGGACGCGGGCCGCGTGCCGGCACCACCCGCGCCGGGGCGGTGTCCCCTGGTCCTCGATCCGACCCGCTGCGAGGCTGCGCGGGTGACCGACGATGAGGGGAGGTCGCGGGCGCACACGGTCCTCGCACTGGCCGACGACCGCGGGTTCTCGTCGTTGCGCCACAGCGGCCCGCCACGTGCGGCGCGCTACGCGCTCGGACGTCAGCTGCGTCGGAGCGCACCACGCTCCACGCTCGCCGACTGGACACCCCCGCCCGACCGTGCCGACGTCGTCGACCAGGTGATCCGGTCGAACGAGGGTCGGCTGGACCGGCTGGTCCCCGTGCGCATCGGGCGGATGATCGCCTCCCCGTACGCGTTCCTCCGGGGAGCGGCCAACGTGCACGCCGCCGACTTCGCCGGCCTGCCGGCCACGGGGATCACGCCGGTCGTGTGCGGCGACGCGCACCTCGGCAACTTCGGGTTCTACGCCTCCCCCGAACGCGACCTCGTGTTCGACCTCAACGACTTCGACGAGGCACACCCGGGCGCCTGGGAGTGGGACCTGCGCCGGCTGGCCACGAGCGTGTGGGTGGCGGGCCGGGAGAACGGGGCGTCGGAGGACGCGTGCGGTGAGGCGGTGGGACGGTGCATCGAGGAGTACTGCCAGCACATCGCGGCCCTGGCCGAGCAGCCGCTGCTCGCGCGCTCGTACGAGTACCTGGACGTCGACCGGATGCTGCGGACGGCGCCCGGAACGGGGCTGCGCGCCGAGATCGAGTCGTCGGCCCGCCGGGCCCGCAAGCGCACGAGCGACCGGGCGCTGCCCCGGATCACCGAGGAGCGCGACGGTGCGCGGAGGATCGTGACCGAGCCGCCGCTGCTCACCCGCCCGCAGCCGGCGGAGGCGGAGCAGTTGGCCGAGGCGCTGGACGCCTACCTGACCACGCTGCCGCCGCACTGGGCCCGGGTCGTGGGCGGCTACCGCCTCGCCGACATCGCCCACAAGGTGGTCGGCGTCGGCTCGGTCGGGCTCCGCGCGTGGGTGGCCCTCTGCCGGGGCAGCAGCGCCGACGACGTGCTGTTCCTCCAGCTGAAGCAGGCCCGGCGCTCGGTGGTCGCGCCGTTCGTGCACGGCGGGTCGGCCTGGCACGCCCACCAGGGCCAGCGGGTCGTGGAGTACCAGCAGGCGGTGCAGACGGTGAGCGACCCCCTCCTCGGGTGGACGAGCGTCGGCGACGTCCAGTACTACGTCCGCCAGTTCCGGGACATGAAGGGCGCGATCCCCCTCGTGGGCATCGACGCCCGCGCGCTCACCTCGTACGCGGGCATCTGCGGGTACCTGCTCGCCAAGGGGCACGCCCGGACCAGCGGGGCGTCGATGATCGCGGGCTACCTCGGCGGCGGCTCGAGGGTCCGCGAGGCCTTCTGCCGGTTCGCCCGCGCGTACGCCGAACAGACCGAGCGCGATCACGCGGCTCTGGTGCGCGCCGTCCGGCGGGGCGTCCTGCCGGCCGAGACCGGCGTCTGAGCCGCTGACCCGGCTCGTCCGCCAGGATCGGTGATCGGTCCGAGGCCGCTCGTGGCACGGACGGCGGATCGGGCAGGAGGACGTCGATGAGGGTGACCGTGCTCGGGGCCGGTTCGTGGGGGACGACGGTCGCGGCGCTGCTGTGCCGCCGGGACCACGAGGTGCTGCTGTGGGCGCGCAACCCGGACGTGGCCGCCGAGGTCGACGGGCAGCGCAGCAACGCCGCCTACCTGCCCGGCGCCCTGCTCCCCGCGCGGCTGCGGGCGACGGCCGATCTCGAGCAGGCCTCCCGGCACGCCGAGCTGCTCGTGGTGGGGGTGCCCACCGCCGCCTTCCGGACGACCCTGGAACGGGCCCGGCCGTTCCTGGCGCCGTGGATCCCCGTGGTGAGCCTCAGCAAGGGGCTGGAGAGCGGCACGCACCTGCGCATGACCGAGGTGATCAAGGAGGTGCTGCCCGGCAGGCCGGCCGCGGCGCTCACCGGGCCCAACCTGGCGCGGGAGATCCTGTCCGGCCAGGCGGCGGCCAGCGTGCTCGCGACGGAGGACCTGACCGTGGCCGCGGCGCTGCAGCGCGAGGTCCAGCGCGGCGTGTTCCGCGTCTACACGCACCACGACGTCGTCGGCTGCGAGATCGGCGGCGCGCTCAAGAACGTCATCGCCATCGCCACCGGGATGGCGCAGGGTCTCGGCGTGGGTGACAACACGCGCGCCGCGGTGATGTCCCGCGGTCTGGCCGAGCTGACCACGCTCGCCGTGGCCATGGGCGGCGAGGCCGCCACCCTCGCCGGGCTGGCCGGCATGGGCGACCTGGTCGCCACCTGCATGAGCCCGCAGAGCCGCAACCGCCACGTCGGCGAGCAGCTCGGCCTCGGGCGGTCGCTCGAGGAGGTCCTCGGTGAGATGCGGATGGTCGCCGAGGGGGTGAAGACCGTGTCCACGGTGGTGGAGCTGGCCGACCGGCACGGGCTGCGCATGCCGATCGCCCGGACCATCCACGACGTCGTCGGTGGCCGCATCCGCGCCGCCGACGCCTACCGGGGTCTGGTCCGGGCGGTCCCGGCCGGGCACGAGTCCCAGCCCGGGTGAACTGCACGGGTGCCCTGGTCGCCGCCCGTCCCGGCTCCTGACCAGGACGAAGCACGCGGCGGATGAGCGAGGTGCCGGGCTGGCCAACGGGTCGTTGATCCGGCTTTCCCGGACGGTGGACCGGCTGGAGCGGCGTGGCTGGGTGACCCGCCGGCCCGATCCCGACGACGGCCGTTCCACGCTGGCCGTCCTCACCGATGCCGGCTGGGACGAGGTGGTCGCCACCGCGCCCGGCCACGTCGCCGAGGTGCGCCGCCTGGCGTTCGACCTCGCTGACCGAGCCCCAGGTGCGCCGGCTGCACGAGATCGCCAGCCGGATCCGTCGGATCGTCCACCCCGGCGGCTGCCCCTCCGGACCTGCCGGGGTCGCCCACCCCGTGACCGCGGCGCGGGCCCGCCGGGTGCGGAGCGGGGGCGGGAGTCATCACATCCGATGGGGAGCGTCTCCCAGACACGCAACGTCGCCGCCGTGCGGACCCCGGCAGGGACTTTGGTCAACAATTGGGCAAAAGTCCTTCCGGATGAGTGGGGCGCCCTCTTTACTGGTTGCGCGCTCAAACAGGGGGCGCCTGACCGCACGGGGGATCAGTTGTCGTTCGCCCCAGCCCGACCCCTGGATGCTCGCTGTCGCGCTGCACGTCCGGTGGGATGGACGTGGTGGGGACGGCGACCCCCGGGGCCCAGGCGGTCGCCGTCGGAGAGCGGATGCAGCCGGACGTGGTCGTCACGGTCGTCACGGACACTCCGAGGGCGCCGGGAGGACGGGCTGTCGTCCGCCCGTCGGCTGCGTCCGGTCACCCCGGCGCGGTCATCGCGGTGGTTTCCGCCTCCCGGGCGGCAGTCGGCGGTCGCATGAGCAACCAGAGTTGGCCGGCCGACGGCCCCGGCGACCGCGCCGAGCAGCGCCGCTCCACCATCCGGCGCTCCACCGAGCCCGGCGCCGGATCGGCGCCCGGCGCGGAGCAGTGGTCCGCGCCGCCCGTCGGCCACGTGGCCACTCCCGCCGCGGGTGATCAGGGGGGGAGCCCGCCCGGCGAGCTGCCCGGGCGGATCACCGTGCAGGAGGGGGACCGCGGCTACGTCCTCCACCTGACCGGCGACTTCGATGCCCAGGTGCTCCAGCAGTTCACGAGCGACCACCCGGTCGACCGGCTGCGGATACTCGCCGTCGACGTCGGCGGACTCGCCTACATCGACTCCGCCGGGCTGGCCTTCTTGGCGCGGTGGGCGCAGACCGCCCGCGCCGACGGTCGACGCGCGGAGATCCGACACGCCACGCCCCGGTTCGACCGCGTTCTCGAAATCTCCGGGCTCACCCCGCTGTTCGACCGCGTCTGAACGATCCGCCACCGAACGCGGTCATGCGGACCTGCTCGACGACTGAAGCTCCGTGGAGATGTCACGCCGACGCCCATCGGCGACGTGGGCGCCGGGATGGCCAGCGCGCTGACCGTCGAGCAGCTCTTCGACAACCCCCGCACAGCGGCAGATCCCGACCTCGAGGTCACTCTGACGAAGGCTCAACTTCTCGGTTTCCTGGCCGGCAACGGACTGGAGGGCATCAAGCACGTCGGTGACCCCAGCACCCTCCAGCGACTCCAGGACTGCCGCACCACACCCGACCGGGCGTTCGCCATCGTCGCCCCCCGACCGCCGCCCCTCACGATCGTCGCACCGCTGGTTCCGCGACAGAGCGAAGGAGTGAGGCAGTGGCGGCACGGCGCCCCGGGTCGAGCAGCCAGCCAGACAGCAGCACCGCGGTCGCCGCACGCAGAGGTCGTGACACGGTCTGTCGGCACCGACGTCGGGGGCACATCTGGGCACCGGTCCTCGACGAGCCCTTCTCCTACGGCATGGGTGTGCTCCTCGACGGGCTGGCGCTTTGCGCACCCCGCCGACCTCCCGCCGGGCGGGCGACGTCACACGGCAAGCGCTCCGCGCGCCCGTAGTCTGAGGCCGTGGCCGGTATCGCGCGCTGGCGGCGCTGGGTGCCCTCCCCCCGGAGGCCGTCCGATCCGCTGCCTTTCTCTTCCTCTGCCGCCGGCCCGGCCACGGACGTGCTGTACGCCGTCCCGCTGCCGGCCCCCGGAACGGACCCGAGCCGGATCGACCTGCTCTCCGGCTTGCTGCGCGAACACCACGACGTCCTGTCGGCCGAGCGGACCGCGGCCGGGGTGGAGGCCCAGACGTTCTGGCTGCAGCACCTCGACGAGGCCGACGTCGTCCTGGTCCACCTGCGGGCCGGCGACCCCTGGACCGCGGCGCGCCGGCTGGCGCAGCCCGCCGACGCGGAGACGGCGCGGGTGCATGCCCGCATCGCTGACGCCCTCGGGGTCGACCTCTGGGATCCCGGGGACGACCTCCCGGTGGAGGTCCGCCGCTTCTCCGCACCGGGAGTCCCCGACGACTTCCCCGAGGTGATGGCGTTCGCCACCGTGCTGCTGCCCGGCATCTCCTCGCGCATCCCCGAGCAACGGCGGACCATCGACTGCTTCGACGACCTTCGGCACGAGCTCACCGGCTCCCGGGCGGAGGCGCACTTCGTGCAGCCGACGCAGATCGGCGAGCTGTACCTCATCTACGCCCGCGGTGAGGTCTCCCGGCTGTTGGAGGTCATCCGCACCTCCGACCACCCGCTGCTGCAGGCCGAGCGGGACATGAGCGTCTTCCTGTACGGAATCGACCTGACCGAGCGGTTCATGCCGATCCCCTCGCCGCTGCACGCGTGGACCGCTCCCGTGCCGCAGGGTCCTCGGGCCTGAACCCCGCGCAGGGGGCACCGTCCACGGCGGACGGCGCCCCCTGCGGCAGGTCAGTCCCGGCTCAGCACCGGCGCCTGCTCCACGGGCCTCCGCGGGGAGGGCACCGGCACCGGAGCCGGGACCGGTTCGGCGTCGTGCCGCATCGCCGGCAGCCAGCCCAACCAGCGCGGCAGGTACCAGTTGGCCTCGCCCAGCAGCCGCATGACAGCCGGCAGCAGCACCGCGCGGACGACGGTGGCGTCCAGCAGCACCGCGATCGCCAGCCCCAGCCCGATCTGCTTCATGCTCGTCATCGACAGCGTCACGAAGGTCAGGAAGACGAACACCATGATCACCGCAGCGCTGGTGACCACCCCGGCCGAGGTCGTGATGCCCTGCGCGACCGCATCAGGGGTGCTGCGCCCGCGATCCCGGGCCTCGCGGATCCGGCTGAGGATGAACACGTGGTAGTCCATCGACAGGCCGAACAGGATCACGAACAGGAACAGCGGGATCCAGTTCACGATCGCGCCGGTCCGGTCGCCGCCGATCAGCTCGAGGCCCCAGCCCTCCTGGAAGACCAGCACCATCGCCCCGTAAGCGGCGGCCACGCTGAGCAGGTTGAGCACGATCGCCGTCAGCGCGACGGTCACCGAGCGGAACGACACCAGCAGCAGCCCGAAGGCCAGCACCAGGACGAAGCCGAACACCCACGGCGTCCGCTCGCTCATCAGGTCGCGGAAGGCCACCGAGGAGGCGGTGTCCCCGGCCACGACGACGGTCGCCTCCTCCAGCGCCCCGACGGTGGCCGGGACGACGTCGTCGGCCAGGGTGGTCAGGGCCTCCCGTGACGCCTCCTCCTCGCCGTCGCCGATCAGGGGCACGGTGACCACGGCGACCGTGCCGGCGGCGTTGGTCTCCACGCCGATCGGCTCGTTCATCCGCCCGGTCGCCAGCGCCTGCGCGCGCAGGTCGGCGATCGCCGCCCGCACCTCCGGCGCGGTGACGTCGTCCGCCTCGATGACGACCTCGGCCGGAGCGGGCCCGCCGGGGAAGGCCCCGGTGATCCGCTCGTAGGTCTGCACCACGGCGAGGTCCTGCGGCGCGTCCTGGACGCCCTCGTTGCGCAGCTCCATCCACAGGGCCGGGGCGGCCAGGGCCACCAGCGCGATCCCGGCGGTCAGCGCCGCGACCGCGGGCCGGCGCAGCACCGCGCCCAGCACCACCGGCCAGAAGCGGCCGGGGCGGTCCGCCGTCCGCCGGCGCAGCAACGGGATGCGCCCCTTCTCCACCCGGTCACCGAGCCAGCTCACGAGTGCCGGCAGCACGGTCAGCGAGCCGAGCACCGAGCAGGCGACGACGAGGATGGTCGCTGAAGCGACGCCGGTGAACACCGAGAAGCCGGTGAGGAACATGCCGGCCATGGCCACCATGACGGTGATACCGGAGATGAGCACGGAGTGCCCGGAGGTGGCCGCCGCGATGTCCAGGGCGCGCACCGGGCCGGCCCCGCGCGCCCGTTCCTCGCGCTCTCGCTTGAGGTAGAACAGCGAGTAGTCGACGCCGACCGCCAGGCCGATGAGCAGCATCACGATCTGGGCGGTCTGGTTCACGTGCCAGATCTGACTGGTCAGGCTGAGCAGCCCCAGCGCTCCGACGAACGCGGTCAGCGCGAACACCAGGGGCAGCAGCGCGGCGACCAGCGCACCGAAGGTCAGCAGCAGCACGGCCAGCGTGATCGGGATCGACAGCAGCTCGGCACGCTGGAAGTCCGCGGCGGTCGTCTCCTCCAGCGCCACCCCGGCACTGGTGTTGCCGAACTGCTCCACCCGGACGTCGCCGTGGGCCGCCGCCACCCCGGCGACCGCGTCCTGGATCGGCCGGATGCGGTCCTCGGCGTCCTCCCGGTCCCCGGCGATGTCGAACGTCACCAGGGCCGACCGGCCGTCGGCCGACAACAGCGGCGCGCCGTCCAGCGGACTGGCCACGTTCTGCACCGCCGGCGTGCGACCGAGCGTGGCGACGAGGTCGGTCAGCGCGGTGGTGACGGCAGCCTCGGGAACGTCGGCCGTCCGCTGGACCAGCACCATCTCCGACGCCGGCTCCTCCCAGCCGTTGGCATCGAGGATCCGCTGCGCCTGCGCGGGCGCGTCGAGCAGTTGCTCCGCAGGGGTCAGCTCACCACGCGGCAGCAGACCGCCGAGGACCACCGCCAGCACCACGAAGGCCAGCCAGCCGAACACCGCCGTCTTCCGGTGTCGAGCACTCCACCGGCCCACGCGGCCGGCGAGGTTGCGAGATGGATCCACTGTCGTCTCCCGTCGTCCGAAGTCGACGACAGACCCTGCCGATCCCGGTCCTCCTGCGCGTCGTCCGTCGGTCTGACCCTGCCCGTCCCACGGCTGATGCAGCAGGTGTACGACCAGCGGGTGACGGCCGCTGCATGCGCTACGTGCTCTGCGCCCCGGCTCTCACCAGGCCGCTCTCGTAGGCCACCACGACCGCCTGCGCGCGGCTGGACAGGTGCAGCTTCGCCATGACGCGGCCCAGGTGCGTCTTCACCGTCGCCTCGCTGACGAACAGCTCGGCGGCGATCTCCTGGTTGCTGCGCCCGGTGCCCACCAGCCGCAGGACCTCGACCTCCCGCTCGGTGAGCTCCGCCAGCTGACCGCCGGTCGGCCGCGCCGCCGGAGCGGGCTGGCGGGCGAACTCGGCGATGAGCTTGCGGGTGATCCCGGGTGAGAGGAGGGCTTCCCCGCGGGCGATGACCTGGACGGCGTCCAGCAGCTCCGCCGGCCGGGTGTCCTTGAGCAGGAACCCGGCCGCGCCGGCTCGCAGCGCGGCGAACACGTAGTCGTCCAGGTCGAACGTCGTCAGCATCATGATGCGCGGCGGCGCCCCGCCGTCCCCGGGCCAGTCCTCCACGATGGCCCGGGTCGCCTCGATGCCGTCCATCACCGGCATCCGCACGTCCATCAGGACGACGTCGGGCCGGTGCCGTCGCGCCAGGGCCACGGCTTCCCGGCCGTTCCCCGCTTCGGCGACGACGTCAATGTCGTCGCTGCGCAGCAGCGCGCTGAACCCGGCCCGCACGAGTTCCTGGTCGTCGACGACCAGCACACGGATGGTCACGAAGCACTCCCGGAGGTCGTCGCGTTCTCCGCCGCCAGCGGCAGCCGGGCACGGAGGCGGAAGCCTCCGCCGGGCGCTGGCCCCGCATCGAGCTCGCCGCCGACGGAGGTGGCCCGCTCCCGCAGGCCGAGCAGCCCGTAGCCACCCCCGCGGGAGCGGCCGCCCCGTCCGCCCACGGGGCCGCGACCGTCGTCGCTGACCTCGATCTGCAGGTCGTCGTCCCGCCAGGTGAGCTCGACGCGGATCTCCGCCGGGCCGGCGTGCTTGGTGGCGTTGGTCAGCCCCTCCTGCAGGATCCGGTAGGCCGCCAGGTCCAGCTGTGGCGGAAGCGGTCGCGGGCTCCCGGTCACCGACAGGGTCACCACCATCCCGGCGGTCCGCGCTCCAGCGAGGAGCTGGTCCAGCCGGTCCAGCCCCGGCTGCGGCGCACGGCTGGCGGACACGGCTCCACCGGCGTTCGGCCCGTCGTCCACACGCAGGACGCCCAGCAGTTGACGCATCTCGGTCAGCGTGCGGCGGCTGGTGTCCTCGATGACTCCGAGCGCCTTGCGCGCCGTCTCGGGATCCCGGTCCATCACGTGGCGGCCGACGCCGGCCTGCACGGCGATGACGCTCATGCTGTGCGCCATCACGTCGTGCAACTCGCGGGCGATGCGCAGCCGCTCCTGGGCCACCGCCTCACGGCCGTGGGCCTCCCGGTTCAGCTCCGCCTCCCGGGCGCGCTCCGCCAGCGCATCGGCCTGCAGCCGACGGGTGCGTGCCGCGTCGCCCAGCGACCACGCCGCGGCTCCGAGCAGAGCGTCCTGCAGTGCTGACCCCCAGGTGTACTCCGCACTCCACTGCAGGTAGACGGCGATCATTGGCAGGGCGGCGAAGGCCAGTCCGGGCACGGACAGCCGCCGGGGGCTCCGGGCCGCCACACCGTAGAGGGCGACGAGCACTGCGTAGCCGGAGAGAGAGGGTGGGTAGTCCAGCGCGACGAAGCCGACCATCGCCGTGGACGTGAGCGCCAGGACCGTCCACGGTGCCCGACGGCGCGCCAGGACCGGGAGCGTGGCCGCCGCCGCCAGGACCCAGGCGAGGGCGTCGATGGGCCGCTCCCCCGTCGCCGCCGACGCCCCCAGCAGCCGACCGGCGTGCAGCACGACCAGCGCGGTGGCGAGGACGACGTCAGTCAGCCAGGGCAGCACCCGGCGCACACGATCGGGAGGTCGTCCGGGCATCCCGCAACTGTAGGAACAGCGCGGCGGAGCAGGCGTGCCCCACCAGGAGGACACCCGTCTACTCCCCCAGGTGGACACCGCGGCCGCTCGGGCGGTCCGTTCCACGTCGCCGGCGCCTGCCGGCGGGGCGACGAGGCCACGCCTGCGACCGCTGACGCAGGCCCCGGTCGCGGCTGCACCTGCAGGGGGTCCCGAGAACGCGACCGGCGGGCGATGCCCGCTCCCCGCCCCGGTTCCTAGCGTTCCGGTCCGTCGACGAACGGCTCACGACGAACGGGAGGAACGCCGGGATGGCGGTCATCGAGGCGAACGGGTTGACCAAGCGGTACGGGGAGATCACCGCGGTGGACGGCGTCACCTTCACCGCCGAGGCGGGACGGGTGCTGGGGTTCCTGGGGCCCAACGGCGCCGGCAAGACCACCACGCTGCGCATGCTGATGGGCCTGGTCGCCCCCACCTCCGGCTCGGCCACGATCGACGGCATCCCCGTCCGGGACCTGCCCGACCCCGCCCGCACGGTCGGCGCCGTCCTCTCCACCGGCGCCTTCCACCCCCGCCGGACCGGCCGGGGACATCTGCGCGTGCTCGCCGCGATGGCGTCGCTGCCGGAAAGCCGGGTCGACGAGGTCCTGGAGCTGGTCGGACTCATCGATGCGGCCGACCGGCGCGCGGGCGGCTACAGCCTCGGGATGCAGCAGCGCCTGGGCCTGGCCGCGGCCCTGCTCGGCGACCCCCGCGTCCTCGTCCTGGACGAGCCGGCCAACGGCCTGGACCCCGACGGCATCCGCTGGCTGCGCGGCTTCCTGCGCTACCTCGCCGCCGAGGGTCGCACCGTGCTGGTGTCCAGCCACGTGCTCGCCGAGGTGGAGCACACCGTCGACGACATCGTCGTCATCCGCTCCGGTCGCCTGGTCGCCCAAGGACCCCTGGCCGAGCTGATGCGGGCGCCGGAGCCGGTCGTCACCGTCCGCACGCCGCAGGCCGACCGGCTCGCCGCCCTCCTGGCGACCGCAGGAGCGACGACGACCTCCCTCGGCGCCGACCGGGTGGAGATCCGCGGGCTTCCCCGGGAGGCGGTCGCCGAGAACGCCGCCGGCGCCGGCATCCCTCTCTACGCCCTCGATTCGACCACTCCCTCGCTCGAGGACCTCTTCTTCTCGCTCGTGTCCGAGCCGGGCACCGCCCAGACCGGAGGCACCCGATGACCGCTCTCCTGCGCGCCGAGCGGATCCGACTGCGCACCGTCCCCGCACCGCTGATCGCGGTCGCCGTGCTCCTGACGCTGACCGGCCTGCTGGTCGGCCTCGCCTTCGGGACGGCCCCGCACGACGTGGCGGAGGACCTCGCCGAGGCCGTCCGGATCCCCGGCGTCCTGGCCGCGGTCACCATGCTCGTGCTCGGCATCCTGGGCGGGGCCAGCGACCATCAGCACCGGACGGCGGAGTCGACCTTCCTCGTCCGCCCGCGCCGCCTCGACGTCTTCGCCGCCCGGCAGGTGACCTACGCGGCCTTCGCCGCGGTCACCGGCGCCCTCACCGGGCTGCTGTCCTGGGGTCTCGCCTCCACGATCGGCGACGCCCGCGGCCTGCCGGCCGGACCGACCGTCGACGCGCTGGGACTGGTCGCCGCCCCCGCGCTCGCCGCCGCCCTCGCCGCTGTCCTGGGTGTGAGCGTCGGCTACGCGGCCCGGTCCACCGTTGCCGGCATCGTCGGGCTCATGGTCTGGGGTGTGGTCGGGGAGAACCTCGCCGGCCTCCTCGTCCCGTCCACCTACCTCCCGGTGGGCGCCGTCAACGCGACCCTGGGCGTGGCCGGCAACGGGGACCCGGTCCACGGCGCGATCGCCCTGGCCTCCCACGCGGTGATCGCCACCGTCGTCGCCGGCCGGGTCGTCCTCCCCCGGGACATCACGTGAACCGCCGCACTGACCACGGGAAGGTCCCCGTGCTCCCCCGAACCCCCTTCCCGTCCGCAGCGGCGCTCACCCTCCTGACCGCAACGGCCGGTTGCTCGTTCTTCGCCGGCCCCGCCACCACGCAGGACCGAGCCGGTGGCCGGTGTCACCGGCGTCCGGCTGCAGACCAGCGGCACGCTGTCGATCACCCCTGCCCTCGCCGGGACGGCCGGGAGCGTGATCATCGACCGGCTCACCAGCGACGTCGACGACGGGATCCTCGTGCTGGGCCTCGCCGGCCCAGGGGCCTCGCTCGGCGACGTCCGGTACACCCTCACGCTCCCCCGGGTAGACAGCCTCGTGGTGAAGGGCTCGGGTGACGTGGTCGCCGAGTCGGTCCCGAGCGACTCCTTGTCGATCGCGGTCGACGGGTCCGGCCAGGTCGAGGTGAGCGGCGTGGCCGTGGACCGGCTGGACGTCGCGCTCACCGGCTCCGGAACCGTGGAGGCCGAGGGCAGCGCCGGCACACAGGAGGTGCTGGTGCAGGGGTCCGGCGACTACGCCGCCGTCTCCCTCGACAGCCGGCGGGCCACCGTGACCGTGAGCGGCTCCGGGAACGCCGAGGTCCGGGTCACCGAGACGCTCGCCGCGGTCGTCGAGGGCAGCGGGGACATCCGCCACAGCGGCGGCGCGGACGTCACCAGCACCGTCGAGGACTCCGGGGAGGTCGTCGAGGGATGACCCGGCGCGCCGGCCCCGGGCGGGGGTCCCGTGCTGCCGAGGGGGTCATGCGTCCGTCTCCTGTCGCATCGTCACGGCCCAGCCGGACGAGGTGTCAGGCCGGTTCTTCGGCCAGATGGTGTAGGCAGGGGCCAGCCAGCGCCCAGATGCCCAGTCCGGCGGTCAGGCCGTCGATCCAGCCGCCCAGGTGCGCCGGTGCGGGCCGGGTCGTCGACCGCGAGGACGGCCGGGCCCAGCAGGCCGCAGGCCACGGCCCAGCCCAGGACCGCCCGGGCCCACAACCACCACTCGTAGCGGGCCCGTTCCTGGCCGTACTGCGGTGGCCGCTGCGGTGGCGGGCCGGCGGCGAAGCGATGGGCGAAGCGCTGGCCGGCCCACCGCAGCGTGGTCGAGTCGAAGGCGACGGAGAAGCCGATGTAGGCGGCGGCCAGACGTGGGCGGCGCTCGCCGCGCTCCCCGACCGGAGATCCGCGACCGACGCGACCAGCAGGACGAAGGTCCAGCACCGGGGCACCGGCCAGCGCGACCGCGCTCGTGCGAGGCAGCCGCATCACGAACCGGTCCTCGTGCGCGGCGATCTCGCGGACCATCGCCGCTACCTCGGTGGCGTCGGGTGCGGGCGCCCGGCGGCCCTCACCGCGGCGGTGCGGGCGGTCGTAGGGGCGTCGGTCATGCGGAGCTCCTGGTCGGACGGGCGGTCGTCGGAGGCGGGCATGCGGGCAGGGGCTGCTCCCGGCGCGCCGGCCCGCCGGGTGGCGGGCCGGCGCGCTCGGTCACTGGGTGGCGATGGCGGTGAGCACGTCGAGCCGGGCGGCGCGGCGGGCGGGCAACAGCCCGGTGACCAGCCCCGCGAGCACTGCGGCGGCGACGACGACCAGCAGTTGCCCGACGGGAACCTCGATGACCAGCGGGTTGTCCGCGGACAGTCCAGCCAGGGTGGCCGCGGCCAGCCCCAGCCCGAGGGCGACGCCGGTGACCACGGCGACCGCGGCGATGAGCACCGCCTCGGCGCGGACCATCCAGGACAGCTGCGCCCGCGTCATGCCGACCGCCCGCAGCAGCCCGATCTCCCGGGTCCGCTCGACGATGGACAGCGCCAGGGTGTTGGTGATGCCCAGCAGCGCGATCAGCACCGCGAACCCGAGCAGGACGGTGATCAGCCCGAGCACCTGGTCCACCGCGGCCGCGCGGCCGGCGGCGGCCTCGGCCTGATCGAGCACCTCCGCGTTCGCGAAGTCCGCGACCGCGGCCCGTAGCGCCGCCCGCGCCACCGTGGAGTCGACGCCGTCGGCGAGGGAGACGTAGACGGTGGCGTCGACGTTCTCGCTGAAGTGCTGCTCGTAGGTGCGCAGCGAGAGGACGAAGCTGGTGGACAGCGCCCGGGCCGAGTCGTCGGCCATCAGGCCGACCACCTGCAGCCGCTGTTCGCCGTGCCGCGAGAAGGTCATCGCCAGCGTGTCGCCGACGGCCAGGCCACGCTCGGCGGCCACGTCGGCGGCGAGCACGACGCCCCCGCTGTCGAGCGCCGCCAGACTGCCGGCGGTCATCTGCACGTCGGCGACCTTCGGCAGGGTGGCCGGGTCAACGGCGGTGAGCGCACTGGTCATGCCCCCGTCCAGCCAGTGCCCGAAGCGGACCGAGGAGGTCGCGGCGACCTCCGGGAGGTCGGCGACGCGAGCGGCCACCTCCGGGGAGAGCCCGCCGAGCATCTCGTCGCGGGAGCTCTGCACGAGCAGGTCGGCGGTGATCGCCTCGGTCGAGCTGGCACCGATCGCCTTGACCGAGCTGCCGAGGACCGCGACGAAGGAGATGAGCGCCAGGCCCAGCGCCAGAGCCATCGCGGTGGCTGCGGTGCGCCGCGGGTTGCGCACGGTGGACTCCCGAGCCAGCCGCCCGGGCACGCCGAGGCCGGTCAGCGGGCGGCCGACGGCCTGCGCCAGCCGCGGCGCGAGCGCGGGGCCGAGCACGACGAGCGCGCCCAGCAGCAGCACCGCGCCGAGGCCGACGCCGACGATGTCGCGCAGCAGCGCGGCGGTTCCGAGCTGGACCACGCCGAGGCCGAGCAGGATCCAGCCGGTGACCAGCCTGCCCCGCCGAGGAGCGGTGTGCGCCGGGTCGGAGGCCCGCATCGCCTGGACCGGTGCGGTGCGGGCGGCGCGGCGGGCCGGGCCGAGCGCGGCCAGCAGGGTGACCAGCGTGCCCGCGACCAGCCCGACGACGAGCGTGCGGGTGGTGACGGTCAGCGGACCGTCGGGCAGCGCCAGCCCCGCATCGGAGGCGAGGCCGCGCAGCGCGTACGCGGCGCCGATCCCGGCCGCGGTCCCGCCGACCGCGCCGGTGCCCCCCACCAGCAGCGCCTCGCCGAGCACCGAGGCGAACACCTGCCCGCCGGTGCCCCCCGCGGCGCGCAGCAGCGCCAGCTCCCGGGCCCGCTGGGTGAGCACGATGCCGAACGTGTTCGCGATCAGGAACGCCCCGACAACCAGCCCGGCGACGGCCAGGGCCAGCAGCACGATGCGCAGGTAGCTGATGCTCTCCTTCGCCGCGTCGGCGCTGGCCGCGGCGGCGTCCTGGCCGCCGGTGACGGCGTACTGCCCACCGAGAGCCGCGGCCAGGTCGGCACGCAGGTCGACTACGGCGACACCGTCGGCGGCGATCACGTCGACGGAGGTGACCCCGGAGCCGAGGTCGAGCAGCGTCTGCGCGGTGGGGAGGTCGACCAGCACCACGGTGCTGTTGGCCAGCCCGTCGCCGTCGCCGACGCCGGCCAGGCCGACCACGCGCAGCGGCCGGCTGGCGGTCGCGGAGACCGTGACGGTGTCACCGACGGCGATGCCGTGGTCGGCGGCGGTGGCGGCGTCCAGGACGACCTCGTCGCCGTGCGGGGCGCGCCCGGCGCGCAGGCTGTAGGCGGTGAACGGAGCCTCGGCCCACGTGCTGAGGATCGTCGGCCCGGCCGGTTCGACCGGGGTGCCGCGGGCCTGCAGCTGCCCGGGCCCGGACGCGACTGGGCGGACCCGGTCGACGCCGGGGCTGGCCGCGACCCGGTCGGCGAGGTCGGCCGGCAGCGGATCGCGGGCCACCTCCACGCCCATCGCGGCGTCGAAGGCGGCCGCGCCGCGGACGGTGAGGTCCACCGCGGCGGCGGCGGTGCGGAACTGCTCGTCCAGCAGCCGGGTGCTGGTGTCGGTGAGCACCAGGCTGCCGACGGCGAACGCGACGCCGAGCGCGACGGCCAGCCAGGTCAGGGCCAGCCGGGAGCGGTGCGCGAGCGCGTTGGACCAAGACAGGCGCCACATCGCGATCACGCCCCCACCGGCTCGTCGAGGCGGGCGCCGTCGAGGCGGGCGAGGCGGGCCAGCACGGTCTCGGCGTCGGGGTCGGTCAGCTCGTCGACGATCCGGCCGTCGGCGAGGAAGACCACCCGGTCGGCGTAGGCGGCGGCCACCGGGTCGTGGGTGACCATGACGATCGTCTGGCCGAAGCCGCGGGTGGCGTCGCGCAGGAACGTCAGCAGCGCGGCGCCGGCGCGGGAATCGAGGTTGCCGGTTGGCTCGTCCGCGAACACCAGCTCCGGGCGGGCGATCAGCGCCCGGCCGACGGCGACCCGCTGCTGCTGGCCGCCGGACAGCTGAGCGGGGCGGTGGTCGAGCCGAGTCTGCAGGCCGAGCATGTGCACGAGCTCGCTCATCCACCCGCGGTCTGGCCTCTTGCCGGCCAGGGTCAGCGGCAGCGCGATGTTCTCCGCCGCGGTCAGCGCCGGGATGAGGTTGAACGCCTGGAAGACGAAGCCGAGCCGCTCGCGGCGCAGCAGGGTGCGGTCGCGCTCGGACAGCGCGCTCAGGTCGGTGTCTCCGACGAGGACGCGGCCGGAGTCGATGTCGTCCAAGCCGGCGAGGGCGTGGATCAGGGTGGACTTGCCCGACCCGGACGGTCCCATGACAGCGGTGAACTCCCCCGCCGGGATGGCGACGCTGGCCGAGTCGAGGGCACGGACTGCGGCCTCGCCACGGCCGTAGGTCTTGACCACCTCGACCGCGCGGGCGGCGATCACGGGCCGGGTCGATGGCGGGGCGGACTGCGTGTCGGTGACGGTCATCGTCTCTCCTGCGGGGAGCGGGTCGCCGGGGGCGGCGAGCGGGTCGAGGTGGTGAGGGCGGCGAGGGTCAGGGGCAGGGGCAGGGGCAGGGGCACGGGCGGGGGCGCCGCCAGGACCGGGCCGGGCGCAGGCAGCGGACGAGCCGGGCGTGCTGGGCCTCGCGGATCAGCTCCTGCTGGCGGAAGTGGCTGAGGTGCTCGTGGGTGAAGGTCATGGCGGTCTCCTGCACAGGGGTGGCGGACGGTGGGGCGCCGGGTGCCGCTGCCCGGGTCGTCTGGTTGGGGTGCCGGTGGGCGACCCGGGCAGCGGGGCGCGCGGAGGGCTACGGCACGAGGGCGTAGCCGGCCTCGTCGACGGCGGCGGCGATGTCGGCGCGGTCGACCGGGCGGTCAGCGATGACGGTGACGGTGCCGCTGGCCAGGTCGACGGTGACCGACTCGACGCCGGCGACGGCGGCGATCTCCTCGGTGACCGCGCGCTGGCAGTGCGCGCAGGTCATGCCGGTGACGGTGAACGTGGTCGAACCGATGAAGGTGCGGGGCGTACCGGACAGCATTGGAACTCCTCGACAGTGCTGGTGGTGGTGCGGTCGGGAATGAGAGTCGGCGCGGGGGTGGGGTCGTCTCACCGGGGAAATCGCCGGGATCTGCCCCTGGAGAGAGAGCCGGTCAGGGGGACGCCCGGTGACCGGTCAGCCGGCTGCGGCCGCGCTGGTCACCGGGTGATGGCACCGGCCAGTTCCCGGGGCCGCTCGAGGCTGAGCATGTGCGGGCCGCCGTCGATGACGGTCAGGTGGCCGCCGGGGACGTGGGCGGCGATCTCGGCCATCAGCTGCGGCGGAGTGGAGGGGTCGAGTTCGCCGGCGATGAGCCGGGTGGGCATCCGCAGGTCGGGGAGCCGCCGCAGCGTGTCGATCCCCGCCAGGGCCCGCCAGCTGGCGGCCCAGGTGTCGGGGTCGGCGCGGAGGACCTGGTCGCGGGCGTAGCGGACCGGCCATCCGTTGACCGCCAGCGCCTCGGGGGTGAACCAGCGGGTCATGGTGGCCGCCAGCACGCCGGCCATGCCGCCGGCCTGCGCGGCCGCGCCGCGCCGCTGGAACGCCGGCTGCGGGGTGGCGACGGTGGCCACGAGGGTGAGCTCGCTGATCCGCTCCGGTCGGGTCAGCGCGTACACCTGCGCGATGGCTCCACCGAGGGACAGGCCGACGAGGTGGGCGGTGTCGACGGCGAGCCGGTCGAGGAGGTCGTCGAGGTCCTGGGCGAAGTGCTGCAGGTCCTGCACCTGCGGCGCTTCGGTGGCGCTGCCGTGCCCGCGCAGGTCGTGGGCGATGACGCGGCCGTCGGTCGGGAGCGCGGCGATGGTGTCGCGCCACATGCGCCGGTCCAGCCCGAGGGCGTGCACCAGGACCATCGGCGGGCCGGCGGGGGTGCCCTGCGCCGGCCGGTCGATCACCGTGGTCCGGTGATCGGTGAGCTGCACCGGGCGCTCGGACGGGCCGACGGGGAACAGCCGGTCCAGCGCGCGGGTCGCCTGCAGAACGCGCGGCAGCCCGGTGTAGGGCACCAGGTGGTGCAGCAATGCGGCCAGCTCATCGGGGTCGGCGCCCACCCGGTGGGCGGCTGCCGCATGCACCCGGAGCTCCTCCGGGGAGGCGCCCAGCGCGGTCAGCGCGGCCACGGTGGCCAGCTCCCGCGGCAGGCGTCCCAGTCCCGGCCCGCCGAGGACCTCGTCGAACGCCGCGGTCAGGGCCCGGGCCACGCCGGGTACGCGCTGCTGGAGCGTCACGAGGGTCTCCGGCGGGCCGCCGAGCAACGCGGTCATCTCGCGCCGGCCCCGGCAGTCCGGGGCGGCGCCGGTGACGGGATCGGTTGCGGTGACAGCGGGCATCTGGGTCGACGCGGGCATGGCGGGGTTGTCCTCTCAGGCGGGGTGGTGGCCGACGGGCCGTGCCTGAGCGTGTGCGGCCGGCGTCGCCGCCGGCGCCGGGAGATCGGCCGGTTGCGCCGGTCAGGGACGCGCTGCCGTGGCCGGCACCGGCCGGATGCCGCCGGCCTGTCCCGGAGTCCTGCGCCGCCGCGGGTCGCCCCGAACCCCGGTGATCTTCCCGGTGTGAGCCGCAGGGCGCCGTCCCTAGCGTTCGGCTCACACGACCACCGATCCCCAGGGACACGCCATGCAGATCGCCATCCTCCTGTTCGAGCACCTCACCGCCCTCGACGCCGTCGGCCCCTACGAGGTGCTCAGCCGCCTGCCCGGCGCGCAGACGGTGTTCGTCGGCGAGCGACTGGGCCCGGTGCGCACCGACGTCGGCAGCCTCGGCCTGCACGTGGACGCCACGCTGGCCGAGGTACCGACGCCCGACGTCGTGCTCGTGCCCGGCGGGTTCGGCCAGACCGCGCACATGGCCGACGGCCCGGTGCACGAGTGGCTGCGCGCCGCCGACCGCACCAGCACGTGGACGACGTCGGTCTGCACCGGATCGCTCATCCTGGCCGCCGCGGGCCTGCTCTCCGGGCGGCGGGCGACGACGCACTGGCTGGCCGCCGACCAGCTGGCCGACTGGGGCGCGGTGCGGGCCGACGAGCGCATCGTCGTCGACGGCAAGTACGTCACGGCCGCCGGCGTGTCCGCCGGCATCGACATGGGCCTGGCCCTGGCCGAGCAGATCGCCGGCGCGGCCACGGCCCAGGCCATCCAGCTGGGCATGGAGTACGACCCGCAGCCGCCGCACGACACCGGCTCCCCGCAGACGGCGCCCGCTCCGATCGTCGAGCTGGTCCGCGCACTGGAGGGGGCGATCCTCCGCGGTGAATGACACTCCCGCACCGAGGTCCGGCCCGTTGCGGGGGCGGGTCGCGCTGGTGACCGGCGCCAGCCGCCGGATCCCCATCGGAGCGGCGATCGCGCGGCGGCTGCTGGCCGACCCGGACGCGCCCGCGAGGCTGGTCCAGGTCGCCCGGTCATGCACCAGCTCACACCCAGCCTGGCCGTCGCCCTGATGCCCTTCGGCATCACGGTGAACTGCATCGATCCCGGCCCGAACGACACCGGCTACGCCGACGAGCGCACGCGAGCAGCGGTGGTCGCGGCCAACCCGGGCCGGCGGTGGAGCGCCCCCGCCGACACCACCCGCCCGGTGGCCTGGCCGGTCAGAGACGAGGCCGAGTGGGGTCACCGGGCAGGTGATCGCCTCCGACGGCGGCTGGTCGGCGGGGTGATCCTCGGCGCGCCGGCTGGTCGCCGCGCATGAGCGCCTGCGCCCAGTCCGGCCTCGACGAGCGTCGCGGCAGCCGCTCCCTGCCCGCCTGACGCTGCTCCCACCGCCCTGCGCGTCACACGGGGCTCCGTCCGCCGCAGCGGCGATCCGCCGTTCGGTCACCGCCAAGGGGCCTGCCTGCGGTGGGCCGTCGGCGCAGAGCCGACCTCCGGGTCACCGCGCGACGCCGGGAAGGGCGTGCAGGTGCGGGGCCGAGACGTGCAAGGCCTGGTAGCGCTGCCCCCAACGGTCCGCTGGCTCCTCAGCCCAGAGGCGGAAGTGCACGATCTCCCACGTGGCCGGGTCCACTACCAGCGCGCAGCTGTGCAGGCCGCCGGTCTCCTGCCCCGCGTCCAGGTCGGCGAGGGCCGCGTCGACGACGTCGGCCACCGGAACCTCCGCCGGCAGACTGCTGGTGGTGCGGGTCGCCGCGATGGGCGTGTCCTTCCAGGCGGGGCCCGGCCGGAAGGCCACGCCGGTCCAGTGCCTCACGACGGGCCTGCCGAAGTCGGCGGCCAGCCCCGCGAACGGCGGCCCGAAGAGGAACTCGTTCATGCCGGCCGGATCCGCCCACAGGTAGAAGGGCGCGTACTCGTTGACCGGTGAGCCGAGCACACCCCGCTCCCGGATGGCGTAGGCCTTCACGCCCAAGCCGGGGAAAGCGTCGGTCGCTGAGCCCCTCGTAGCCACTCGGCGGCGGATGATCGTCATGTCGTAGTCGGCGGGCAGGGTGATCTCGTACTGCATGGCGTGCACGGGGCTCCTCGGGTGCTGGTGATACGTGGGTCGCGGTCATGCCCCGCTGCGGGCCGGTGGCGCGCTCTCGGGACAGCTCGTGCGTGGCCGGAGCGCGCGGGGCCGGCTGCTGCCGGGGCGATGGGGGCGGCCGCCGTGAGGGCGGACGCCGCACCGGGGGGGGGGGGGGGGGGCGGGGGCCGCCCCCCCCGGCGGGGCGGGGCGCGGGCCCGCGCGGCCGGGGCCGGGGCCCCCCCCCCCCCCACCCCCCCCCCCC
>NZ_JBJGYO010000040.1:0-25831 GCF_054050035.1 Geodermatophilus sp. SYSU D00815 | reverse complement strand
CGCAGAGCGCCGCCCAGCAGGCCCAGGCCGCCGCCGACCAGGCCGAGCTCGACCGGCGCGCCGCCGAGGAGGCGGCCGCCGCCCAGGCCGCCGCGGAAGCCGCGGCCGCGGCCGAGGCCGCCGCCGCGGAGGCCGCCGCCGCCGAGCAGGCCGCCGCGGCCGGGGACTCCGCCGCCGGGGGCGGCGGCTCGGTCTCGGCGAGCACCGCCGCGCCGTCGGGGGTCGCCGTCATCAGGAACACGGCGGGCGCGCACAAGGCGGTCGTGCAGCGCGCCGCCGACGCGGTCGTCACCAACGTGCCGGGCGCCGACGCGATCACCCTGGGCGGCACCCGGCCCAGCGCCGCCGACCCGGGCGGCCACCCGTCCGGGCTGGCCCTGGACTACATGACCATGTCCGACACCGCCCTGGGGAACGCGATCGTGGACTACCACATCGCGCACTGGGACGAGCTGGGCGTGGACTACCTGATCTACCGGCAGCGGATCCTCCAGTCGCCGGGCGGCTCGTGGTCGACGATGGAGGACCGGGGCAGCGCGACCGCCAACCACATGGACCACGTGCACGTGAACTACCGCGGCTGAGCGGTCGCGGGCTCCGCGTCGACGGGCCGGGCGGCCGGGCTAGGGTCGGGACCCATGCCGACCGGGAACGAGACCGAGAGCCCGGCGGCGCCGCCGATACCGTCGTTCGCGTCGCTGCGGGACCCGCGCCGGCGCACCCCGGTGGACGTGCTGGTGCCCGCGCGGGAGCCCGACCCGGAGCCGGCCCCGGCGCCCGTCGCGCCGACCCGACCGGCGACCCGGCCGGCGCCGCGGCCCGCCGAGTGGGCCGACCTGCTGCACCTGGGCGTGCGGGTCGCCCGCGCCTCGGCCGCCGTGCCGGGGCGGCTGCTGGGGTGGACGGCCGCGGCGCCGGGTCGTTGCGTGCGGCGGCTGCTCGGGGGGTAGGGCTCCTCCCGCCGCCCCGCCAGGAGGTGCGCCGATGCGCTTCGTCTTCAGTCCCCCCGCGGAACCGGCGAGCGCCCTCGTGGCGCTGCCGTGGGAGCTCCCGCTCGAGCAGTGGCCGGCCGACCTGCTGGTCGAGATCCCGCAGAGCGGCCGCGCCCGGCACGTCGTGCGGTTCGTCGCCGAGTCGGGTCAGGTCTTCGCCCTCAAGGAGCTGCCCGAGCCGGCGGCCCGGCGCGAGTACCGGGTGCTGCGGCACCTCGCCGAGGTCGGCATCCCCGCCGTGGAGGTGATCGGCGTCGTCGTCGACCGGCCGGCCCCCGCCGGGGCGGCGCTGGTCACCCGCTTCCTCGAGTACTCGTCGTCCTTCCTGTCGCTGTTCGCCAACCCGCGGTGCGGGCAGCTCACCGGCCGGGTGATGAACGCCCAGGTCGAGCTGCTGGTGCGGCTGCACCTGGCCGGGGTGGTGTGGGGCGACTGCTCGCTGTCGAACACCCTGTTCCGCTTCGACGCGGGCGTGCTGACCGCGCACCTCGTCGACGCCGAGACCGGCGAGGTGCACGAGGCCCTCACCGAGCGGCAGCGCGACACCGACATCGAGATCGCCTACACCCGGGTCGTCGACGAGCTGACCGAGCTGCGCCGGATCGGATCCCTCTCCGAGGACACCGAGCCGGCCCTGGCCGCGGCCGACCTGGTCGCCCGCTACGAGCAGCTGTGGGCCGCGCTCAGCAACGACGAGGTCATCGGGCCCCACGAGCAGCGGTTCCGGATCACCGAGCGGATCCGCCGGCTGCAGGCGCTGGACTTCGACGTCGACCAGCTGGAGCTGGTCGACGAGCCGGGCGGGGGCAGCCTGCTGCGGCTGACCACGCGCGTGGCCGAGCCCGGCCACCACCGGCTGCTGCTCTTCGCGCGCACGGGGCTGCACGTCCAGGAGAACCAGGCGCGCCGGCTGCTCGGCGACATCGCCGCCTACCGGGCCTGGCTGCAGCACGCCGAGCGGCGGCCCGTGCCCGAGGCGGTGGCCGCGGCTCGCTGGCTCAACGAGGTGTACGACCCGGCGCTGGCCGCCGTGCCGGACGACCTCCGGCGCCGGATGGACGACGCCGAGATCTACCACGAGCTCCTCGAGCACCGCTGGTTCCTCTCCGAGGCGGCCGGGCGGGACGTCGGCACGGAGGCCGCGGTGCGCGACTACGTGGAGCGGGTGCTGCCCGCCGTGCCCGCCGGCCTGCTCAGCCGGCCCCCGGAAGGCCTCGGCCGCGGCCGTCCGGCCCCAGCGCGATCGTGAGCGCGAGGACCGTCGCCGGGTCGTCGAGGCGGGGGCCGTAGAGGTCGCGCAGCTGCCCCATGCGGTAGCGGACCGTCTGCGGGTGCACGAAGAGCTCCGCGGCGACCCGCTCGCGGCGTCCCTGGTGCAGCAGCCACGACCGCAGCGTCTCGGTCAGCTTCTCCCGCGCACCCGGGGCGAGGTCGGCGAGGGGGCGCAGCACCTGGGCCCGCAGGTCGGCCAGCGCGCTCTCGTCGGCGCGCAGGACGAGGTCGGCCAGCCGGTCCTCGGTGTCCAGCGGCTCCGTCCCCGCGGCGGGCAGCCCGAGCTCCAGCGCGCGGCGGACCCGGGCGTAGGACTCGTGCACCGCCACCCAGGGCCGCGCCGGCCCGACGACGGCGTCGCGCCCGTCGAGGGTGCGCAGCAGCGCCGGCCGGGAGCGCGCCTCGGCGTCGGGGACGAGCAGCACCAGCAGCCCCTCGGCGTCGGGCACCTCCTCGCCGGCCCGCAGCGTCCGGGGGTCCAGGGAGACCAGCGCGCCGTGCACCTTCGTCTCGGGCAGGACGACGGCGGTCAGCGTCCGCGGCGGCGCCCAGCCCGCCCGTTCGGCGACGGCGGCGAGCTCGGGCGCGTCGGCCCCGGCGAGCAACCGGGCGGCCAGCCGCTCCAGGTAGCGCTCGCGCACCCGGCCCGTGGTGGCCAGCTCGTCGCTGTGCCCGGCCACGCTCGAGGCCGAGAGCTGGTCGATGTAGGCGAAGACGAGCTCGGCGAAGCGGGCCAGCCGCTCGGCGCTCAGCCCGGCCCGCACCGCGCCGGCGCTCATCAGCCGCCACGACACCCGCGCGCCGACGCGGTAGGCGGCCAGCAGCGCGTCCATCGACCGCCCGCTGCGCGCCTCGCCCCGCCCCAGCGCGTAGGCGCCCTCCAGCGCCGGCCGGATCGGCGTGCCCGGGTCGACGCCGCTGCTCGCCGTCGCCAGCTCGAGGAAGCCCGCCAGCGCCAGCTCCACGGCGTTGCCGATCGCCCGCCCCATGTCGCCGGAGAAGGCGTCGGCGTAGCTGGGCACCTCGACGATGATCTCGGCGACGGTCGCCTCGGCCACCGCGGGCAGCTCCGCGCGCATCGCCGCCGCCACGGACGGCGGGATCGCGGGCTCCTCGGCTGACACAGCGCCTCCCGGTTTGTGCGCGGAGGACAAAAGGTAGCGCCCGATTCACGTCCGCGGCACAGGTGCTTGTGCGCCGGGCTGGACAACCCTCGGGACATGACGTCGACCACCCCGCGGCCCGCCACGGCCCGGCCGCGGGTCGCCCTGCGCGACCGGGTGCTCAAGCTGGCGGAGCTGGTGACCACCCCGCTGCTGCCGTCCGACTACCTCGACCTGGTCGACCCGCTGCGCTCCGGCGCCGACCTCCGCGGCCGGATCGAGGCGGTGCACCCGGAGACCCGCGACGCGGCCACGCTGGTGATCCGCCCCGGCCGCGGCTGGCGGCCGCACACGCCCGGCCAGTACGTGCGCGTCGGCGTCGACGTCGACGGCGTGCGCCAGTGGCGCGCGTACTCGGTGACCTCCGACCTCGGCCGTGCCGACGGCTGCATCAGCATCACGGTCAAGGCCATCCCCGGCGGCACGGTGAGCAACCACCTCGTGCACCGGGCCCGCCCGGGCACGATCGTGCAGCTGGACCAGGCGACGGGGGAGTTCTGCCTGCCGGCCGAGCTCCCGCGCACGGTCCTGTTCGTGACCGCGGGGTCGGGCATCACCCCGGTCATGGGCATGCTGCGCAACCTGGCGCGGGGCGCCTGCGACGTCGTCGTCGTCCACTCGGCCCCGACGGCGCAGGACGTGATCTTCGGCGGCGAGCTCCGCCGGCTGGCCGCCGACGGCGCGCTGCGCCTGGTCGAGCGGCACACCGACCGCGACGGGGTGTTCGACGCCGCCGGCGTCGCCGCGCTGGTGCCCGACGTGGCCGAGCGGTCGACCTGGGCCTGCGGTCCGGTCGGCATGCTCGAGGCGCTGGAGGAGCACTGGGCCGCCCTCGGCCTGGCCGACCGGTTGCACACCGAGCGCTTCCGGCCCACCGTCGTGGTCACCGGCGAGGGCGGCACCGTCTCGTTCGCGAGGACCGGCGCCACCGTCGAGGCCGACGGCGCCACCCCGATCCTCGACGCCGCCGAGGACGCCGGCGTGCTCATGCCGAGCGGCTGCCGCATGGGCATCTGCTACGGCTGCGTGCTCCCGCTGCGCGAGGGCGCGGTGCGCGACCTGCGCACCGGCGAGGTCACCACCGCCGCGCCCGGCGACGGCGTGCTCGTCCAGACCTGCATCAGCGCCGCCGCCGGCGCCTGCGACATCGACCACTGACCCCGACGGACGGAGACCCGTGACCGCGCTGCAGAAGAAGACCGACAACCCGATCGCCCACCTCACCGCCGAGGACGTCGAGCTCCTGGGCAAGGAGCTCGACACCATCCGGCAGGAGGTGCGGGACAGCCTCGGCGAGGCCGACGCCCGGTACATCCGGACGGTCATCGACGTCCAGCGCAAGCTCGAGCTCGGCAGCCGCGCCGTCCTGCTCGCCTCGGTGTTCCCGCCGGCCTGGCTGGTCGGGACCGCGGGCCTGTCGCTGGCCAAGATCCTCGAGAACATGGAGATCGGGCACAACATCCTGCACGGGCAGTGGGACTGGATGCGCGACCCGAAGATCCACTCCACGACGTGGGAGTGGGACATGGCCAGCCCGGCCGAGCAGTGGAAGCACTCGCACAACGAGCTGCACCACACGTACACGAACGTGCTCGGCAAGGACAACGACCTCGGCTACGGCATCATGCGGGTCGACGAGGACCAGCGCTGGCACCCGCTGTACCTGCTGCAGCCGCTGTGGAACTTCGTCAACGCCTGCTTGTTCGAGTACGGCATCGCCGCCTACGACCTCGAGCTGGGCAAGAACCTGGCGACCGCGAAGCGCCGGAAGGACCCGGAGTTCCGGGCCGGCGTGCGGGCCGTGCTGAAGAAGATCCGCAAGCAGGCGACCAAGGACTACCTGGTCCACCCGCTGCTGTCGGGTCCGTCGTTCCTGCCGACGCTCGTCGCCAACGTCACCGCCAACGTGGTGCGCAACCTGTGGTCGCACTCGGTGATCATGTGCGGCCACTTCCCGGAGGGCGTCGAGACGTTCGAGAGGACGTCGATCGACGGCGAGACCCGCGGCGAGTGGTACCTGCGGCAGATGCTCGGCTCGGCCAACATCTCGGGCAGCAGGGCGATGCACATCCTGACCGGCAACCTCTCGCACCAGGTCGAGCACCACCTGTTCCCCGACCTGCCCAGCAACCGCTACGCCGAGATCGCGCCCAGGGTCCGCGACGTCTTCGAGCGGTACGGGCTGCGCTACCACTCCGCGCCGCTGCCCCGGCAGGTCGCCTCGGCCTGGCACAAGGTGCTGCGTCTGTCGCTGCCCAACGGCTGGCTGGAGCAGACGACGTGGCGGAACGCCCCGTCGCAGCTGGTCAAGCTCTACCGGATGACCACCGGCGGGCCGAAGGTGCGCCGCGCGCTGCAGACCGCCTGACCGGCGCCCGGGCGGCGTCCTCGTGGCCGCCGCCCGGCGCCGCCCCCGCGGTCTGGCCATGACCACCTCGATGCCGGTCTTCTCCAGCGCGGCGAGCGTCCCGGCGTCCGCGGCGGAGTCGGTGACCAGCACGTCGACGTCCTCGGGCACCGCGAAGCGCACCAGGCTCTCGCGGTCGAGCTTCGAGGAGTCGGCGAGCACGACCACCCGCTGGCCGGCGCGGGCCATGGCCCGCTCGACCGAGGCCTCCGCGTCGTCGGGGGTGGTGAACCCGTGGTCCGGGGTGATCCCGTCCGTGCCGAGGAACGCGACGTCGACGCGCAGGTCGGCCAGGGCCGACGTGGCCCCCTCGCCCACCGCGCACCGGGTCACCCGCGCACGCGCCCCCCGAGCACCTGCACGGTGACGCCGGGGGCGGTCGCCAGGTGGGCCGCGATCGGCACCGAGTTGGTCACCGCCAGCAGCCGCCGGTCGGCGGGGAGGGTGTCGGCCAGCGCCGCCGTCGAGGAGGATGCTGCCCCCGGCGCCGGGCAGCAGGTCCAGGGCGGCCCCGGCGATGCGCGCCTTCTGCTCGGCCAGGCGGCCGGTGCGCTCACCGAGACCCAGCTCCACCAGGGCCAGCGCCCCACCGGCACGGCCCCGCCGTGCACCCGGCGCGGCACGCCGCCCTGCTCCAGGATCGCCAGGTCGCGGCGCACCGTCTCGGTGGTGACCTCCACGGCGAGCGCGGCCACACCGGCGCGGCCGCGCGAGGCCACCAGCCGCGCGATCGCCTGCTGACGTCCCTCGGGATGCACCGCACGTCCCCTTCCGCGGCGGGCGCGTCGATCGCCGGTGCTGACGCGGGGTTCTGCGGGTTCTCCAGCCCTGTCGCGTCGCGTCCCGACGTGCCGAGGACGTAGCGGGGAGCGGTGACCCCGAATCCGTTCCCGCCGCCGTGAACGCCCGGGAAGCCCTCCGCCGGGGGATCCGCATCCGACTGGATCGCGCCGACGGCGCGAACGGGGTCCTCCCGCGACGGCGGCGGGCGTCGCCCAGCAGCAGGCGATCCGGACGGCGGCACGGCGGGGCGGTTCCCGCCCTTCGGCCGGGCGAGCGATCACCGTCACCGTCGAGCCCTGAGCCGGGGAGCCGGCCGCCGACCCGCCCGCGGGCGGCGGCGGCGCGCACCGCCGGGCGTCAGGCGCTCAGCGGCATGCGGCGCTGCATCCGGATCCGGCGCCGCTCGCGCTCGGACAGCCCGCCCCAGATGCCGAACCGCTCGTCGTTGCCCAGCGCGAACTCCAGGCACTGCAGGCGCACCGGGCAGCCGGCGCACACGCGCTTGGCCTCGCGGGTGGAGCCGCCCTTCTCGGGGAAGAACGCCTCCGGGTCGGTCTCGGCGCACAGCGCGTCGAGCCGCCAGCTCTCGTCGCCGAGGTCCACGTCCTCCGCGGCGGGCCGGGGGGCCTCGTAGGACCGCGCCACCGGCGCGGGGGCCCAGACGTCGGCCGCGTACTCGGTGGCGTACGGGGCGGCGTGCTCGTCGACGTGCTCGACGGCGTACTCGACGGCGTACTCGACGCCGTAGCCGGCGGTGGTCGGCTCCGGGACGACGGTCAGGTACGCGGACGGGAAGGGCGACACGGGGAGCTCCTCGGGCGGGGAAGACGCGCACCGTGACGGACCGGTACGCCTTGTTTGCTGTCAGTGACGGTACGCAGCACCTCGCCCGGCCCGCACTGGCACAAGCTGAACGAGCTCCCGCCCCAGGATTGGCTTGATCTGCCGACGCTGCCGCCGGGCGTCCGGGCGCGGCCCCGCCCGCCCGAGTTGCGCGCGGTGCGGCCCGCGGCGTTGGCTCGCGGGCGGACCGGGTCCGACCTGCGAGGGGGACGTCACGTGCGACGGAGGCTGCCGCTGGCGCCGATCTCCACCGCGCGGCAGCTGCCGCGGCCGGCCGAGCTGCGCGAGCTCGTCCGGTTCCGGCGCCCCGAGCCGGCGCCGACGGCCCGCCGGCTGGCGTCCGCGCTCACCGTCCGGGACCTGCGCGCGGTGGCCGCCCGCACCACGCCGCGCGCGGTCTTCGACTACGTCGACGGCGCGGCCGAGGAGGAGATCACCGCGGCGCGCAACGTCGCGGCGTACCGGCGGGTGGCGTTCCGGCCGGACGCGCTGAGCTCGGTGGCCGACCCGGACACCACCGTCGAGCTGCTGGGCCGGCGCCTCCCGCTGCCGCTGGTCTTCGCGCCCACCGGCTACACGCGGATGATGCACCACCACGGAGAGGCCGCCGTCGCCCGCGTGGCCGAGCACGTCGGCATCCCGTACAGCCTGTCCACCGTCGGCTCGACGTCCATCGCCGACGTGCGCGCCGCCGCGCCCGGCGCCGACCTGTGGTTCCAGCTGTTCCTCACCGCCGACGACCGGCTCAACGAGGCGCTCGTCGCGCAGGCCGAGGAGGCCGGCTACTCGACGCTGGTGCTCACCGTCGACACGGCGGTCTCCGGCATGCGCCTGCGCGACGTCGTCAACGGGCTCACCATCCCGCCGGCCCTCACGGCGAAGACCGTGCTCGACATGTCCCGGCGGCCCCGCTGGCTGCTCAACAAGCTGACCACCCCGGGCCTGACGTTCGCCGTGCTCGGCAGCGCCGTCGAGGGCACGCCGACGCCGGGCGAGGTGGCCAGCATGATGTTCGACCCCGGCATGGACCTCGCCGCCCTCGACCGGGTCCGCCGGCGCTGGCCCGGGGCGCTGCTGGTCAAGGGGGTGACCACGCCCGACTCGGCGCGCCGGATCGTCGACCGCGGGGCCGACGGCGTGGTGGTGTCCAACCACGGCGGCCGCCAGCTCGACCGCTCCGCGGCGACCCTCGACGTCCTGCCCGCCGTGCGGGAGGCGGTCGGCGACGACGTCGCGGTGCTGATCGACGGCGGGGTGCTGCACGGCCAGGACGTCGTCGCCGCCCGCGCGCTGGGCGCCGACGCGGCGATGATCGGCCGCGCCTACCTCTACGGGCTCATGGCCGGCGGCCAGGACGGCGTGCTGCGCGCGGTGGAGATCCTCGCCGAGGAGTACCAGCGCTGCATGCAGCTGCTCGGCGTCCGCCGCAGCGCCGACCTCTGCGCCCGCCACGTCGCGTTCACCCCGCACGCGGGCGCCGACTACCCCGACGTCGCCACCTGACCCGGGCCCCGGCAACGGCCCTTGCTTCCGGTTGCTGCCGCGGCGCGCCCGTGCGGGAATGAGAGACGCCCGGAAAGAGTGACCCGGCTCACAGGGGGCGTCATGGCCACCACCCGCAGGACGAGCGACCAGCTCTCCGTCGTCGACCGGTTCCCGACCAAGCACCTGCCCGCGCCCTCGGTGCGCGACCTGCCCGAGCCGCCGGCGAGCTTCCGGCACGTGATCGGGCCCGGGATCATCGCCGCCGGCGTCGGCATGGCCAGCGGCGAGTTCATCCTCTACCCGTACATCGCCTCGCAGGTGGGGCTGGTGTTCGTGTGGGCGGCCTTCGTGGGGCTGGCCACCCAGTACTTCCTCAACATGGAGATCGAGCGCTACACGCTCGCCACCGGCGAGACCGCGCTCACCGGCTTCAGCCGGTACTGGCGGCACTGGGGCCTGGTCTTCGCGATCCTGGCCTACTTCGCCAACATCTGGCCGGGTTGGGCGACCAGCTCCGCCACCCTGGTCACCTACCTGTTCGGCGGCTCGGTCGTGCCGATCGCGATCGGCATGCTGCTGCTCATCGGCATCACGCTGACGATGGCGCCGGTGGTGTACCAGGCGCTGGAGAAGATTCAGTTCGCCAAGGTCGCCGCCGTCCTGATCCTGATCATCGTCTCCTGCTTCTTCGCCATCGGGGCCGACGCGTGGTCCGACGTGCCCGACATCGTCACCCAGGCCGCGATCCCGGCCGAGGAGCTCGGGTTCGCCCTGCTGCTGGGGGCGCTGGCCTTCGCCGGGGCCGGGGGCGGGCAGAACCTGTGCCAGAGCAACTGGATCCGCGACAAGCGCTTCGGCATGGGCGCCTACGTCCCGCGGATCGTCAGCCCGATCACCGGCCAGCCGGAGGCGGCGCCCTCGACCGGCTTCGTGTTCGAGCCGACGCCGGAGAACCTCGGCCGGTGGCGGCGGTGGTGGAAGTTCGCGAACACCGAGCAGCTGACCACGTTCGTGCTGATCAGCTTCCTGACGATCCTGTTCACCTCGCTGCTGGCCTACTCCACCGTCTTCGGCGAGGAGGGCCTGGAGAACAGCATCGCGTTCCTCCAGGCCGAGGGCGAGGCGCTCGACGAGAGCGTGGGGAGCTGGTTCGGCACCTTCTTCTGGGTCATCGGCGCGGTCTCGCTGTTCGCCGCGGCGCTGGGCATCGTCGACTACACCAGCCGGCTCGGCGCCGACGTGCTCAAGACCGCCTACCTGAAGAACGCGAACGAGAGCAAGATCTACTTCGCGCTGGTGTGGGGCCTGGTCGGGATCGGCGTCGTCGTGCTGCTCTCCGGGCTGGACCAGCCGCTGGTGCTGCTGGTCATCGCCGCGGTCACCGGCGGGCTGATGATGTTCATCTACTCGGCGCTGCTGCTGGTGCTCAACCGGCGCACGCTGCCGCCGCAGATCCGCCCGGGCGGCGTGCGCGTCGCCGCGCTGGTCTGGTCGTTCCTGCTCTTCGGGTTCCTCTCGGTGCTGACCTTCGACCAGCAGCTGCGCACCCTGTTCGGCGGGTGACCGAGCCCCCGGCCGGTCTCCCGCGGGTGGTCACCGCGGGCGAGACGATGGTGCTGGTCGTCCCGACCTCGCCCGGCCGGCTGCGGCACGCCACGGGCGTGACGCTGTCGATCGGCGGCGCCGAGAGCAACGTCGCCATCGGCCTGGCCCGGCTGGGCGTCCCGGCCAGCTGGATCAGCGCCCTCGGGGACGACGAGCCCGGCGAGCTGGTGCTGCACCGGGTGCGGGCCGAGGGGGTGGACACCGGCGCCGTCCGGCGGGTGCCCGACCGGCCGACCGGGTTGTACCTGCGCGAGGAGGTCGCCGGCGCGCTGCGCGTGCACTACTACCGCCGCGGCTCGGCGGCCGCCACGCTGGCGCCCGGCGCCTTCGACCCCGCCGTGCTCGACGGCGCCGGCTTCCTGCACCTCACCGGCATCACGGGGGCGCTGTCGCCGGAGTGCGCCGAGTTCCTCGTCTGGGCGGCGAGGACGGCGGCCGAGGCGGGGGTGCGGGTCAGCTACGACGTCAACTACCGCAGCCGGCTGTGGGAGCCCGCGGCCGCGCGGGCGGCCACCGAGGCGCTGCTGCCGCACGTCGACGTGCTGCTCGTCGGCGACGACGAGGCGGCCGCGCTGTGGGGCTGGGACGAGGGCGCCTGCCTGGACCGGTTCCCGAACTCCGGGCCGGGCGAGGTGGTGGTCAAGCTGGGCGCCCGCGGGTGCGCCGCGGTGGTGGAGGGCGAGCGGCTGACGTCCCCGGGTTTCCCGGCCCGGCAGGTGGACCCGGTCGGCGCGGGGGACGCGTTCGCCGCCGGGTACCTCGCCGCGACGCTCTGGGGCCGGGAACCGGGGGAGCGGCTGCGCACCGCCAACGCCATGGGCGCCTTCTGCGTGCAGGGCCTCGGTGACTACGAGGGGCTGCCCAGCCGCCGGGAGCTCACCGCCTTCCTCGACCGGACCGTCGACCTCGGGAGATGACCCCATGGCAGCGCCCGCCGACGTCCTGCAGGGCGTCTTCGTCGCGAACGTGACGCCGTTCCGCGACGACGACCGGTACGGCATCGACGTCGACGCCTACCTGGCCCACGTGCGGTGGCTGGCCGGCCACGGCGTCACGGGGGTGATCCCGTTCGGCACCAACGGCGAGGGGCCGTCGGTGGCCGCGCACGAGAAGCGCGCGGTGCTCGGCGCGCTGCTGCCGGAGGCCGGGCAGCTGCAGGTCGTCCCGACGGTGGCCGAGGGCAACCTGCCGGAGACGCTGGACCTGCTGGCCCTCCTCGACGACCTGCCGGTCCGGGCGGTGATGGTCCTGCCGCCGTACTACTTCCGGCCGGTCGGCGTCGAGGGGCTGCGGGTGTTCTACGACCGCGTGCTGGCCGCCACCCGGCACCCCGTCGTCGTCTACCACATCCCCAAGTACGCGGTGCCGGTGCCGGCCGAGCTGGTCACGGCGCTGCCGGTGTGGGGGGTCAAGGACTCCGGGGGCGAGGCCGGCTACGCGCAGGCCGTGCGCGCCGGCGGCAAGGGCGTCCTGGTGGGCACCGAGGACGACCTGCCGGCGAGGCTGCGCGCCGCCGACGGCTCGATCTCCGCGCTGGCCAACATCGTGCCCGAGCACGTGGTGGCGCTGTACGCGCACGTGCGGGCCGGGCGGGCGGAGGAGGCCGCGGCGCTGTCCCGCCACCTGCAGGAGGTCCGCGCGATGACCAAGCAGCACACCTCCGCGGCGGTCCTCAAGCGCGTCGCCGAGCGGCGGCACGGGCACCCGATGGGCACCGTCCGGCCGCCGCTGACACCGGCGCCGGCGTCCTTCGACGCCGCCCGGGCCGCCGAGCGCGCGGTGACCGCACCCGTGCCGGCCGGGCGCTGAGCGGCGACGTCCCGCCGCCCCCGCGCACGGGCCGCCGGGGACCCCGCGACCGGCAGGACCCTCGCGTGCGGCAGTCTGCTGCTCGGACGGGGCGGCCGCCCGCACGGGCTCGTGGCCGGCCCCGGGACGACCCGAGAGGCGATGTGCGATGAAGCTGCTGCTGCCCGACTCCGTCCCGCTGGCCCCGGAGCTGCCCGACGGCGTCGCGGCGGTGGTCTACGACGCCGCGGCGCCCGTGCCCGAGGAGCACCTCGACGCCGAGGCGCTGGTGGTGTGGGGCAGCTCCCAGGCCGACCTCGCCGCGGTCGCCGGCCGCATGCCGAAGCTGCGCTGGGTGCAGAGCCTGGCGGCCGGACCCGACACCGTGCTGGCAGCGGGCTTCCCCTCCGACGTCGTCGTCACCTCCGGGGCGGGGCTGCACAACCGCACCGTCACCGAGCACGCCCTGGCCCTGGTCCTCGCCCTGCTGCGCCGGCTGCCGGCCGCCGGGCGGGCGCAGGCCGAGCACCGGTGGGCCCCCGAGCTGGGCGGCCTGCAGCCGCTGCACCCTGAGGGGGCGGTGACCACCCTGATCGACGCGCGCGTGCTGATCTGGGGGTTCGGCTCCATCGGGCAGACCCTGGCACCGCTGCTGCGGGACCTCGGGGCGCAGGTCCGCGGCGTGGCGCGCAGCGCGGGGGAGCGGGCCGGCTTCCCCGTCGTCGCCGAGGAGGACCTGGAGGGGGAGCTGGGGCGGACCGACGTCCTGGTCATGATCCTGCCCTCCACGCCCGGCACCACGCGGGCGCTGGACGCCGCCCGGCTGGCCGCGCTGCCGGCGCACGCCCACGTGGTCAACGTCGGCCGCGGGTCCACCGTGGACGAGGACGCCCTCACCGCCGCGCTCGCCGCGGGCCGGCTGGCCGGGGCCGCCCTCGACGTCACCGCCACCGAGCCGTTGCCCCCGGACTCCCCGCTGTGGGAGGCCCCGAACCTCCTGCTCACCCCGCACGCCGCCGGCGGGCGGCCGGTCGGCGCCGACGAGCTGGTCACCGCCAACCTCGCGGCGCTGCTGGCCGGCCGGCCGCTGCGCAACGTCGTGGAACGCTGAGCACCGCCGTCCTAGGCGACGGCCGAGGGCGTCAGCCCGTCCTGAGTTCGGCAGCAGGGTGTGATCCTCTGTGCGTAAGTGCGGCTACCCGATGTGAGCGGTGTGGTGCGCGTTGGCGCTCTCGCGCTCGGCGGCTACAGGCGCGCTCGCACATCTGCCACGCCCGCACCGGCGAGCTCGGGCAGGGCGGCGGTTCGGCCGGAGAGGGTTGTGAGAAGCGCGGTGGCCGGTCCGAAGACCTCGGCGCCCTCGCCGTAGTGCCAGTCGGTGTCGGTGGCCGAGAACGCCAGCCCGTCGAGGATGCCCGGCGGCAGCGAGCGACGGGCGCGGGGGCTGGTCAGCTGCTCGAGGGCGACCCGGGCGTTCTCCGGGTCGGTCGGGGATGGCACCCCGAGCGGCCGGTAGACGTCCTGGGCGTGGATGACCAGGTGACTCAACGGCGCCTCGACCGGTGCGCCGGGCACGTTGAAGGTGCGGTGCTCGGTCCTCCGCAGGCCGGCGACCACCTCGGCCGGTGTCCGTGTGTCCGTGGTCGCCCAGCGGTCGGCGGCGCGGTCGAAGTCGAGTCGCGCGCGCACCATCATCAGCAGGAACCGGGGCGTCGAGACCTCGTACGGCATGAGCACGTGCACGACGAGGTCTCGCACCGACCAACCGGCGCACAGGCTGGGGGTGTCCCACTGCTCCTCGTCGAGCCCGTCGAGCAGGTGGAGCAGTCGGGTGCGCTCGGTCTGGACGCGCGCGTCCACGTCCTGCTTGATCTCGGTCACCTGGATTCCTCTCGTCGCCCTTGCCGACCCGCCGACGCCGGGTCCTCGCCGTCAAGGGGAAGGACGGCCGTCGGTGCCAGGAGTGATCGCTGGCGCCGAGTCTCACCCGTACAGGGGATCCGTACCGGCCGCGCCACGCACGGACTTACGCACATCTGGCACACCTTGCTGCCGAACTCAGCCCGTCCCGAGCCGGCGGAGGATCTCGGTGCTGGGCGCGGAGAGCACGCCCATCCCCGATGCCTCCGCCAGGTGCGACGGGGCGAGCCCGGAGACGGCGTCCGCCGCGACCAGCGTCCGGTAGTCGCGCTCGCTCGCCCCGTAGACGGTGGCCCGCGGGCAGTTGGGGAAGTTGCACCCGGCGACGACGACGGTGCTCACCCCGAGCCCGCGCAGGTGGGCGTCCAGCGGTGTGCGGTGGAAGGCGCCCCACCGCGGCTTCCACATCGCCCACTCGCCGGGCGCCAGGTGCTGCATCCGGCCGGCGAGCAGCTCCGGGGCGGCCAGCGGCGGGGTACCGGCGGGTCGCAGCTCGGGGGCGAGCTGCGAGCCGTCCGAGCCCGGGCGCACTATCGGCGCGCCCGACGCGACGAGCGTGCGGCGTGGGAGGTCGACGTCGTCACCGTCGTAGAGCCGGACGACGTGGACGACCGGGCGGCCGGCGAGCCGGAACCCCCGGACGAGGCGGGCGACCACCGGCACGACGGCGCTCGTCCCGGGGATCGGGCAGCTGCCGCCGTCGAGGAAGTCGACCTGCGTGTCGATGACCAGCAGCGCCGACCGGTCGAGCTCCGGAGCGACGAACGGGTCGACGTCGTCGGGCCAGTTCCACGCCACCACGCACCTCCCCGTACCCGTCCCGCCGATTTGACCACGGATTCCGCCCCACCCAGGATGCCGGTGTGACCTGTACCACATCGTGCAGCCGACCTCTCGCCGCGGTGGCACCCGGGGCGGTGGGCTCTCGGGAGCCGGCGTCGTGAGGCTGGTGTCGTTCCACGGCGACGACGGCCTCCGCCTCGGCGTCGAGACCGGCGCGGGCGTGGTCGACGTGACCGAGGCCGGGGAGGACGGTGCCCGCCTGTCGGTCCGGTCGCTCGCCGGTGCCGGCCCCGAGGTGGCGCAGCGGGTGAGATCGGTGGCGGAGGGGGCTGCCGACGCCGTGCCGGTCGACCGGCTGCGGCTCGCGCCGGCCGTGCCGGACCCCGGCAAGATCATCTGCGTCGGGCTCAACTACCGCAAGCACGCCGCCGAGGGCGGCATGCCGGTGCCCGAACGGCCCGTCTACTTCGCCAAGTTCGTCAACAGCCTCGCCGCCTCGTGCGAGGCCGTGCCCATCCCCGAGGCCACCGCCAAGGCCGACTACGAGGTGGAGCTCGTGGCCGTCATCGGACGGCGCGCCCGCACGGTCGGCGTGGAGCAGGCGCTGGACCACGTGTTCGGGTACGCGACCGGCAACGACCTGTCCGCCCGCGACCTGCAGATGCGCAGCAGCCAGTGGACGTACGGCAAGGCGATCGACGGCTTCGCCCCCCTCGGTCCGTACGTCGTGACCAGCGACGACGTGCCCGACCCGCAGGCGCTGGACCTGCGGTGCTGGGTCAACGGCGAGCTGCGCCAGAACTCGAACACGCGCGACATGGTCTTCGGCGTCGCTGAGCTGGTCAGCGATCTGTCGCAGGTCATGACCCTCGAGCCGGGCGACGTGGTCTACACCGGCACGCCCGAGGGCGTGATCCTCGGCATGCCCGAGCAGGTCTGGCTGCGACCGGGGGACGAGGTCGTCTGCGAGATCGCGGGCCTGGGACGGCTGGTGACCCCGCTCGTGGCCGACTCCTCCTGAACCACCCCGCCCCGCTGCCGGGGCGACCGGCGGCCTGAGCACCGGGGCACCGCACCCACCGGCCTGGAGGTCCCGTGGAACCGTCGATCCTGTCGCTGCTGCCCCCGCTCGTGACGATCGTCCTGGCGATCACGACCCGGCGGATCCTCCTCTCCCTCGGCGCGGGCATCGTGCTCGGGGCGCTCATGGTCGCCGAGTGGGACGTGGTCGCCGCCCTCCGGTTCGTCTGGGACGCGGCCCGAGGGCTGATCTACAGCGAGGGGGAGGTGACCGAGGAGGTCTACATCCTCGCCGCCGTCATCCTCATCGGCGTCCTGACGTCGCTGATCTACGTGTCCGGCGGGCTGCGGGCGTTCGCGGCCTGGGCCGTGCGGCGGGTGCGGACCCGGGCGCAGGCGCAGATGGTCCCCGTCGTCATGGGGATCGTCATCTTCTTCGACGACGCGTTCAGCAGCCTGGTGGGCGGCACGGTGAGCCGCTCCATCACCGACCAGCACCGCATCTCCCGCGCCAAGCTCTCCTACTTCGTCGACTCGACGGCGGCGCCGGTGATCATCCTGGTGCCGATCTCGGGCTGGGCTGCGTTCATCGCCGCCACCATGGCGGGACTCCTCGACGACAACGGTGTGGAAGGGCTCAGCGGGTACGAGGCCTACCTCCAGTCGATCCCCGCGATGCTCTACCCGATCACCGCCTTGCTTCTGGTGATCGCCGCGGCCTGGTTCACCATCGACATCGGCCCGATGCGCCGGCACGAGCGGGCCGCAATCGAGCACGGCCGGCTCTTCGACCCCGCCCGCGGGATCCCGCCGGGTGAGACGGACCGGAAGCTGGGCACCCGGGAGGACGGCCGCGTCCGCGACCTGGTGTGGCCCATCCTCGTGCTCGTCGCGGTCACCGTCGTCGGGGCCGTGTGGATCGGCATCGCCGGCGCGGAGGGCTCCCTCGCCCCGATGGACGTCCTGGCCGCCACCGACGTGATCCTGGCCCTGTTCTACGGTTCCGTCGCGGCCTGCCTGGTAGCGGCCGGGATGCTGCTGGCCCGGCGGACGGCGCCCCGGTTGATAGGCAGGGCCGCGGTGTCGGGGGTCCGCTCGATGCTCATGGCGGCCGTGGTCCTCTTCCTGGCCTGGGTCACCGCCGAGACCATCGGCGAGCTGGGCATCGGCGAGTACCTCGCCGGCGTCATCGACGACGCCCTGCCGCTGGCCCTGGTGCCGCTCGTGCTGTTCGTGCTCGCGTCGTTCATCGCCTTCTCGATCGGCAGCACGTTCGGCACCTTCGGTCTGCTCTTGCCGATCGGTGCCGAGCTGGCGGTCGCGCTGGACAGCGGCCTGCTCATCCCTGTCTTCGGTGCCGTGCTGGCCGGCGCCATCTTCGGCGACCACACGTCCCCGCTGTCGGACACCACGATCCTGTCCTCGATCGGCTCCGGCGTGCACCTCGTCGACCACGTCACGACCCAGCTCCCGTACGCCTTCGTCGCGGCCGCCGCGTCCGCAGCGGGCTTCCTGGTCTCCGGGCTCACGGAGAGCACCGGGCTGGGCCTCCTCACCGCCGTCGTCGCCCTCGTCCTGGCCGTCCTCGTGCTGCGGGCACGCAGCGCCGCGTGGCACGCCGCGCTCGAGACCGCACCTCAGGCAGCGGCCGCGGCACCCGACCGCCCGGGAACGGGCGCGCGGGGGGACGGCGGAGCCGGTCAGCGCCCGCGCCGGTGATCTCCCGCTGCCGGCGCGACCTCCTGGAACGCCGAGCCGCCCGGTCAGGCGATCCGGCGCACCCGGTTGACCGACAGCCCGCTCTCGTCGAGCAGCTCGGGGATCCGCGCCGCGAACTCCTCCAGGTGCGGCGCCGCGAGGTGCGCGTCGAGGTGCTCGCCCGACTCCCAGTTCTCGTAGAAGAAGAACGCGTCCTCGTCCTCCACGCCCTGGTGCAGGTCGTAGTTGACGAACCCCGCCTCCTGGCTGGTCGGCGGGACCAGGGCCTCGAGCGCGGCCCGCAGGTCGTCGCGCCGGCCGGGCGCCGCGCGCATGTAGGCGATGACGGTGAGCAGGTCGCGGCGGTCGTCGGTGGGGGTGGGCAACGGTGGTCTCCCGTCCGGACGGCGGCCGGGCCCCGGGGCGCGGCCGGATGTGGTGCGGGTCACGCTACGGAGTGCCGCCGGGAGGCGCACCCGCACGTGCCGGCGCTAGATTCCGGCCGTGGCCGGGACCACTGCGGACGACGCCCCCGCGCGCGCGGTGGCCGCGCGGATGACCGAGGCGGCGCTGCTCTGGCTGGACGCGCTCGACCCGCGGCAGCGGGAGGTCGCGGTCGGCGCGCAGCCCGGCGACGACGCGACCGACGCCGAACGCCGGCGCTGGTTCTACACGCCCACCGACCACGGCGGCCTGACGCTCCACGAGCAGCGGCCGGCCCAGCAGCGCGCGGCCATGCGGCTGGTCGCCTCCGGGCTGTCCACCGCCGGCTACGTCACGGTGGCGACGATCATCGGCCTCGAGAACGTGCTGGACCGGGTGGAGGGCTTCGTCGCGCGGTTCGACCGGGAGCGCGGCCGCGACCCCGGCCTGTACTACCTGCGCGTGTTCGGCCGGCCGGGCCCGACCGGGACGTGGGGGTGGCGGTTCGGCGGCCACCACGTGTCGCTGAACAACCTCGTGGTGGACGGCGTGGTCGTGGCCACCACCCCCTGCTTCCTCGGCGCCGACCCGGCCACGTCCCCGCTGCTCGGCGGCGCGGTGAACCGGCCGCTGGCCCGCGTGGAGGACACCGCGCGCGAGCTGGTGCGCTCGCTGGCCCCCGACCTCGCGGCCCGTGCCGTGCTGCTGCCCGCCGCGCCGTCGGACCTGGTCACCGCGAACCGCACGACGGTGGCCCCCGGCGACCGGACGATCCCGCTCGCCGGCATCTGGCGGGCGCCCTTCGCCGACCCGGCCGAGTGGGCCCGGCTGCAGGCGATGAGCGACTCGATCGACGAGGCGGCCGGCTACGGCGACCCCGAGCACGCGGCCCTGGAGTACACCGCGCAGCCGAAGGGCGTGCCGGCGGCCGAGCTCGACGGCGACCAGCGCGCGCTGCTGCGGGCCCTGCTCGGCACCTACCTCGACCGCGTGCCCGCCGAGGTCTCCCCGATGTCCCGGTACGACGACGACGCGGCGCTCGACGCCGTCCACCTCGCCTGGGCCGGCCCGACCGAGCCCGGGGCGCCGCACTACTACCGGCTGCAGGGCCCGCGGCTGCTCGTCGAGTGGGACAACACCCAGCGCGGGGCCAACCACGCGCACTCGGTGTGGCGCGACCCGGCCGCCGACTTCGGCCTCGACGTGCTCGCGCGGCACCGGGCGGTGGCGCACCGCGGGTGACCGCCGCTCAGGCCGCCGCGCGCGGGCGCAGCTCGAACCGCAGCCAGGCGGCCAGCGCGACCGGCACGGCCACGAACCCGCCCAGCGCCGCGACGGGGGACGTGAGGTCGCCCAGCCAGGCCAGCAGCAGGGGCGTGCCGAAGCCGGCGTAGGCGAAGGCGTAGAAGGCGCTGTTCACCGCGCCGCGGGTGTGCGGGGGCGCCAGCCGCGCGGTGAGGGTCAGCCCCGAGGTGAGGCAGAGCCCGCCCCCCGCGCCCAGCAGCACCGCCGAGGGCAGCAGCAGCGGCTCGGCCTGCGCCGCGACCGCGGCCGCCCCGAGACCCAGGCCCAGCGCCCCCAGCGCCATCCCGAGCGGGCCCCCGCCGCGGTCCGCCCGGCGCCCGACGCGGGCGGCGACCGCGCTGGCGGCCAGCGCGGCCCCGGCGACCAGGCCGGCGTAGGCGACGCCGACGCCGTCGGGGACGACGAGCAGCGGCAGCAGCGTCGCGGCCAGCGCCGGGAAGGCGAACACGCCGAACGCCGTGGGGGCGAGCACCGCCCAGAAGGGCCGCCGGGCCTCGGGCGGCAGGCCCAGCGTCATCAGCCGGCCGGCGCGGCGGACGTGCACCGTCTCGGGCACGGTCGCCAGCGCGGCCAGCCCGACCGCCAGGACGGCGACGTGCACCAGGTACGGCAGGGTCGTCGGCGCCGGGCCGTACTGGGCGAGGACGCCGCTCATCGCCGGGGCGAGGGCGAAGCCCAGCGAGGTCGACACCGCTCCGCGGGTCGCGGCGGACCGCTGCCCGTCGGGACCGGCGAGCTCCTGCAGCCACGCGTTGGCCACCGAGAAGACGACGCCGGAGACGACCCCCTGCAGCAGCCGGCCGGCGTAGAGCAGCGGCAGGTGGTCGGCGGCGGGGAGGAACAGCAGCGAGACCAGGCCGGCGAGCACGGCGAAGGGCAGGACGAGCCTCCGCCGTCCCCACCGGTCCGAGGCGGCACCCGAGACCGTGAGCGCCGCGATGAGCCCGAGCGCGTAGCAGCCGAAGACCGCGGTGAGGTCGGCCTCGGACAGGCCGAGGGTGCGCCGGTAGACCAGCAGCAGCGGCGTCGGGACGTTGGTGCCCAGGGCGACGGTGAACAGCCCGAAGGTGAGGGCGTCGAGCCGGCGACGCACGGCGTCCTGCGGCAGCGCTGCCTCCGGCACCCGCCGGACGCTACCGGCCCGGCGCGGCGGACGGGCTCGCGCGCGGGGTCAGGGCGCGACGCGGGAGGCGATCAGCGACCGCAGCCGGCCGAGGGAGCCGCGCGGGTGCGGACGGGAGCGGCGGGGCGCCGCGGGAACCGGGTCCGCCGTCCGGGCCAGCTCGCCCCGCCGGCGCTCGAGCAGGTCGATCTCGGCGAGCAGGACGGCGCGGCGCGTGGCGGCGTCCCGGTCCAGGCGGGCGCGGGCGGCGGCCGCGGCGTCGTCGGCCCGCCGCCGTTCCTCCCGCCCGGTGGCCAGCAGCTGCACGCTCTCCTGCCGCGCCTGCAGCCGCGCGGCGGCGGCGTCGTCCGCGGCCCGCCGCCGGAGCCGCTCCGCCCGCTCGGCCGCGCGCTGCTCGACGGCGCGCGCCCCGGCCAGCCGCACCTCCGCCTCCGCCGCGGCCCGGGCGCGTTCCTGCTCGGCCGCCTCGACCAGGCGGGCCGCCTCGGCCGCCCGCGCCGCGGCCGCGGCGGCCGCGTCGGCGACCAGCCGGTCCGCCTCGGCCCGGGCGTCGGCGAGCACCCGCTGCGCCGCCGCGGCGGCCGCGGCCCGGTCGGCCTCGGCGTCGGCGCGCATCCCCTCGGCCTGGTCGGCCGCGGCGGCGAGCACGGCCGCCAACCGGTGCGACGCCGTGCGGCAGTCCCGGCCGGCGGGGGAGTGGGAGAGGAGCTCCCGGGCCTCCTCCAGGGCGGCCTGGGCGCGGAGGTGCCGCGCCTCCAGGCGCTCGCGCTCCCGGTCGGCGGTGGCGAGCTCGTCCTCGGCCCACCGGACGTAGGTGTCGACCTGGAAGCGGTCGTAGCCGGCCACCGCCCGGCGGAACATCGGCGCGGCGTCGAGGACGGCGGGGAGGTCCCCGGCGGCGCCCGGCCGCGGGCGGCCCCCGGTCCCGTCGTCGGATGGCAGCGCGGCGCTCATCCCACCTGCCTCTCCGCGGTCGGGGTCGTCGAGCGGTCGACGCTAGGTCGTCCCGACCGGCTCGGCCGCCCGGCGCGGCCGGCCGTTCACCCGGCGGGGCGAGGCGCCTCGCGCGATCCGGGCGCGCGGGCCGGGACCCGTTCCGCAGAGTGACTCGCCCGGGCGGGTGGTCGTGCCGCGGCGGGCGTGCGGCCCGGTCGACGGCGGCGCACCCTTCCCGCATGACACCCGCCGCGCCCCCGCCGGCCCCGGGCAGCATGACCGTCCCGCCGCTGTTCGGCTGGGAGGTCCTGCTCACCGGGGCGGCGCTCGTGGTGCTGCTGGCCGTCGCCGGGCTGGTGGTCCTGGCCGCCGGGAGGAACCGCAGCGGCCGGGCCGAGTGGCAGGCGTGGCTGGAGAGCCGGTCGGCGGGGCACCGCGAGGAGCAGCCGCTCCACCGACCGGGGGCCTGAGCGGTCGGCCCGCGACGGAGCCCCCGCGCGCCGACGGCCCGCGCACCGGCGGCGCAGGCCCTACGGTGCGACGCCATGGCGCACCGGTCGACGCTCGTGGCGGTCGCCACGGCACAGCTCACGGCCCAGGTGGCCGGCCACGTCGTCGCCCTGCGACGGCGCCGGCACTTCGACGTCCCCTTCATGACGGGCAGCCCCGAGCACCTCGTGCGGGACTGGCTGTGGTTCGGCACGGCCTACAGCGCGCCCCCGTACCTGCTGGTGCCCCAGCTGTGGGCGGTCGCCCGGCTGGCCCGCGGGAGCGACGACCGCGCGCGCTGGGTGCTCCGCCGGCTGGGCACCGGCCTGGCGTTCGGGTACCTGAGCGAGCGGTGGACCCGGGTCCGGCTCCGGCCCGGCGGCCTCGACCCGGTCGAGACGCCCGTGGTCGCGGCCGGCTGGGGCTGCGCGATGGCGATGGCCGTCCTCGCCCGCCGCTGACCGGCGGACGAGGACGGCTCCGGGGGTTGTCCGCACGGGCCGCGCGGCGGGAGGCTGCTGCCGTGCAGGTCCCGCTGACCGCCGAGGACCGGGCGATCCTGGCGCTCGAGAGCTCCTCCCTGGTCGGGCACACCTGCACCGTGATCGGCCTGCCGGCGGGCGCCCCCGACCTGGGCGACCTCCGCGCCGCGGTGGCCCGGCGCCTGCCGGACGCGCCGCGGCTGACCTGGCGCCTGGGCGGCCCTCCCGACGCGCCGGCGTGGGTCCCCGACGAGGCGGTGGACGTCGCCGCGCACGTCGGCGCCGTGGACGCGGCCACCCCGCTCGACCCGGCTGCGTTCCGCACCGAGGTGGCCCGGTTGTTCTGCGAGCACCTCGACCGGCGCCGGCCGCTCTGGCGGATCGACCGGGTCGGCCCGCTGGCCGGCGGCGGTGCGGCCCTGGTCTGGCGGGTGCACCACGCCCTGGCCGACGGCACGACGGTGGCGCGCCTCGCCGAGGACGTGCTCTGGGACCCGGCGCGCGCGGGGCGGGCCGGCGGGCGAGGTCCCGCCGCCGCGCGACCGGCGCCGTCGGGCGACGGCGGCCGGCGGTCCGGGCCGGCCGGCGTCCTCGCCCGGGAGCTCCTCCCCGGGCTGCGCCGCTCGCCGTTCGACGCGCGGGTGGGCACCGGACGCGAGGTGGCGTTCGCCGCGACGTCGCTGTCGGGGGTCCACGACGCCGCCCGGGCGCTGGCCGGCGCGACGGTGAACGACGCCGTCCTGGCGGTGGTGGCCGGCGCCCTGCGCCGGTGGCTGGAGCAGCGGCACGGGGCGGTCCACGGGCTGCGGGTCAAGGTGCCGGTGACGCTGCACACCGCCGACGACGGGGCCGGCAACCGCGACTCGTGGTTCCGGGTGGACCTGCCGGTGGACGAGCCGGACCCGGTCGCGCGGCTGGCCGCGGTCCGCGCGGAGACGGCGCGGCGCAAGGCCGGTCACGACGCGGAGGAGCTCGACGAGCTCATGGCGCGGATGGCCCGCTCCTCGCCCCGCCTGGCGAGCTGGTCGCGGCGGCTGCAGCGCAGCGGGCGGTCCTTCGCGCTCAACGTGTCGAACGTGCCCGGCCCGAGGACCGAGGTCACCGTGCTCGGCGCCCGGGTGGACACCGTCACCCCGCTGGTCGAGGTCGCCCAGCACCACGCCCTGCGGGTGGCGGTGCAGTCGGCCGCCGACCGGCTGTGCGTCGGGCTGGTGGCCGACCCGTCGGTCGTCGGGGACCTCGACGTGCTCGCCCGCGCGGTCGAGGAGGAGGCCGCCGCGCTGCAGCGGGCCGGGTGAGCGCCGGGCGGCCGGCGGGGGGTCAACGCGCCGACCCGTGCGGCGCGCCGCGCCTGCCCGCCGGGCGTGCCGCCGCCGTGCCGCGGTCGGTGCGCAGGGGGAGCTGCACGAGGTAGGCGTCGACCGCCTCGTCCCTGCCCTTCACCCGGAGCCCGGTCACCGGCACGAGGTCGACGGACGCCGGGAGCTGGTCCCGCGTCGCGGTGCCGATCAGCACGCCGCCGACGGGGGCGTGCGCCTGCAGCCGGGCCGCGACGTTCACCGCGTCGCCGACGGCGGGGTAGACCAGGTAGCCCTTCCCGCCCATCTCGCTGAACACCACCGGACCGCTGTTCACGCCGACCCGCATCCCCGGCCAGTCGGGGTGCGCGGCGCGGATGCGCGCCACCTCGGCCTGCAGCGCCGCGGCCGCCTCCACGGCCCGCAGCGCGTGGTCGGGCTGGTCCCCGAGCCGGTTGAACGTCGCGAACACGCCGTCGCCGGCGAACTTCTCCACCTCGCCGCCGAACCGGCGCCAGATCAGCGGCGTCGTGCGCTCGTAGTACGCCCGCAGCACGGCCGCGACCTCCGCGGCGTCCCGCTCCGCCGCGAACCCCGTGAACCCGGCGAGGTCGCCGACGAGGACCGACACCTCGCCCCGGTGCTCCCGCGTCGTCGGCAGGTAGAGCTGCCGGAAGCGCTCGTCGCGCCACTCCCGCCGCGCGGCGGCGAACACGATCAGGAAGCCGGCCACGATGAGCGCGTGCCACACCCACCAGGTGGGGTGCCACTTGCGCTCGCCGGCCACCGCCACCCCCACCAGGGCCTCGGCGAGCAGGGCGTAGCACGCCACGACGCTGAACACGAGCAGCCCGAAGTAGCCCCGGTTCCCCCACCAGAGGCGGACGGCCGCGACCACGTAGAGCAGCGCCCCCAGCGCCGCGGCGGCCTGGAGGGCGACGTGGTCGCCGCCCTCCGCGGTCACCTGCCGCAGCGGCGGCCACTCGGCCACCGACCACAGCGCCCAGCCGAGCAGCACCGCGACCACCGCCAGCCGCATCGCCTGCCGGTGCCGCACCACCCAGCCGCCGGCCGCGGGACGCGCGTCGACGAGGGCCGACGCCACGGCGAAGGGCGCGGCGACGAGCAGCCCGGTCGTGATGGCGATCGTGAAGCCGGGCAGCGCGTCGTGGGTGAGCACGTGCTGCGTGCCGACGGCGTGCAGGGCCATGAAGCCGCTGGTGGCCAGGAACGCCAGCGACAGCAGCAGCACGCGCGCGTCGCCGCGGCGGCGGGCCGCCTCGCCGGCCACCAGCGACAGGCTGGCCGCGACCGCGCCGACGGTGAGGAAGACGGCGAAGTGCAGGGCCGGGTTGTTCCAGTTCAGCCCGGTGAAGTCGGTGCGCAGCAGGAACACCAGGCCGAGGAGGGGCAGGACCAGCGCCACCAGCACCATCGCCGCGACGGTCGGCCGGCGCCCGTGGTCGGCGATGAGGCGGGCGACCGAGCCGGGCCCGGGCCGCTCCGGGTCGGCGCCGCCCGCGCGCCCGCGCAGCGCCGTCCCCTGCTCGCGGTGCCGGCCGCTCACGGCGCGCCCCGGGCGCGGCGGTGCGCGCGCCGCCGGGCCCCGCGCCGGGGCGGGCGGCGTGCTGCCGCGACCCCGGCGGCCGACGCCACGGGGGGCAGTGTCCTCCCGCGGCGGCGCCGGCACCAGCACGGGCGGCCGCCCGGCGGGCGCTGTTCCGGGTTGGCTCGCCCGGGGCCCGGCGCTAGGCCTGGGACGGCGGGCGGCAGGCGAGCGCATCGGGAGGGCGCCGGATGCAGGGTCTCCTCGGGGCGGTGCTGGTCGTCCCGACGGTGCTCGCGATGGTGCTGCTGTTCGGTGCGGTCATCCGGCGTCTGCTCGGCGTCCGGCTAGGGAGTGTCTGGCGGATCATGGAATCCACGTGAGTAGCGCGGCGAGGTGGAGCGCGCCGGCGTAGTTGCGGGCGTGCTTGTCGTAGCGGGTGGCCAGGCCGCGCCACTGTTTGGCCTGGC
>NZ_JBJGYO010000039.1:0-29039 GCF_054050035.1 Geodermatophilus sp. SYSU D00815 | reverse complement strand
CCCCATCACACATCCCCCACCCCCCCCCCCCCCCGGCGCCCCCCCCCCCCCCCCCCCCCCCCCCCCCCCCCCCCCCCCCCGGCCCCCCCCCCGGCCCCCCCGCGGGGGTTCAGCGGGAGCCCGCGGCCCGCCGCTTGTTGTAGACGTCGAACGCGACGGCCAGCAGCAGGACCAGGCCCTTGACCACCGACTGCACGGACTGGTCGATGCCCTCGAGCTGCATGCCGTTGCTCATCACGCCGACGAGCAGGCCGCCGACCACGGCCCCGGCGACGGTGCCGACACCGCCGGTCACGGCGGCGCCACCGATGAAGCAGGCGGCGATCGCGTCGAGCTCGAACATGTTGCCGGCGCCGGGCTGGGCGCCGTTCGAGCGGGACGAGAAGACGATGCCGGCCACGGCGGACAGCACGCCCATGTTGACGAACAGCCAGAAGTTGACCGCCCGCACCTTGACGCCCGAGAGCGTCGCGGCGGCCAGGTTGCCGCCGATGGCGTAGACCTGGCGGCCGAAGACGGTCCGCTTGGTCACCATCGCGTAGACCAGGATCAGCACCGCCAGGATGATCAGCACGATCGGCAGGCCGCGGGCGTGCGCCAGCTGCCAGGCGAAGTACATGACCACCGCGCCGACGACGACGATCCGCGCCACGAACAGCGGGAAGGACTCCACCGGCTGCTGGTAGCGGATGCGGGCCACCCGGGTGCGGAACGAGCTCAGCGCGTAGCCCGCCACCGCGATCGCGCCGATGAGCAGGGTGAACGCGTCGTACCCCTGGCCGCCGATGAGGCCGTTGAGGAAGCCGCTGGCGATCCGGCCGTACTCCTGGGGGAACGGCGACAGCGAGATGTTGTCCAGCACCTGCAGGGTCAGGCCGCGGAACAGCAGCATGCCGGCCAGGGTCACGATGAACGCCGGGATGCCGACGTAGGCGACCCAGAAGCCCTGCCAGACGCCGACGGCGAGGCCGACGCCGAGGGCGGCGAGGACGCCGACCCACCAGGGCGCACCCGACCTGATCACCGTGACCGCCGAGACCGCGCCGGTGAGCGCGACCACCGAGCCGACCGACAGGTCGATGTGCCCGGCGATGATCACCATGACCATGCCGATGGCCAGGATCAGGATGTAGGAGTACTGCAGGACGATGTTCGTGATGTTGCCCGGCGACAGCAGCGTGCCGTCGGTGAGGACCGCGAACAGCGCGATGATGACGACGAAGGCGATGTAGATGCCGCTCTGCCGCAGGTTGCGGGTGAACAGCTGGCGGATGTCGCTGGTGCCGGTGTGGAGGGCAGCGGCGGGCGCGGCCTCGGTCGCGGCGTCCTCCGCCGGCGGCGGCGCGGTCCTGGTCATGCGGCCTGCTCCCTCTCCTTGGTCATGAGCACCATGAGGTTCTCCTGCGTGGCGTCGCCGACCGGCACCTCGCCGGTGATCCGGCCGGCCGACAGCGTGTAGATGCGGTCGCAGATGCCCAGCAGCTCGGGCAGCTCCGACGAGATGACGACGACGGCCTTGCCGGCCGCCACCAGGCGGTTGATGATCGTGTAGATCTCGTACTTGGCGCCGACGTCGATGCCGCGCGTCGGCTCGTCGAGGATGAGCACGTCCGGGTCGGTGAACAGCCACTTGGACAGGACGACCTTCTGCTGGTTGCCGCCGGAGAGCTTCCCGACGATCGACAGCACGCTGGGCGCCTTGATGTTCATGTCCTTGCGGTAGCCCTCGGCGACCTTGATCTCCTCGTTGCCGTTCACCCAGCCGGCGCCCGCCAGCTTCTTCAGCGCGGCGGCGGAGATGTTGCGGCTGATGTCCTCGATGAGGTTCAGCCCGTAGCGCTTGCGGTCCTCGGTGGCGTAGGCGATGCCGTTGTCGATGGCCTCGGCGACGTTGCGCGCCTTCACCTCCTTGCCGTGCAGGAGGATGCGGCCGGAGATGTTGCGCCCGTAGGAGCGGCCGAAGATGCTCATCGCCAGCTCGGTGCGGCCGGCGCCCATCAGCCCGGCGATGCCCACGACCTCGCCCGCGCGCACGGAGAAGCTGGCGTCGTCGACGATCTTGCGGTCCTGGGTGGGGTGCCAGACGGTCCAGTTCTCGACCCGGAGCACCTCCTCGCCCGGGTGCGACTCGCGCTCCGGGTAGAAGCTCTCCAGGTCGCGGCCGACCATGCCGCGGATGATCCGGTCCTGGGTGACCTCGCCCGACTGCGTGCTCAGCGTCTCGACGGTCCGGCCGTCGCGGATGACGGTGACGCTGTCGGCGATCGCGGTGATCTCGTTCAGCTTGTGCGAGATCATGATCGAGGTGATGCCCTGGTCGCGCAGCCGGCGGAGCAGGTCCAGCAGGTGCGCCGAGTCGTTGTCGTTCAGCGCCGCGGTGGGCTCGTCGAGGATGAGCAGGCGCACGTCCTTGGACAGCGCCTTGGCGATCTCGACCAGCTGCTGCTTGCCGACGCCGAGCTGACCGACCGGCGTCACGGGGTGCTCGTCGAGCCCGACCTGCTCGAGCAGCGCGGCGGCGTCGGCGTTGGCCTTGTTCCAGTCGATGAGGCGGTTGCGCCCGCGGCGCTCGTTGCCCAGGAAGATGTTCTCGGCGATCGAGAGGTACGGCACCAGGGCGAGCTCCTGGTGGATGATCACGATGCCGACGTGCTCGCTGTCGCGGATGCCGCCGAAGTTGACGGTGCGGCCGTCGTAGACGATCTCGCCGTCGTAGCTGCCGGAGGGGTAGACGCCGGAGAGGACCTTCATCAGCGTCGACTTGCCGGCGCCGTTCTCCCCGCAGATCGCGTGGATCTCGCCCCGCCGGACCGAGAGGTTGACGTTCTCCAGCGCCTTGACGCCCGGGAACGTCTTGGTGATGCCGCGCATCTCCAGGATGTTGTCGTCCATGGACTCCGTCGTCCTCGCAGTCGTGCGCTCGGAGGGATCTGTGTGCGGTCAGCATGGCCCGGGCGGGAGCACCGGGCGAGCGGACCGCCGAGGTGGAACCGGCCGGGCCCGGCAGCGCCGATCGCTGCCGCCGGGCCCGGCCGGGCCTGGGGGGTGGGGTCAGTCGGCCTGACCCGCGGCGACCTCTCCGGCCGTCCAGTAACCGGTGTCGATCAGCTCGGTCTGGATGTCGTCGGCGAAGACGGTGACGACGGGGAGCAGGTACGAGGGCACGACCTTGACGCCGTTGTCGTACGTCTCGGTGTCGTTCGCCTCGGGCTCCTCGCCCTGGAGGAAGGCCTCACCGGCGATGACGGCCTGCTCGGCCAGCAGACGGGTGTCCTTGAAGATCGTGGAGCTCTGGACGCCGTCCTGGATCAGCTTGACCGAGGCGATCTCGGCGTCCTGACCCGTCACGACCGACATCGGCTGCGGGGTCGAGTCGAGGTTCGGCCCGTAGCCGGCGTTCTGCAGCGCGGTGATGATGCCGCGCGACAGGCCGTCGTACGGCGAGAGGACGCCGTCGACGCGCGAGCCGTCGTTGTAGGTGGAGGTCAGCAGGTCCTCCATGCGCCGCTGGGCGGTCTCCTGCTGCCAGCGCAGGATCGCGACCTGCTCGATGTCGGTCTGGCCCGACTTCACGACGAGCGTGCCGTTGTCGATGTACTCCTGCAGCACCGACATCGCGCCGTCGAAGAAGAAGTGGGCGTTGTTGTCGTCCAGCGAGCCGGCGAACAGCTCGATGTTGAACGGACCGGTCGCGGTGCCCGGGGAACCGTCCGCGTTGAGGACGCCCAGGCCGGTCAGCAGGGCGGTGCCCTGCGCCACGCCGACCTCGAAGTTGTCGAAGCTGACGTAGAAGTCGACGTTCTCGCTGTCGCGGATCAGCCGGTCGTACGAGATGACCGGGATGCCCGCGTCGGCGGCCGCCTGCAGCTGGCTCGACAGCGCGGTGCCGTCGATCGCCGCGATGATCAGGAGGTCGGCCCCCTCGGTGATCATCTGGTCGATCTGCTGCGACTGGGTCGGGATGTCGTCGTTCGCGAACTGGAGGTTGACCTCGTAGCCCTTGTCCTCCAGCTGCGACTGCACCGCCTCACCGTCGGCGATCCAGCGCTCGGACGTCTGCGTCGGCATCGAGACGCCGATCGTCTGGTCCTCCGGGCTGGCGTTCTCGTCACCGGCGCTCGAGCTGCCGCCGGCACCCTCGCCACCACAGGCCACCAGGCTCACCGCGAGGGCGGCTCCCAGAGCGCTCAGCCGGAGCTTCTTCACCTGCACATCTCCTCCTCGAGACATCTGCCGCCACACGGGCGCTCAGGCCCGCGCTGACGCGAGCGGCCGCCAGTGTGAGCGTTCACATGGGGGTGCCGTCAAGGCTTGCGCCAGAACTCATCTGTCACGTTCGGGTAACGCGGGCTTCACCGGCGGCGGCTACCGCGGAACGGCGTCCCCGCACCGCGACGTCCGTCTCACCCGAGCGGCGTCATGGGTACGGGCAAAGGAGGCTACGCATACGGATCCAGCCCGGAAACCGTATGCAGAGCCTCCTTTGCCAAGAGGCTCAGCGGAGGGTGATCTGGCGGCTCAGCAGGCCGGCGCGGGCCCGGCGCTCGTCGGCGGTGAGCGGGGCGCCCACGGCCAGGGCGCGCTCGAGCCGGTCCTGGAAGTCGGCGGCCGGGCCGGTCCAGTCGGCGGCGGGGGGATCGGCCGGCAGGTCCCACACCGGGACGACGAGCCCGTGCGCGCGGAAGGCGCCGGCGTAGCGGGTGCCCTCCCCCAGGGTGAGCTCCTCGGCGGCGCGCAGCCGGGCGAGGGCGTCGAGCAGCGGCTCCTCGTCCTCCCCGCGCACCCAGCGCAGGTGCGCCCGCTCCGGACCGGGGCGCACCCAGTAGGCGGCGCCGAGCCCCTCGAGCCGCTCGGTCGGCAGGATCGCGGCGTTCGCCTGCTCCAGGCCCGCCTGCGCGGTGGGGCCGGCGTCGGCGCCCTCCAGCCAGAAGCCGAAGTCCTCGTGCACCGTCACCTCGAGCGGGGCCTCGAGGTCGACGAGCTCCTGCAGCCGCGGCCCGGCCGAACCGGCGGCCCCCACCGGGCCGGGGTCGACCGGCGCACCGGCCGGGGCCTCCAGGGCGGTGGCCAGCGCGGTGCCGAGGTCGCGGCTGACGTCGTCCGACGCGGCGGGCAGCTGCACGCCCAGCACGATCTGCCCGTTGGCGCGCACCAGGGCGGGCGCGCCGCCGGGCAGGACGCTGGCCAGCGTGACCTCCCGGCCGTCCGCCGTCCGGAGCGGCGCGGTCGCGGCCGGCACGAACTCGCGCAGCGCCACCCAGTGCTCCTCGCCGGGCAGCCCCTCGAACGGCCGGGTCACCGGCGGGGCGTAGCCCGAGCCGTGGCAGTGCTTGTACCGCCGGCCCGAGCCGCAGGGGCACGGGGCCTTCGGGTTGACCTCCCCTTCGGCGGCCTTGGGGGCGGCGGGACGGCGCTTGGTCGAGGAGCGAGCCATGCGCCGAGCCTAGGCGGCGGCCGCGTCCCGCTCGGCCAGCCTCTTGAGGTTCAGCAGCTGCCGCCGGGCCATGACGAGGTCCCCCGCCGCCATGCCCCGCCGCGTCACCGCCCCGGGCACCGGCAGCGGCGGCGGGGTCCAGCGCAGCCGCATGAGCAGGTGGCTGCCGCCGTCCCGCGGGGTGATCGCGTAGGTGACCACGACGTGCCCGAACAGGCCGCGGTGCTCGTAGGTCTGCTGCACCGGCCGCTCGAACGACGCCAGGTGGAAGATCCGCATCGCCGGCTGACCGACGACGAGCCGGTCGAGCCCGGGCGTGAGCCGCTGCGGGCTGCGCCGGCCGCCGTTGTCGAGCAGGTCGTAGGAGTACGGCGCCACGCGCAGCTGGCACAGCCAGCGGAACAGGCGCTCCGGCGGCGCGTCGACGTCCACGGCCCGGTGCAGGACGACGTCGGCGTCGGGGAACAGCTCGTCGCAGGGCAGCGGCCGGACGAGGTCGTCGTCCGTGGCACCCCAGTCGCGGACGACGTCGGCGATGGCCATGACCACCACCTTGGCCCCCGGCGGCCGGCAGGGGGAGTCCTACGCTCCTCGGCGTGACCGTGGCCGCCGCACCGCTCGACCTGACCGACCCCGCGGTCGTCGCCGACCCCTACCCCTCCTTCGCCCGCGCCCGCGCGGCCGCGCCGGTGCAGTGGCACGACGGGCTGGGGCTGTGGCTGGCGTTCACGCACGCGGGGTCGAACGCGGTGCTGCGCGACCGCCGGCTGGGCCGGATCTGGCGCGACAGGGAGCCGGCCGAGCGGTTCGGCCATTTCAACCTCATCCACCGCAACGCGATCCTCGAGATGGAGCCGCCCGAGCACACGCGGCTGCGGCGGCTGGTCAGCGCCGCGTTCGCCCGCGGCCACGTGGAGCGGCTGCGGCCGTGGGTGCAGCAGCTGGCCGACTCGCTGGTCGACGGGCTGGTGGAGCGCTCCGGCGGCGAGGACGGCGTCGACGTCCTCTCGGGCATGGCCGAGCAGCTGCCGGTGGCCGTGATCGCCGAGCTGCTCGGGGTCCCCGAGGCCGACCGCCCGCTGCTGCGGCCGTGGTCGAACGCGATCGTGAAGATGTACGAGTACGGCCGGACCGAGCAGGTGGAGCAGGCGGCCGAGCGCGCCGCCGCCGAGTTCGTCGAGTACCTGCGCGGGCTGGCCGCCGAGCGGCGGAAGGCCCTCGGCGAGGACCTGGTCAGCCACCTGGTCACCGTGCGCGACTCCGCGGGCGACCGGCTCACCGAGGACGAGCTGGTCACCACCTGCATCCTGCTGCTCAACGCCGGGCACGAGGCGACGGTGAACGTCAGCGGCAACGGCCTGCTTGCGCTGCTCGAGCACCCCGACCAGCAGGCGCGGCTGCGGGCGGAGCCGGCGCTGCTGCCCACGGCGGTCGAGGAGCTCATGCGCTTCGACTCGCCGCTGCAGCTGTTCGAGCGCACCGCCACCGAGGACGTCGAGGTCGGCGGGGTCACCGTCGAGCGCGGGCAGAAGATCGCCGCGCTGCTGGGCGCGGCCAACCGGGACCCCGCGGTGTTCGCCGACCCCGACACCCTCGACGTCGGCCGCGCCGACAACCCCCACATCTCCTTCGGCGCCGGCGTGCACTTCTGCATCGGCGCCCCGCTCGCCCGCGTGGAGCTGCAGGCCTCGTTCGGCGCGCTGCTGCGCCGCACCTCGTCGCTGGAGCTCGCCCGCGCCGCGCGGCGCCGTCCGGAGTTCGTCATCCGCGGGCTGGCCGAGCTGCCCGTCGTCCTCACGCCGTAGCGCGCTCCAGCAGGGGGACGAGCTCGTCCGGCCCGGGCAGCGCCGCGAGGCCGGCCGCGGCCCCGCCCGCCGCGTCCCGCAGGTCGCGGCGCCCGAGCAGCTCGGCGAGACGCCCGGGAGGCGGCCGGGCGTGGCCTCGTCCGGCTCGAGCCGCAGGCCCAGCCCGGCGGCCACGACCCGCTCGGCGCCGGCCCGCTGGCTCGGCGAGACGCCCGGGAGCACGAGCAGCGGCAGCCCGGCGAGCAGCGCGCCCGCGGTGGTCCCCGCGCCGCCGTGGGAGACGACGGCGTCGACGTGCGGCAGCACCAGCGACTGAGGGACGTACTGCACCACCCGGACCCCGGGGTGCGCCGCCCGGACGACGTGCGGCGGGTGCGGCCCCGTGGTGACGACGACGCCGGGCGCGACCGCGGCGGCCGCGTCGGCGAGGTGCTGCAGCAGGTCCACCCGCGACGACGCGGGCACCGTCCCCAGGGTCACGTAGAGCGCCGGCCGCGGCAGCGCGGCGAGCTCCGGTGCGGTCGCCGGCGGCCCGTCGAACGCGGTGGGGCGGACGGTGACGACCGGGACCCCGAGCCGGTCGACGTCGGGTACCTGCAGCGGGGCCGGGCAGGCGTCGAGGTACAGCCCACCGGTCTGGCGCACCGGGCCGGCGGCACCGGCGGCGTCCCACACCGCGCGCAACGGCTCGGCGAGGAGCTCCCGGCCGGCCGCGGAGCGGGCCGGCGAGGGCCAGCTGTGGGTGACGACCGGCAGCCCGCGCAGCGCACCCACCAGCGGCGCGGCGTACTCGCCCTCCTCGTGGACGAGCACGTCGGGGCGCCACCCGTCGACGAGCGCCAGCAGGTCGCCGGCCATGGGCGGGACGGCGATCGTGGTGAACAGGTGCCGCGGCCGCTGCGGCCCGACCAGCCCGCGTGCGTCGGCCCGCTCCACCATCGCCGGCAGCCGCAGCCCGGCGGCGACCGCCTCGGCCCCGCACCGCCGGACCCAGGCCACCTGGTCGGCGCCGGTCGCGACCCGCACCTCGTGCCCCGCCGCCGCCGCGGCGAGGGCCAGGGGCAGCACGGGGTGCAGGTGCCCGAGCCCGGGGTTGCTGCTCACCAGGAACCGCACGGGCCCTCACCTCCCTGACCGCCGAGATCCTCCTCCGCAGCTCGCCGCCCCGTCACTGGCACGATGCGGCCCATGCGCCGCAGGGACCCGGACGCCGCGGAGGTCCTCGACCGGCTGCGGGAGCTGGCCGACCCGTCGCGGCTGGACGGCATGGCCCGCTACGGCATCGGCGGCGCGCACACCCTCGGCGTCACCGTCACCGAGCTACGGGCGCTGGCCGAGGAGCTGGGCCGCTCGCACGAGCTGGCCGCCGGGCTGTGGCCCTCCGGCGTGCACGAGGCGCGGATCCTGGCCGGCCTGGTCGAGGAGCGCGACCGCGTCGACGCCGCGCAGCTCGACGCCTGGGCGGCGGACCTCGACTCCTGGGACGTCTGCGACCAGTTCTGCCAGAACCTCGTCCGGCACACCCCGTTCGCGTGGGACAGGGCGCTGCAGTGGAGCGGGCGGGAGGAGCCGTTCGTCAAGCGGGCCGGGTTCGCCACGATGGCCGGGCTCGCCGTGTCGGACAAGCGGGCCGGCGACGACCGGTTCGAGCCGTTCCTCCGCGCCGTGGCCGAGCAGGGGGACGACGACCGCCCGATCGTGCGCAAGGGGGCGAGCTGGGCGCTGCGGCAGATCGGCAAGCGCTCCCCCGCCCTGCGCGACCGGGCCGTCGAGACGGCGCACGAGCTGCGGGCAGGAGGCCGGGGCGCCCGCTGGGTCGGCACCGACGTCCTGCGCGAGCTGCAGCGGCGTACTCACCGGTAGAGGGTGAGCGGCGTCACTGGCACGATGCGGCCATGCGCGGCCTGATGCAGGACTTCCCCCTCACCATCGACTCGATCTTCCGGCACGTCGAGCAGCACTACGGCGACGCCACGATCGCCACCAACGGGCCCGACGGGGTCACCCGGGTGACCTACGCCGAGTGGGCGGAGCGGACCCGCCGGCTGGGCGGGGTCCTCGACGCGCTCGGCATCAGCGGCGACGGGCGGGTGGGCACCTTCGGCTGGAACAGCCAGCGGCACCTGGAGCTCTACTTCGCCGCCCCGTGCACCGGCCGGGTCCTGCACACGCTCAACATCCGGCTGTTCCCCGAGCAGCTGACCTACATCGCCAACCACGCCGAGGACGAGGTCGTCTTCGTCGACCGCAGCGTGCTGCCGCTGCTGTGGCCGCTCATCGACACGATGAAGACCGTGCACCACGTCGTGGTCATGGACGACGGCGGCAGCAACGAGATCCCCGACGACCCCCGGGTGCACGACTACGAGACCCTGCTGGCCGAGGCGCAGCCGGTGGACTTCCACGTGACGGACGAGAACCTCGCCGCCTCGATGTGCTACACGTCCGGCACCACGGGCAACCCGAAGGGCGTCGTCTACTCGCACCGCTCGACCGTGCTGCACACCATGGCCGTGAACGCGCCCAACGCGTTCGGTCTGAGCGTGCGCGACGTGGCCATGCCGGTGGTGCCGATGTTCCACGCCAACGCCTGGGGCATCGCGCAGGCCGCGCCCGCCGCCGGCGCCTCGCTGGTGATGCCCGGCCCGATGATGCAGCCGGAGGCGCTGGCGAAGCTGATCGTCGAGGAGGGGGTCACCTTCACCGCGGGGGTGCCCACCATCTGGCAGGGCGTCCTGCCGCACCTGGCCGGCAAGCCGCACAAGCTGCGCGACATCGGCTGCGGCGGCTCGGCGGTGCCGAAGGCGCTGTCGGAGGCCTACCGCGAGCAGGTCGGGCTGCCGATCCTGCAGGCCTGGGGCATGACCGAGACCTCGCCCGTCGCGTCGTCCGGGGTGCTGCAGCGCCGCTTCGAGGACGCCTCCGACGAGGAGAAGGCCGACCGCCGGGCGCGCGCCGGCATCCCGCTGTTCGGCGTCGAGGCCCGGATCGTCGACGCCGAGACCCTCGAGCCGCAGCCGTGGGACGACTCGGCCACCGGCGAGCTGCAGGTCCGCGGCCCCTGGTGCGCCAAGGACTACTACAACCCCGACGCCGGTGTGCAGCTGAGCACCGACGACGGCTGGATGCGCACCGGCGACGTCGCCGCCATGGACACCGACGGCTCCATCCGCATCGCCGACCGCACCAAGGACCTCATCAAGTCCGGCGGCGAGTGGATCTCCTCGGTCGACCTGGAGAACGTGCTCATGAGCCACCCGAAGGTGAAGGAGGCCGCCGTCGTCGGCATCCCGCACCCCAAGTGGGACGAGCGCCCGCTGGCGTGCGTCGTGGTCAAGGAGGGCGAGCAGCTCACCGCACAGGAGGTCCTCGAGTTCCTCCAGCCCAAGGTGGCCAAGTGGTGGCTGCCCGACGCCGTCGAGTTCATCGACGAGGTGCCCAAGACCAGCGTCGGCAAGTTCTCGAAGAAGGACCTCCGCGCCCGCTTCGCCGAGTACCAGCTCTAGGGACCGGGGTGGATCCGCGCTCGCCCGGATCCGCTCCGCGTCACCGGACGAAGGGGGGCCGGCCGGTCTCGCTCACCATGGGCCGGCCGGCCGCCTCCCACTCGCCCATGCCCCCGCCGACGTTGACCGCGTCGTAGCCGTTCAGGTTCAGCCACGCGGCCACCCGCGCCGAGCGCCCGCCCATGCGGCAGGTGACGTAGACGGGGTCGCCCTCGGGGACGTCGTCGAGCCGCGCGGGGACCTCGCCCATCGGGATGTGGGTGGCGCCCTCGATGTGGCCGTGCACCCACTCGTCGTCCTCGCGCACGTCGAGGACGACGGCGTCCTCGGGAACCTCGGCGGCGGGCACGGTCGGGACCTGCATCGGCATCACGCGTCCCATGATGCATCGGCCGCCCGGCGCCACGGCGCTGCGAGGATGGGCGGCGATGACCACCGCTCCGCCGCCGGTCCGCATGCCCGCCTGGCCGCTGTCCCGCTCGGCGATCTGGCTGTGGGTCACCGAGGGCATCCTGGGCACGCTGTTCAACGCCGTCCTCGTCGCGGCCTTCCTGCTGTTCGTCCCGGCCGAGGGCGGCCCGCTGCCGCTGCTGCGCTGGCTGGTGCCGGCGCTGGCGGTGGCGTACGCCGTCATGGCGATCGGCATCCGGCCGTTCGTCCGCTACCGGGTGCACCGTTGGGAGGTCACCGGGGAGGCGGTCTACACGCTGACCGGCTGGCTCACCCGCACCTGGACGCTGGTGCCGATCGCCCGCATCCAGACCGTCGACGTCACCCGCGGGCTGCTGCAGCAGGCCTTCGGGCTGGCCTCGGTCGCCGTGCTGACGGCGTCGTCGCAGGGCACCGTGCGGGTGCCCAACCTCGAGCTGGACGTGGCCAACCGGGTGGCCGAGGACCTCGCGCGGCGGGCCGAGCAGGTGCGGGACGAGGCGACGTGACGCAACCGCCCCCGGTGGTGCCGGGCCGGCGGACCTCGCCGCGGATCGTCCTCGTGCACACCGTCACGTTCCGCCAGGCGCGGCAGTTCGTGCCGGCCGCGATCGGGCTCGGCGCGGCGGTCGGGTTCAACGGCGGGGCGCCGGCGGTCGTCGCGATGGTCGTCGGCGTCACCCTGGTCTCCCTGGCGACGGCCGCGCTGTCGTGGTGGCGGTTCAGCTACCTCGACGGCCCGACGGCGGTCGTGGTGACCCGCGGCCTGCTCGCCCGCTCGGTGCGCACCGTGCCCAACGACCGGATCCGCGGCGTGGAGGTCGAGGCGCCGGTGCTGCACCGCGTCTTCGGGCTGGTGCGGGTGCGCATCGACGCGGCGGCCGGGGCCGCGGGCAAGGACGAGGAGGTGGTCCTCGACGGCGTGCCGCGCGCCGAGGGCGACCGGCTGCGCGTCCACCTGATCGCCCGCCGGCCGGTCGCCCCCGCGGCGGAGGACCCGGCCGCGCCCGCCCCCGAACCGGCGGAGGAGGAGTTCGCCCGGTTCGAGAACAAGTGGCTGCTGTACGCCCCGCTGGTGGGCAGCTACCTCGTCCTGCCGATGGCCGCCCTGGGCGCGCTGTTCCGGCTGCTCGACGAGCTGCCCGCGCGCCTGACCCCCGACCTGCCCGGCATCGACGCCGTCGACGGCCGGGTGGTGGCCATCGCGGTCGGCGTCGCGCTGGTGCTGCTGGCCGCCGGCGCCGTGGTGGGCGCCGCCGTCGTCAACTGGGGCTTCCGGCTGGTGCGCCGGGGCGGGTCGCTGGTCGCCGTCCGCGGGCTGGTCACCCGGCGGCACACCGAGCTGGAGGTCGACCGGATCCGGGGCGTCACCCTGTCGGAGGGGCTCGGCATGCGGCTGGTGCGGGCGGCGCGGGTGAGCGCGCTGGTCACCGGGCTCGGCGACGCCGCGCGGCGCGGCCAGCTGCTGCCGCTGGGACCCCGCGCCGAGGCCGTCGTCCTGGCCCGGCGGCTGGTCGAGGTCCCCGACCCGCTCACCCGCCACCCCCCGGCCGCCCGCCGCCGCCGGCTGGTGCGCGCGGTGGCGTCCGGTCTGGTGGTGCTGGCCGCCGGCGCCGGCGTCACTCCGGTGCTCGGCTGGTGGTGGCTGCTCGTCGTGGGCGCCGTGCTCACCGTGCTCGGCGTCCCGCTGGGGCTGGGCCGGTACGCCTCGCTGGGCCACGCGGTGGCGGGCGGGGCGTTCAGCGTGCGCGGCGGCTGGCTGGTGCGCGAGCAGGCGGTGCTCCAGCGCCGGGCCGTCGTCGGCTGGAGCGTGCGGCAGTCGGTCTTCCAGCGGCGGGCGGGCCTGGCCACGGTGCTCGCCTGCGTCGGCGCGGGCAGCGGCGGCTACGCCGCGGTGGACATGGCCGCCGACGACGTCGCCGCCTTCACCGCCGCGGCCTCCGACGGCACGTGGGCGACGACGTTCAGCCCAGCCCGCTGACCAGCCGGGCGGCGGCGCGCGGGTGCTCGGCGGCGAGCAGGCCCGCGGCCGCCAGCACGTAGCGCCGGTCTACGACGACGCGGCTGCCGGCGAGGACGCTGCCCGCGCCCCCGGCATCGGCGGCGATGCCGGCGACCGCGGCGTCGACGTCGGCGGCGTGCCGGAACACCCCGCCGGAGAGGACGACGAGCCCGGCCGCGCGGGCGCTGGCGCCGCCCGGGCCGTAGGCGGCCTCGGCGCGCAGATGCCGCCGCAGCGCGACGGTGGCCGCGGCCACGCCCATGGCCGTCGGGTCGTCGCCGGGGTCGGGCAGGCCCTCCGCGCGCGCGGCCCGGCGGAGGTCGTCGGCGCCGGAGCTGACCCCCAGGTCGCCCTCCACCGTGCGCCGGCGGGCGGGCACGCCCACCGCCTCGCGGCCGAGGACGGCCTGCTCGGCGTCGGGGTCGGGGACGGAGTAGACGTCGGTGGTGGCGCCGCCGACGTCGAGGACGACGACGCCGGGCGGCTCCGCGGCGCGGGCCAGCACGGCCACGCCCTCCAGGACGACGTCGGGCGTCACCGCGCGCACCCACGAGCGCAGCCGCGGGTCGGTGGAGAGCTTGAGGCCGCCGATCACGTGCTCGAGGAAGACGGCCCGGATCGCCGTCCGCGCCGACTCCGGCTCCAGCCGGCCGATGTCGGGCAGCACGTTGCCCGCCTCGACGACCGGCAGGCCGGCGTCCCGCAGCACGGCGGCCACCTCGTCGCGGACGGCGGCGTTGCCGGCGAGGACGACCGGGACGGGGTCGTCCGCACGCGCCAGGGCCGCGGCGTTGTGCCGCAGGACGCCGGCCTCGCCGCCGTCGGTGCCGCCCACGAGGAGGACGACGTCGGGGGCGACCGCGTCGAGCGCGGCCAGCGCGGCGTCGTCGAGCCGGCCGGCGGCGACGTGCACGACCCGCGCCCCGGCCGACAGCGCCGCCCGGTGCCCGGCCTCGGCGCTGATCAGCTCCTCGTAGCCGACCACGGCCAGCCGCAGGCCGCCGCCGGCGCTGGAGCAGGCGAGCACGGGCGCGTCCCAGCCCGCGGTGGCGGCGAGCACCCCGTGCACGACGTCGTCGAGGCCGGTGGGCGCCTGGGCGGTGGCCAGCAGCTCGCCGTCGGGCAGGCCGACGAGCGCGGCCTTGGTGAAGGTGCTGCCGATGTCGACGCAGGCGACGGCGTTCACGCCCGGAGGAGGCCCGCCCCGGCCGCGCCGGCGGTGAGCTCGGCCGACCCGAACGCCTGCACCGGGCCGGCGGCGCCGGTGGTGCGGACGCCGTCGCGCGCCGCCGCCGTGGCGCCCCAGGCGAGCATCGCGCCGGTGAAGCCGTACGGCTCGGGTCCCTCGAGGACGACGCGGCTGACGAGGGCGCCGGCGGCGTCGCGGACCTCGGCCACGGTGACCGTGCGGGCGTTCGCGGTGCTGGCGTCCGACGGGCCCTCGCCGACCCGGCGGCCGACGGCCTGCGCCAGGCGCCCCATGCCGCGGGTCGCGCCCGGCACGCGGGCGGCCAGCGCGGCGGCCGGGGACAGCCGGTGGAGGACCCCCGTGGCGGGCCCGAACCAGTCGAGGTGGACGCCGACCTCGCGCAGCGTGGGCGCCAGCGGCGGCAGGGTGAGGTGCTCCGAGCCGCCGATCGAGAGGCCGAGCCGGCTGCGGGTGCCGGCCTGGAACCGCCAGGTGCGCCGTCCGGCCGGCTCGGGGGTGAGGCGGCCGTCGCGGAACGCGAACCCGGGCTCGAGCAGCACCCCCACCGCCGAGACCATGGTGCCGCGGGAGAACGCCTGCCCGGAGGTGCCCTGCACGCTGTAACCGACGTCCACCCGGTGGGCGCGGTCGCCGGCCTCCTCCAGGGCGAGCGCGCCGGCGAGGTTGCCCGGCACGTAGTCGAAGCCGAACGCCGGCACGAGCGTGGCGCCGGTGGCCCGGGCGCGCGGGCCGAACTCGTCGAACACCCGGCGCACGAAGGCCGGCTCGCCGGTGGAGTCGAGGTAGACGGCGCCCGCCTCGACGGCGGCGGTGAGCGCGGCCTCGCCCAGCTGCAGGAACGGTCCGACGGTGGTGACGAGGACGTCGCCGGGGCCGAGCAGGTCCCGCACGCTCGCCGGGTCGGTGACGTCGGCGCGGGCCGTGTCGAGGCCGCCGAGGCGCTCGGCCAGCGCGGTGAGCTTCTCCGTGCTCCGGCCGGCCAGCACCGGCTCGGCGCCGCGGGCGACCAGCGCCTCCGCCGTCCGGGCGCCGGTGTAGCCCGTGGCCCCGAGCAGAACGATCCGTGAACTCACCCGGCGGACCTTATCCGGGCGTCGGCAGGGGTAGAGCGCGGAACGATGAGGAGCCGGAACGGGTCAGCGCGCCCCCTCCCTGCCCAGACCGACGCGCCCGGCGAGGGCCGCCGCCTCGACGCGGGTGGTGACGTCCAGGCGGCGCAGCAGGTTGGCGACCAGGCGTTTCACGGTGCGCTCGGAGACGTGCAGCGTGGTGGCGATGTCGACGGTGCTCACGCCGTCGGCGACCAGCCGCCAGAGCCGGCGCTCGTCGCTGCTGAGCCGTCCGACGAGGCCCTCGTCGCCGGAGGGCGCGGCCTCGAGGAGCTCGCGCAGCAGGGGCTCGGGCACGACCGACCAGCCGTCGAGGACGGCGAGCAGCGGGCGGATCAGGCTCTCGGGGTCGGCGGTCTTGGGCAGGAAGCCGGCGGCGCCGGCGCGCAGGGCCTCGAGCGCGGCGTCGGACTCGGCCAGCCCGGAGAGCGCCACCACCCGCACCATCGGGTCGGCGCGGCGGATGGCCGCGATCGCGCGTGCGCCACCCGGCGGCGGCATGTGAAGATCCACGAGCGCGACGTCGGCGTGGTGCCGTCGGACGAGCGCGGCGGCGGCGGAGGCGTCGTCCGTCGTCCCGACGACCCGGACGCGCCCGTCGCTGACTCCGTGCAGGAGCAGGGCCAAGCCGCGGCTGAAGAGCGGGTGGTCGTCGACCACCACCACGTCCACCGGGGCCCCGTGCTGCGTCACGGCCGCGGGCTCGTCCACTCCCACGTCACCCCCGTCGGTCGGCACGGCTGCCGACCGGTTCTCCACCCGGCGAGGTGCCCATGACCCTGGCGGCCGACACCCCTGCGGCGATGCGCTCCCGAGGCCTGCTGCTCGACCTTGCGCACGTGCTCAAGGCCCATCTTCCACGCGCTCGCCGCACGCGGGAGGAGAGCCCCACCCCGCAGGATGCCCTGGTCCGGGCGCTGTGTCATGACATGCGCAGCCCGCTGGCCGCGCTGGAGATGGCGCTCGGCTCGCTGGACCGGGCGCCGGAGGAACGGGCCGAGCTGCTGCGGTTGGCGCGGGCCCAGACGGCGCACCTGTCGTCGATGCTGCGGACGGCGGACGCCACGGGCGGGGCCACCCGCCGGGCTCCCGGGCTGCGACGGCTGCGAGACGTCCTGCAGGCGTCGGTCGCGGCGTCGGGCCTGCCCGCCGCGCAGCTGACGGTCGTGGTGCACGGGGACGCCGGTGAGGTGGAGGTGGCCGACGCCCGGGTGCAGCGGATCGTCACCAACCTGCTGGAGAACGCGCACCGGCACGGCGGGGGCGCGGCGGTGCGCCTGTCGGTGACCCGGCGGTGCGGCTGGGTGCACATCGCGCTGACCCAGGCCGGCCTCGCCGCCGACCGGGTGGCCGACCACCTCGCCCAGCAGCGGCCCCCGGCGGACCTCACCGGCCTCGGGCTGTGGTCGGTGCAGCGGCAGAGCCGCGAGCTCGGCGGACGGGTGCTCTGGGAGGACGACGGAGCCTCGCTCACCCTGGTCGTCCAGCTCCCCGACCGCTGATTCACCCCATCGCGTGATCGGCGTGCGGTATCCACAGGATCCGTGCCGCCGGGTTGGTGACCTGCGTAGTCTCCCCGCAACCGGTGGGTGATCGACGGGGAGGACGACGGTGCGGCGGCGGTGGACCCTGCGCTTCCTGACCGGTCTGGCGCTGAGTGCCGTGCTCGTCAGCGGCTGCTCGAGCAAGCAGGAAGCCAACGACACCCTGCCGACCGCCGAGGAGACGACCAGCTCGCCGACCCTCGAACCCCTCGGCCCGCCGGACTTCCCGGTCCCCGAGGAAGCTCGTGAGGAGAGCGATGAGGGCGCCCGTCTCGCCGCCGAGTACTTCCTTGCTCTAACCGGGTACGCGATCGACAACCTAGAATCGTCCCCCCTTCGCGAGCTGAGTCATGATTGCGCCTATTGCTCGAACCTGGCCCAGACCATCGAATCTGAGGCTGCAGCTGGTCATCGCTTCGTAGGCGGCGAGGTTCTGGTTGGCAGCGATGCGCAGGTTAGTCGCACCGGCCCCTCAGCCGAGGTCTACCTCGGGGTTCGACAGTCCGCCCTTGACGTGATCGACGCATCGGGCCAATCCGTTCCTGGACGCGCACAGCCAGAGTTCGATGTCTCCGCTTCTGTTTTGCTCCACTGGAACAAGGCCACTCGAAGCTGGATTGTCACACAAGTAGCAGTTTCATGATAGGCGCTTGCCTTCGCGCACTAATTCTCGCTGCCGGCTTTGTAGCAGCGGCAACACTGAGCGCTGGTCCCGCTCATGCATGCATCGGACTATGCCCGGACGGCGAGCCGACGGTCACAACCGGCCAATCGGCACTTATTGCGGCATATGTCAGTCCAGAAGGGGGCGGCCTCCGAGCCGCCTCTAATGTTCAGCCAGAGCCTATGCCTTATCGGTGGCGGTTACTGACGCCATGCCAGAACGATGACGAGGTCCTTGGCGGCTGCGTTCCAGGCGACTTCGGGACATGCCCCATGGTCGAAGGCCGAGTCCTCGGCTACTACGAGATTTCGCGCCAGCGAGTAGCGCAGGCCGACCGCAGAGAAATCGATGGCCTGGCGCCGAGGGACGACGTCGCTACAGGCCAAGGCTACGGCGGTTGGGTGCCGGATGGCGCGGGCTGTGTCGACGTCACGGACTTGAATCCGCCGCCGTCGCCGGGCGAGGTCTACCGCTACTTCCAGACGCTGCCGCTGCCGCAACTGGCCACCCGCCAGCAGCCGCCAGGTAACGCCTTGGTCGGCCTGCCCGTGATCTTCTGGACCGACAGCCCGACCGCTCAGACGTTCACCGTCGACATCCGAGGCTTCCAGGTCGTCATCGTCGCCACGGCCACCGCGTTCACCTGGCACACCGGCGACGGCGTCGACCTGACCACCGACCACCCCGGCGCGCCCTACCCGGAGCACACGATCACGCACGACTACCGGGCCGGCACCTACACCGCCTCGCTGACCACCACCTGGAGCGCGACCTTCAGCGTGAACGGCGGCGTCAGCGCCGAGGTCCCCGGTACGACGACGACCGAGGGCCAGCCGGTCACCTTCGCCGTCCTCCAGGCTCGCGCCGTCCTCACCAACCCCTACGACTAGGGCCGCTACCGGAGTCGAACTCGCACTCCCGGGCGCCTGCAGGACCCCACGAGCACGAAGTCGACCCCGGGAGCGGCGCTCTTGCGGTGTTCCACCCGCTCCCGCGGTCCTGCACCACCGCAGCGGCGCGGGAAAGACCGCAAGAGCGGGGCGAACACGTGCTCCCAGCCCCCTGCAGGACCCCATGAGCACGAAGTCGACCCCGGGAGGACCGCGGGAGCGACCGCAACTTGGCACCCGCGGGCCATGGGTCGGCACCGGGAGGCCACCGGGGTCGGGCAGATCTGCGTCGTCACCGCACGCCGCGGTGTCGCCGACGACGCGAGGAGAGCCCGTGTTCACGCACACCCACGCCCTGCAGTACGAGGCCAAGCCCGACGGGCCGGACCCGGACTTCGCCCGCAAGATGCAGGAGGTCCTCGGCGGTCAGTGGGGCGAGATGACCGTCGCCACCCAGTACCTGCTGCAGGGCTGGAACTGCCGGCTGCCCGGCAAGTACAAGGACCTGCTCCTCGCCATCGGCACCGAGGAGCTCGCCCACGTCGAGATGATCGTGACGATGATCGACCGGCTGCTCGACCACATCCCGCTCAAGCCCGACTCGGCCGACCGCACCAAGGAGGCGGCCGCGGGCTACGGCCAGCACAACCCGCAGCACCCGATCGTCAACGGCGCGGGCGCCAGCTACATGGACAGCATGGGCAACCCGTGGACCGGCGCGTACGTCACCGCGAGCGGCAACCTCATGGCCGACTTCCACTACAACGCCACCGCCGAGATGCAAGGCCGGCTGCAGGTGGCCCGCCTCTACAACATGACCGACGACCCGGGCGTCAAGGACATGCTGCGGTTCCTGATCACCCGCGACCACTACCACCAGCAGCAGTGGCTGGCCGCGATCGAGCAGCTGAAGGAGGACGGCCTGGAGAACATCCCGGTGCCCGAGGCCTTCCCGCTCGAGGAGGAGGTCGGCGACCTCGGCTACGTCTTCATCGACGCCTCCGACGGCCCCGAGGCGGCCAACGGCCGCTGGGCCAGCGGCCCGTCGATCGACGGTCGCGGCCAGTTCAGCGCCCGCCCGATCGAGGCGACCGCGGACGCGCCGATCCTGCCGCCGGGTGACCCCCGCCTGTTCCCGACCCCGCAGATGCAGGGGCAGTCCCTGATCCAGAAGGCCAAGGACATGCTCAAGTGAGCTGACGCCGTCCCCACGCGACGGAGGGGCAGCCGGTCGACGAGGCCGGCTGCCCCTCCGCCGCGAGCGGTCCCGGGAGCGGCCGGACCGCCGCCCTCCCCCACGGCAGAGGGTCCTACCCCACGCTGCGACGTGCGGCAGGACCCTCCGGGATCAGCTCACCTGATCATGGCCGTGAGCTCAGTGCTCGACGGCCTTCTCCGCGCCGATGCCGGTGAGCGCGCGCACCTCCAGCTCGGCGAACTTCGCCTCGTCCCGCTCCTTCGACAGCACCGTGCCCAGCCAGCCGAGGAAGAACGCCAGCGGGATCGACACGAGGCCCGGGTTGTTCAGCGGGAACCACGAGAAGTCGACGTCCTGGATGAGCGAGGTCGACTTGCCCGTCTGCGGGTTGACCGGCGCCCCGGAGACCACCGGCGAGAAGATGATCAGCCCGACGCAGGAGATCAGCCCGCCGTAGATCGACCACAGCGCGCCCTGGGTGTTGAACCGCTTCCAGAACAGCGAGTAGAGGATCGTCGGCAGGTTGGCCGACGCCGCGATCGCGAAGGCCAGCGCCACCAGGAAGGCGATGTTCAGACCCGCCTGCAGCGCCAGGATGCCCAGCCCGATCGAGACCGCGCCGATGACGATCGCCGTCACCCGGGCCACCTTCACCTCGCCGTTCGGCGAGACCTGGCCCCGCTTGATCACGTTGGCGTAGACGTCGTGCGCGAAGGACGCCGACGCGGTGATGGTGAGGCCGGCGACCACGGCGAGGATCGTCGCGAAGGCGACCCCGGCGATGATGCCGAGCAGCACGGTGCCGCCCAGCTCGAACGCCAGCAGCGGCGCCGCCGCGTTCACCGCGCCCGGCGCGCCGAGGATGCGCTCGGGACCCACCAGCGCGCCGGCGCCGTACCCGATCACCAGGCTGAACAGGTAGAAGATGCCGATCAGCCAGATCGCCCAGACCACCGAGCGGCGGGCGTCCTTCGCCGTCGGCACGGTGTAGAAGCGCATCAGCACGTGCGGCAGGCCCGCCGTCCCCAGCACCAGGGCCAGACCCAGCGAGACGAAGTCGAGCTTCGAGGTGTCGGTGAGCCCGTACTGCGCGCCGGGGGCCAGCACCTGCTCGCCGGCGCTGTCGGCGGCGCCGCCGAGCAGGGCGGAGAGGTTGAACCCGAACTCGCCGAGCACCCACAGGGTCATCACCAGCGCCCCGGCGATGAGCAGCGTCGCCTTGATGACCTGCACCCACGTCGTGCCGCGCATGCCGCCGACGAGGACATAGATGATCATCAGCGCGCCGACCAGGATCACGACGACGGCCTGCGCCGCCTCGCCGGTGACCCCGAGCAGCAGGGTCACCAGGCCGCCGGCGCCCGACATCTGGGCCAGCAGGTAGAACAGCGACACGACGAGGGTGGAGATCGCCGCGGCCGTGCGCACCGGGCGCTGGCGCATCCGGAAGGCCAGGACGTCGGCCATGGTGAAGCGGGCCGTGTTGCGCAGCAGCTCCGCGACCAGCAGCAGCGCCACCAGCCAGGCGACGAGGAAGCCGATCGAGTACAGGAAGCCGTCGTAGCCGTACACCGCGATGGCGCCGGCGATGCCGAGGAACGAGGCGGCCGAGAGGTAGTCACCGGCGATCGCCAGGCCGTTCTGCTGGGCGGCGATGGTGCGGCCGGCCGCGTAGAAGTCCGTGGCGCTCTTGTTGGCCCGGCTGGCGCGGAACGTGATGACCAGCGTGATGAGGACGAAGACGCCGAAGATCGAGATGTTGATCGCCGGGCTGCCGATCGTCTCCTCGGCGGCGAGCACGTCAGGCACGGGTCGCCCCCTCGTCGGTGCCGTGCGCGAACTCGTGGTGGGCGAGCCGCTCGTTCATCTCGTCGCGGATGGGGTCGGTCGACCGCGCCGAGTGCCGCACGTACAGCTGCGTGATGAGGAAGGTGCTCACGAACTGGCCGAGGCCCAGCAGCAGGCCGAGGTTGACGTTGCCGAAGACCCGCGTCTCCATCACGCTCGGCGCGTAGGTGGAGAGCAGGACGTAGAGCAGGTACCAGGCGAGGAACGCCACGGTCATGGGGAACGCGAAGCGGAAGAACCGCCGCTTCAACTCCTGGAACTCCGGCGAGCGCTGGGCTTCCAGGTACTCCTCCGGCGTGAGCAGGCGCCGTTCTGCTGGTTCTGTCACGGGGCAGCCTTCCTAGGAGAGAGCTGTGTGATCGGCGTCACCGTAGGCCCCGACCCGGCAGTCCGCAGCTCAGCGAGTCCGTTCCGTTGCGAAACCTTTCGGCGGGCGTAACGCCTCGGGAACGCGCCGCCGGTGCAATGGGTCATGGCCGTCGCGAAGAGGACCACCGCCTGGTTCCCCGTGGCCCGGTCGAGCGAGGTGGGGACGACGCCGGTCCCGGTCGGCGCCGACGGCAGGCCCTACGTCGTCGTCCGCCTGCGCCCCGGTGGTGAGGTCAGCGCCTTCCCGGCGCACTGCCCCCACCGGCTCGTCCCGCTGGCCGCCGCCACCGTCGTCGAGGGCCGCCTGCGGTGCCCGTACCACGGCTGGCAGTTCGACGCGGAGGGCCGCTGCGTCGACATCCCCTCGCTCGGCCCCGACGGCACCCCGCCGCCGCGGGCGGACCTCGCCGTCCCGTGGGCCGTCGAGGAGCGCGGCGGCTGGGTCTGGATCGCCCCGGCACCGACGAGCGAGCGCTGCCCGCCCCGGGGCGGCGCGGCGCCCGAGCCCGCCCCGGTACCGGAACCGCCGCCCGGCCCCGTCTTCGGCAACCTCGACCCGTCGCTGGAGCACGCCTGGCACCCGGTGGCGCTCTCCCGCGAGCTGCGGCCCGGCGGCTGGCTGCAGGTACGGCTGCTGGGCCGCACCTGGATGCTGCGCCGGACGCCGGACGGGCTGGAGGTCGACCCGCCGGCGTGGGGCGTCCGGGAGCGGCTCGGGCTGGTGTGGCTGGCGCCCGCCGAGCCGAGGGACGTGCCCCTCGAGGTGCCCGAGGCCCGCGACCGCCGGTTCGTGGCCGGTTGGCTGACCCCGGTGCGCTCCACCTGCCCGGCCGGCCCGCTCGCCGACGCCTTCCTCGACGGGGCGCACGTCCCGTTCGTGCACGCCGGGACGTCCGGCGCGGCCGAGCGGCCGGCGGTGCCGGCCGTCGACGTCACGGCGCGGCCCGGCGGCTTCGAGGGCGTGCAGGAGCAGTGGCTCGACGACCCGCAGGACCCCACCGGTGGGCGGCCGCTGCGCCGGCGCGCCACCCACGTGTTCCGGGCGCCGTTCCAGCTGCGCCGGCGGCTGGACCTGCTCGACACCGGCGCCGCGACGGCGGTGCTGCTCCTCCTGCAACCTGAGGACGCCGACTCCACCCGCGTCTACTCCTGCCTGCTGCTGGCCTCCCCGCCCGGCCTGCCGCTGCCCAGCCCCGCGACCGTGGCCGCGGAGGTCGCCCGCGAGGAGGAGGTCCTCGCCGAGGAGCTCCGGCTGCAGGCCCGCGCGGCCGGCACCGGGCTGCCCCTGGCGATGCGCGACGAGCTGCACGTCCCCGCCGACCGCCTCGGCGTCGCGCTGCGCCGGGCGCTGTGCGACTTCCGGGTGGCCGGGCGGGCCCGGGCCGCCGCCTAACCCTCCCCGGGGATCTCCGCTCCGCAGCCGGGGCACCGGGTCGGCGGGTCCTCGTCGGCCAGGCGGCCGCACTCGGGGCAGACGCGGTGCAGCCAGCAGGCGGGGTCGCCGTCGGGCTCGGGCTCGTCCACGAGCACAGTGTGCCTCCGACCGCGGTCGGAGGCGCGCGTCATCCCCCGGGACGACGACACGCCTCCCCGCGCTGCCTAGTGTCGTCGGCGATGGAGCGCACCCCTGCCCTCGAGCGCCTGACGGCGCGGCTGCGCGCCCACCCGTTCCGCGTCGACGTCGCGATCGCCGCGGCGGTCGCCTTCGTCACCGTGCTGCTGCCGGCCGGCTCCTACTACCAGGCCGAGGGGACCGCGGCCTTCTTCGGCCTGCTGCTCACCGCCCCGCTGGCCTGGCGCCGCCGGGCACCCGTCCCGGCGGCCGCCGTCGTCACCGTGGTCGGCCTGCTGCAGCTGGTGGCCCTCCCGTACCTCGTCCTCGCCGACGTCGCCGCCCCGCTGATGATCTACGCGCTGGCGGCCTACGCCCCGCGCTGGGCCGCCCGCGCCGGGCTCGGGCTCGGGCTGCTCGGCGCCCTCCTCGCCGGGTTGGCGTACTACAGCCACGACGCCGGGGACGCGCTCGTCGGCTCGGTGCTCGCCGGCGGGATCACCGTCGTCGCGGCCTGGGCGCTGGGCAACCTGCGCCGGGCCCGCGCCCAGCGGGTCGCCGCGCTGGTGGAGCGCGCCCGCCTGCTCGAGCTCGAGCGCGACCAGGAGATGCGGCTGGCCGCCACCGCCGAGCGGGCGCGGATCGCCCGCGAGCTGCACGACGTCGTCGCCCACTCCCTGTCGGTCGTCATCGCCCAGGCCGACGGCGGGCTCTACGCCGGGCGCACCGACCCGGACAAGGCGACCGGCGCGCTGGAGCAGATCGCCGCCACGGGGCGGCAGGCGCTCACCGACATGCGCGCGCTGCTCGGCGTCCTGCGCGAGGACGGCCGGCAGGAGTACGCCCCGCAGCCCGACGTCGCCGCCGTCAAGGGCCTGGTCGAGGACGTGCGGGCCAGCGGCCTGGACGTCGACCTGCTCGAGGAGGGCCAGCCGCAGCCGCTGCCGGCCGGTCCGCAGCTGGCCGCCTACCGGATCGTGCAGGAGTCGCTGACCAACGTGCTCAAGCACGCCGGCCCGGCCAGCCGCGCGTGGGTGCGGCTGCAGTGGCGGTCGGACGCGCTCGAGCTGTCGGTCATCGACGACGGCCGCGGCGCGTCGGCGGCGATGGCCGGCTCCGACGGCGCCGGGCAGGGCCTGCGCGGCATGCTGGAGCGGGCGCACCTGCACGGCGGCCGGCTGGAGGCGGGGCCGCGGCACGGCGGCGGGTTCGGCGTCTCCGCCGTCCTGCCCTACCGTGCCGCGTCCTACCGTCCGGGGTCGTGACCATCCGGGTGGTGCTGGTCGACGACCAGCAGATGGTGCGCGCCGGCTTCCGCATGGTGATCGAGTCGCAGGCCGACCTCACCGTCGTCGGCGAGGCCGGGGACGGCGCGTCGGCGGTGGAGCTGCTGCGGCGGACGCCGGCCGACGTCGTCCTCATGGACGTGCGCATGCCGGGTACCGACGGCATCGAGGCGACCCGGCAGGTGACCGCGCTGCGCGAGGCGCCGCGGGTGGTCGTCCTGACGACGTTCGACCTCGACGAGTACGTGGTGGCCGCGATCGGGGCGGGCGCGAGCGGGTTCCTGCTCAAGGACGCCCCGCCCGAGGAGATGCTCGGCGCGATCCGCACGGTGCACGCCGGCGACTCGGTGATCGCGGCGTCGTCCACCCGGCGGCTGCTGCAGCACGTGGCGCCGATGCTGCGCGGCGCCGCCCCCGCCCCGGTGGCCGACCAGCTCGCCGAGCTCACGCCGCGCGAGCGGGAGGTGCTGGTGCAGATGGCCTACGGGGCGACCAACGCCGAGATCGCCGAGCACTTCGTGGTCAGCGAGGCGACCGTGAAGACCCACGTCGGGCGGGTGCTGGCCAAGACCGGCTCCCGCGACCGCGTGCAGGCCGTCGTCCTCGCCTACCGCACCGGCCTCGTCCAGCCGGCGGACCTCCTCCGCGACGCCTAGGCACTCGCGCTCCGAGCTTTCGGTACCGAAAGCCCGGAGGACGGCGGGGCGGTACCGAAAGCCCACGTACGACCGGGGGATGACGTCGAGATCGGCCTCCGCTCCGACGCGCGGTGACGGTTCGGACCGGCAGCGTGAGCAGCGTTGTCGTTCCCGTGCCTGGAGGTCCGAGAAAGTGTCCGTCCCCGTCCTGACCGTCCCCGGTGAACCGCCGGCCCCGCCCGTGACGGCGGCCGTCCGCGCGGTCGGGCTGCGCAAGACCTACGGCAGCGGCGAGACCGCCGTGCACGCCCTCGCCGGCGTCGACGTCGAGTTCGCCCGCGGCGAGTTCACCGCGATCATGGGCCCGTCGGGCTCGGGCAAGTCGACGCTCATGCACTGCCTGGCCGGCCTGGACACCGCGACCGCCGGTCAGGTGTGGCTGGGCGACACCGAGCTGACCCGCCTGCGCGACGACCAGCTGACCACGCTGCGCCGGCAGCGGATCGGCTTCGTCTTCCAGGCGTTCAACCTGCTGCCGGTGCTGGACGCGCTGGAGAACATCACCCTGCCCATGCAGCTGGCCGGCCTGCGCCCGGACCGCGCCTGGCTCGACGCCGTCATCGCCCGGCTCGGCCTGCGCGAGCGGCTGCGCCACCGGCCGCACGAGCTCTCGGGCGGGCAGCAGCAGCGCGTGGCGATCGCCCGCGCCCTGCTCCCCCGGCCCGACGTCGTCTTCGCCGACGAGCCCACCGGCAACCTCGACTCCCGCGCCGGCGCCGAGGTGCTCGGCCTGCTGCGCTCCAGCGTCAAGGAGACCGGCCAGACGGTCGTCATGGTCACCCACGACCCGTCCGCCGCCGCCTACGCCGACCGCGTCGTCCTGATCGCCGACGGGCGGCTGGCCGGCCAGCTGCTGCGGCCCACGGCCGAGTCGGTGCTCGACGCGCTCCGCGGGCTGGGGGCCTGAGCCGCCGTGCGTCGCGTCCTCCTCGCCCAGCTGCGCGCGCACGCCGCCCGGCTGGTCGCCTCGACCCTCGCCGTCGTCGTCGCCGTCGGCTTCGTCGTGGCCACCCTCGTGCTCAACGAGACCACCCGCACCACCGTCCTGGAGGGGGTCGGCGCCCGCTACGTCGACACGGCCGCCGTGGTCACCTCCGACGACGGCCGCTCGCTCGCCCCGGACGTGCCCGCGCTCGAGGGCCTGCCGTCGGTGCGGGCCGTCGACCCGGCCTGGCAGACGTCGGTGCAGGCCGGCGTCCCCCGCCGCGGCGGCGCGCAGTACCTGTTCGTCGACACCGTCGCCGACGACCCCGCCCTGCGCTGGCAGGAGACGACCGCCGGCGTCCTGCCCGACCGCCCCGGCGAGGTCGCGGTCAGCGAGCGCACCCGCGCCGAGGTCGGCGACGTGCTCACCGTGGCGGTCGACGGCGCCGGGACGACGGAGCAGGTCACCGTGACCGGCATCGTCGACCTGCGCGGCGACCCCGAGGCCGGCCTCTACGCGCGGGCCTTCGTCGTGCCCGCCCAGGCCCGGGCGTGGGGCGCCGTCGACCCCACGGAGCTGCGCGTCGCGGCCGCCCCCGGCGCCTCCGCCGAGCAGGTCCGCGCCGACGTGGCCGCCGCCCTCGCCGGCCGCGCCGTCACCGTGCGCACCGGCACCGAGCAGGCGGTGGAGGCCGCGGCGGCCATGATGGGCAACGCCACCGCCCTGGCCGCGGTGCTGCTGGTCTTCGGCACCGTCGCGGTGCTCGTGGCGGGCCTGGTCATCGCGAACACCTTCGCCGTCCTGCTGGCGCAGCGGACCCGCGAGCTGGCGCTGCTGCGCTGCGTCGGCGCCACCGCGCGGCAGGTGCGGCGCAGCGTGCTCGGCGAGGCGGTGGTCACCGGCCTGGTCTCCTCGGCGCTGGGCGTGGCGGCGGGCACCGGGCTGGCCGGCGCCGTCTCGGCGGTCGCCGGCGACGTCGACTCCCCCGTGCCGCTGTCCGGGCTCGACGTGCCGGTGTACGCGATCGCCGTCGGCGTGCTCGTCGGGACGGCGGTCACCGTGCTGGCCGCGCTGGCGCCGGCCCGCGCCGCCACGCGGGTGGCCCCGCTCGCCGCCCTCCGCCCCACCGACCGGGCGCCGCTGCGCTCCCGTCCCGGCGTGCTCCGGCTGGTCCTCGGCCTGCTCCTGCTGCTGCCCGGCGCGGCGCTCATGGCGGTCGGTGTGCTCATGGCGCAGGTGCTGATCGCGCTGCCGGGCGGGGCGATGAGCTTCCTCGGGATCGTGCTGCTCGCCCAGCGCGCCGTCCCGCCGGTGGTCGCCGGCGCCGGGCGCCTGGCCGGGCGGCTGGGCGGCGTGCCGGCGCGGCTGGCGGCGGGCAACGCCACCCGCAACCCGCGCCGGACGGCGGCCACCGCGACCGCGCTGCTCATCGGCGTGACGCTGACCAGCGCGATGGTGGTCGGTGCCGCGTCGACCAAGGCGACCGCCACCGCCGGCCTGGACGCCGAGTTCCCCGCCGACGTCGTCGTCGCCGGCGTCGACGGCACGCTGCCGCAGGGGTTGCTCGGCTCGCTCGAGGAGGTCGACGGCGTCGTCGGCGGGACGCCGGTGCTCGCCGCCGAGGTGCTCGGGCCGGACGGCGAGCCCTGGTACGTCCAGGGCGTCGACGTCGCCGACGTCGAGACGGTGCTGCGGTCGACCGACAAGGTCGTGCTGCCCGAGCCAGGGCAGGCGGTCGTCCCGCAGTGGCAGGCCGACTCCTGGGGGGTCGTGGACGGCGGCACGGTGCCCCTGGCGCAGGGCGGACGCGAGCTCGCCCTCGCCGCCCGCGTCGTGGACGGCGACCAGCCGCTGCTGCTCACCGCCGCGCAGTTGCGCACGCTGGCGCCCGAGGCCGGCGTGGACCAGCTGTGGCTGCGGCTGACCGAGGCCGACCCCGACCGGCAGGTGGCGACGGTCGACCGGGTCACCGACGTGACCGGCAGCCTCGCCCCGTCGGCCCGGGTCAGCGGCATCGTGACCGTGCGCGACCAGCTGACCGAGGTGCTCGACGTGCTGCTGCTGGTGGTCACCGGGCTGCTGGGCATCGCCGTCCTGATCGCGCTGATCGGCGTCGGCAACACGCTGGCGCTGTCGGTGGTGGAGCGGCGGCAGGAGAACGGGCTGCTGCGGGCGCTCGGTCTGACCCGCGGGCAGCTGCGCGGGCTGCTGGCGTGGGAGGCCGCCCTCGTGGCCGGCGTGGCGGCGGTGCTCGGCGTGCTGCTCGGCGGCGCGTACGGGCTGATCGGCACCGCCTCGGTGCTCGGCGGCGTCGGCGAGGTGGTCCTCAGCGTCCCCTGGCTGCAGGTCGCCGCGATCGTCGCCGTCGCCACGCTGGCGGGGCTGCTGGCCTCGGTGCTGCCCGCCCGCCGGGCGGCCCGGACCGCCCCGGTGGCGGCGATCGCCGGCTGAGACCGCGGCCGGCTCCCCTGCCCCGGAGCCGGCCGCGGCTCGTGGTCCGGCCCGGGGGGGGGGGGGGGGGGGCGGCGGGGGCGGCGCGCCCCGCCGGCCTCGCCCCGGCGGCGCCCCCC